>NZ_PDCM01000002.1:3583125-3942500 GCF_008634025.1 Streptomyces albofaciens JCM 4342 | reverse complement strand
ATCCGTCGCACATGTGAGGGTGAGACCTGATGCCGAGCCGATTGTGGTGAAGTGGATGATCCTATGCTGTCGAGAAAAGCCTCTAGCGAGTTTCATGGCGGCCCGTACCCTAAACCGACTCAGGTGGTCAGGTAGAGAATACCGAGGCGTTCGGGTGAACTATGGTTAAGGAACTCGGCAAAATGCCCCCGTAACTTCGGGAGAAGGGGGGCCATTGCTGGTGATCACCCTTGCGGTGTGAGCTGGTGGTGGCCGCAGAGACCAGCGAGAAGCGACTGTTTACTAAAAACACAGGTCCGTGCGAAGCCGTAAGGCGATGTATACGGACTGACGCCTGCCCGGTGCTGGAACGTTAAGGGGACCGGTTAGCTCCATTTCGGTGGGGCGAAGCTGAGAACTTAAGCGCCAGTAAACGGCGGTGGTAACTATAACCATCCTAAGGTAGCGAAATTCCTTGTCGGGTAAGTTCCGACCTGCACGAATGGCGTAACGACTTCTCGACTGTCTCAACCATAGGCCCGGTGAAATTGCACTACGAGTAAAGATGCTCGTTTCGCGCAGCAGGACGGAAAGACCCCGGGACCTTTACTATAGCTTGATATTGGTGTTTGGTTCGGCTTGTGTAGGATAGGTGGGAGACTGTGAAGCGGCCACGCCAGTGGTTGTGGAGTCGTTGTTGAAATACCACTCTGGTCGTGCTGGATGTCTAACCTGGGTCCGTGATCCGGATCAGGGACAGTGTCTGGTGGGTAGTTTAACTGGGGCGGTTGCCTCCTAAAGGGTAACGGAGGCGCCCAAAGGTTCCCTCAGCCTGGTTGGCAATCAGGTGTTGAGTGTAAGTGCACAAGGGAGCTTGACTGTGAGACTGACGGGTCGAGCAGGTACGAAAGTAGGGACTAGTGATCCGGCGGTGGCTTGTGGAAGCGCCGTCGCTCAACGGATAAAAGGTACCCCGGGGATAACAGGCTGATCTTCCCCAAGAGTCCATATCGACGGGATGGTTTGGCACCTCGATGTCGGCTCGTCGCATCCTGGGGCTGGAGTCGGTCCCAAGGGTTGGGCTGTTCGCCCATTAAAGCGGTACGCGAGCTGGGTTTAGAACGTCGTGAGACAGTTCGGTCCCTATCCGCTGTGCGCGTAGGAGTCTTGAGAAGGGCTGTCCCTAGTACGAGAGGACCGGGACGGACGAACCTCTGGTGTGCCAGTTGTTCTGCCAAGGGCATGGCTGGTTGGCTACGTTCGGAAAGGATAACCGCTGAAAGCATCTAAGCGGGAAGCCTGCTTCGAGATGAGGGCTCCCTCCCACTTGATGGGGTAAGGCTCCCAGTAGACGACTGGGTTGATAGGCCAGATATGGAAGCGCCGTAAGGTGTGGAGTTGACTGGTACTAATAGGCCGAGGGCTTGTCCTCAGTTGCTCGCGTCCACTGTGTTAGTTCTGAAGTAACGAACTCGCCTTGCTGGCTGGAGTTCATCTTCATAGTGTTTCGGTGGTCATAGCGTTAGGGAAACGCCCGGTTACATTCCGAACCCGGAAGCTAAGCCTTTCAGCGCCGATGGTACTGCAGGGGGGACCCTGTGGGAGAGTAGGACGCCGCCGAACAATTTTTGTGGGGAGCCCCGCACCGTATGGTGCGGGGCTTTTCCGCGTTCGGGGTGGGAAGAGGGGTGCAACCTGTGGTCAGAGGGGTGGGCTGCTGGGATGCTGGGGCGATGGGGTATCTGATCAGGCCGGTCAAGGCCGACGAGTGGAAGCGGCTCAGGGAGCTGCGGCTGGCGGCACTCGCCGATCCGGTCGCGCGCATCGCCTTCAACGAGTCCTTCGACAAGGTCGCGGCGTTCCCGGACGAGGTGTGGCGCCGCCGGGCGGCGCGGAGCGACGAGGACCGGGACCCACTGACCATCATCGGCGAGGCACCCGACGGCAGTTGGGGCGGCATGGTCGTCGTACTCGTCGAGAGGGAGGGCGCGGACGAGGGGGACGGCGACGAGCCGTGGGCCCATATCGTCGGCGTCTACGTACGTCCGGAACACCGTGGCACCGGGCTGGCGCGCGAGCTGTTCGCGGCAGCGGTGGAGTGGGCCTGGAGCCGCTCCGAGCCGGCGGTGGAACGCGTACGGCTGTGGGTGCACGAGGAGAACGAGCGCGCGCTGGCGCTCTACCGGGCGCTCGGTTTCGTGGAGACCGGCCGCACGATGACCGATCCGAAGGACGGGACGGCCATCGAGCGCGAGATGGCGCTGGAACGCGCGTAGCCAGCTGGGAAGCAGGCCGGTCAGTCCGGTAGCGCCTGCTGTGGCCAGCGGGCGCGGGCCTGCTCCTGGGAGCGCAGGGTGACCACCGTCAACAGCCCCTGCTCGCGGCCCGTTTCGAGCAGCCCGGGCAGCGCCGGGAACGGCGCGAGCGCCGCGATGTCGTGCAGGACGAGGGTGAGTGGTGGGTCGAGCCGGCCGGCGGATGACCGTTCGGCCATGCGGCGGCCGCGCTCGACCACGTTGGAGAGGAGCGCGATGAGCAGCGGCATCGCGCCCGGAGCGGACCGCGGATCCTCGATGGATTCCCCTGCCACGTAGAGCGTTCCCCCTTCGTCGATGAAAGATTCGAGAAGGAGGGCATCGGATCGCGCCGGATTGCACGCGTCCCGGATGTGAATCGAGGAGAGGCACGTCAGGGTCCTGGAGACCAACTCCCGAGCCATCTCCCGGCGTTCCGCATGCGCCGTCAGCACGGACTCCAGCTCGCCTGCCTGCCCCGCCGACGCCTTCCGGTTCGTACGCAGAATTCGTACGGGCTCGTGCGCGGCGCCGCTCGCGTGCGCCCAGCGGTGCAGCTGGCGGAAAGGCCGCCCGTCCACCGCGGCGGCGTGCAGCCAGCAGCGCAGCAGGGTCGTCGCGGCGTCGGCCACCGCGGAGTCGAGGACGCTGGAGGGCCGTACGGGAGTGAGCAGCGCGGCCGCACGGGCGGCTGCGACGCCGATGTCCTCGCAGCCGGACGTCGGCGACCAGCGCATTCGGGCCGGGGTGTCCAGAACGTGCTGCGGGTCGTACGTCAGCAGCGGGCCCAGCTTGGCGCGGGCGTCCTTGGTGTCGGCCCAGAGTGCGGGGTCGGTGGTGGCGACGACCAGGGGGCCCTCGGCCGCCGCGATGGCGGACGCGGCGAGCGCGCCGGCCTGGCGGCGGTCGGTGCCGTAGTGGACGACCGGGGCGGCGTGGGGGGCGAATTCGGGAGTGGGAGCGTCGGGAACGGCATCCGCGGGTGTCTGCGGTGGGCCGACTGGTACGGCCGTGGAGGAGACCGCGGGCTCCGACGGTGCGGCCGGTGTGGGCACAGATGCCGCCGGTGTGGGCACAGGTGCCGCCGGTGCTGTCGGCCCTGCCGGTGCAGGCGCAGGGGGCTCTGGGATAGGGGCAGGCGCTGTCGGCGCAGAGGGCGCTGAGGCAGGCCCAGGCCCGGGCGTAGACCCAGCCGTAGGCCCAGGCGTAGCCCCTGCCATAGGCCCAGCCGCAGCCCCAGACGTCGTCGGCGCCCCCGGAGGCCCGGCAGCCGCCGCGGGACCGCCCCCAGATGCCACCCCGCTCTGCGCGACGCCTCCCTGCCACCCGGCGTCCTTGGCCGCCCCGGCCCGTCGGTTCGCCCGCACCATCCGATAGCGGGCGATCGTCCCCATGGCGAACACCGTCAGGACGACCAGCACCAGCAGCTGGCTGATGAGGATGCCCCAGAACAGGCCGTACCCGGAGAGCTGTGCGGCGGGCGTGTCCGGCCAGGCGGACGGGAGGTCGTGCGGGGCGGTTATCAGGCTGCGCAGGGCCAGGGGCGTACGGGCGAAGGTCACGCCGTCCGGCCAGGCGCCGTGCGTGAAGAGGCCGGCCAGGCCGGTCGCCGTCCACGCCAGGACGGTCATGCCGAGGAGGAAGGCGAGCACGCCGACCAGGAGGGAGTCGGGGATGCCCCGCCCCCGTCCCCGCCCGCCGGGCGCACCGGCCGCGCCCCCCGAAGCACCGGCACCACCGTGCCCGTGCCCGTGTCCGCTCCCCTGTCCGTCCCCGTATCCCTGCCCCGGCCCCTGCCCGTTCCCGTATCCCCGCGTCACGCCACCGTCTCGCTCGACTCGTCCCGGAACTGCCGCTGCATCGCGATCGCCTCGGCCCGCTGTTCGGCCTCGGCGTCCGCCGCCCGCCCGATCGCGAGCGCTTCCTCGGTCATCGTCGCGGAGGTCTCGGTCATCGCCCGGTCGGTGTAGACCAGCGGCCGTTCCGCTTCGGTGACCAGGTGTTTGACGACCTGGACGTTGCCGTTGACGTCCCAGACCGCGATGCCGGGGGTGAGCGTCGGGATGATCTCGACCGCCCAGCGGGGCAGGCCCAGGACGCCGCCGGTGGCCCGGGCCTCGTCCGTCTTCTGGGCGTAGATCGTACGGGTGGAGGCCATCTTCAGGATCGCCGCGGCCTCCTTGGCGGCGGCGCCGTCCACCACGTCGCTGAGGTGGTGGACGACGGCGACGAAGGACAGGCCGAGGCGCCGGCCGAACTTCAGCAGCCGCTGGAAGAGCTGGGCCACGAACGGCGAGTTGATGATGTGCCAGGCCTCCTCGACCAGGAAGATCCGTTTCTTCCGGTCGGGGCGGATCCACGTGTGTTCCAGCCACACGCCGACGATGGCCATCAGGATCGGCATCGCGATCGAGTTGCGGTCGATGTGCGAGAGGTCGAAGACGATCAGGGGCGCGTCCAGGTCGATGCCGGCCGTGGTCGGGCCGTCGAACATGCCGCGCAGGTCACCGTCGACGAGGCGGTCGAGCACCAGCGCCACGTCCAGGCCCCAGGCCCGTACGTCGTCTATGTCGACGTTCATGGCCTCCGCCGACTCCGCCTCCGGGTGGCGCAGCTGCTCGACGATGTCCGTCAGCACCGGCTGACGATTGGTGATCGTCTCGTTGACGTACGCGTGTGCCACCTTCAGCGCGAAGCCGGAGCGCTCGTCCAGGCCGCGGCCCATGGCGACCTCGATGATCGTACGGAGCAGGGCCAGCTGCCCGGTCGTGGTGATCGACGGGTCGAGGGGGTTGAGGCGGATGCCGCCGTTGAGGGCGGCGGTGGGGTCCAGGCGGATGGGGGTGATGCCGAGCTGCTCGGCGATCAGGTTCCACTCGCCGACGCCGTCCTCGCCTTGGGCGTCCAGCACCACCACCTGCCGGTCGCGGAACCGCAGCTGCCGCAGGACGTACGTCTTCTCCAGCGCCGACTTGCCGTTGCCGGACTCGCCGAGGACGAGCCAGTGCGGCGCCGGCAGCTGCTGGCCGTAGAGCTGGAACGGGTCGTAGATGTAGCCCTTGCCGCTGTAGACCTCGCGGCCGATGATCACGCCGGAGTCGCCCAGGCCGGGCGCGGCGGTCGGCAGGTAGACCGCCTGGGCCTGGCCGGTCGAGGTCCGTACCGGGAGTCGCGTCGTCTCCACCTTCCCGAACAGGAAGCTGGTGAACGCCTCGGTGAGTGCCGCGAGCGGATCGAGCATGGCCATGACGTACGCGCCTCCCAGCGGCTTAGCGGCGGATCCCGGTCGCGAACGGCAGCGTGTTGACAAAGGCGCGGTGGTGTTCCCGGTCGCACCACTCCAGTTTGAGGTAACTCTTGCCCGCCGAGGCGCGGATGGTGCGCTTGTCGCGGGCCAGCGCCTCCGGCGAGCGGGCGGAGACGGTGATGTAGCCGACCAGGTTGACGCCCGCGGCGCCCGAGGCCAGGTCCTCGCCGCGCTGGTCGACGCGGCCGTGGTGGGCCACGTCGCGCGGGTCGACCACCCGGTTCATCTTGGCGGCCCGGCTGGCCTCCGCGTCGTCGTTGGTCTTCTCCGTCAGCATCCGCTCGATCGCGATCTCGGTGGGCTCCAGGTCCATGCAGACCGCCACCGTACGGATGACATCGGGAGTGTGCACAAGCAACGGTGCCAGGAAGTTGACGCCGACCGGGGTCAGCGGCCACTCCTTGATCCACGCGGTGGCGTGGCACCACGGCGCGCGGGTGGCCGACTCGCGGGTCTTGGCCTGGAGGTACGTCGGTTCCATCGCGTCCAGCTCGGCCGGCCAGGCGTTGCGCTTGGTCATGGCCTGGATGTGGTCGATGGGGTGGTCCGGGTCGTACATGGAGTGGACCAGGGAGGACAGCCTGCTCTGCCCGAGGGGCTGCCGTACGCGGATGTCGGCCTCCGCCAGCCGCGCGCAGATGTCGGTCAGCTCGCGCGCCATGACGACGGCCAGGCCCGCGTCCCGGTCCAGCTTCTTGCGGATCAGCCCGCCGTTGTGCAGCTGCGCGGCGCGCGCCATGGTCTGCGCCTCGGCGGCCAGTTCGCGGGTGTAGTGCATGCAGGCGACCAGGTAGGCGCGGTGCTGCTCGGAGGAGGTGGAGACCATGGACTGGAGCTGGTCGTAGGAGTCCTGGAGCCAGTCCGGGGCGTCCGGGTTTCCGCGCTGGGCGACGTCCTTGGCGTGCGCGTCCGGGTCGGCGGGGAGCGTACGGGCCAGCATCTGGAGGCGGGTGACGAAGCCGTCCCCGTTGGCGACGTGCTTGAGCAGCGTGCCGAACCGTTCGACCAGCGCCTCCTGGTCCTCGCTGTCGCGCAGGCCGACGCCCGGGCCCTCGATCTCGATGGCGGCGGTGACCGTGCGGCGGTCGGCGTGCAGCAGTACGGCGATCTCGTCCGGGCCGAACGGCGCGCTCAGCCAGTTGATGCGGCCGATGCCGGGCGGCGGGCCGATCTCCACCTCCCGGCCGTCCAGCCGGACGCCCGCCTCGGCGGCGCCGGAGCGGTACGTGGCGCCCCGGCGGACGGTGCGCCGGTAGCTGCGGTTGATCTCGAACCACTTGTAGAACGTACGGCCGCGGTACGGGAAGTAGACCGCGGCGATCGCCAGCAGCGGGAAGCCGGTCAGGCTGGCGATCCGCAGGGACAGCACCGGCACCAGCAGGCCGCACAGCATGCCGAGGAAGGCGCCCGCGATGATCAGCGCGATCTCGCCGGTCTCGCGGTTCTTGCCGACGATCGCGTTCGGGCGGGCGCGGCCGATCAGGTACGTGCGGCGGGGCGTGATCGGGTGCGACTGGGTCGTCAACGCCCGTCACCTCCAGAGGTCTTGCCGGTGCGGGAGTTCCCGGACGGGCCGGAGCCCGAACGGGGGGAGGGATGCGTACGGGACGCGGGGGCGGCGGGGGCCGGGGCGCGGCCGCCGTTGCCCTCGGAGGAGCCGCTGTTACGGCTGCTGTGGGCGGCCACGCCGCCGGACACCGCGTCCGCCGGCCGGGCCTGGCCGCCGCTCTGCTCCGGGCCGCCGCCCCCGCCGGACCTGCGGGAACTGTGCGCCTTGATGCCCTGGGACACCAGCGCGGCGGGCGAGGAGATCACGGCGGCGGCCTGCGAGCCCTCGGTGGCCTGCTTCTTGTTCGTACGGGCGGAGACCATCTCGTCGCCGAAGCCGGGGACGAAGCGGTAGATCACGGCGCTGGCGAAGATGGCCAGCAGGATGATCGCGAGCCCCGAGACGACGGCGGAGAAGGAGTTCGGGCCGTCGCCGGAGGAGAGCGCGCCAGCGATGCCCAGCACGATCACGATGACCGGTTTCACCAGGATCACGGCGATCATGATGCCCGCCCAGCGGCGCACATGGCCCCACATGTTCTTGTCGACCAGGCCCGCGTAGACGACCGTGCCGAGCAGCGCGCCCACGTACAGCAGGGCGGCGCGGATCACCAGCTCCAGCCACAGCACACCGGCCGCGAGCACGGAGACGAGCGAGACCACGATCAGCATGATCGGGCCGCCGCCGATGTCGGTGTCTTTCTTCAGAGCCGCGGCGAACGCGCCGAAGAACGTGTCGGTCTGCGCGCCGGTGCCCTTGGCGATGATCTCGGTGATGCCGTCGGTGGCCGAGACGACCGTGTACAGGATCAACGGCGTGAACGCGGACGCCAGTACGGTCAGCCACAGAAACCCGACCGCCTCGCTGATCGCCTCGGTCAGCCGCACCCCGCGCACGGCCCGCTTGGCGACGGCGAGCAGCCACAGCACGAGCGTCAGCACGGTCGAGGCGGCGAAGACGACGGCGTACTGCTTCAGGAACGCGGCGTTGGTGAAGTCGACCTGCGAGGTCGCCTTCACGGCGTCGGACAGCTTGTCGACAATCCACGCGGCGGCGTTGGCGCAGCCCTTGGCGAGGGAGGTGAGGGGGTCGAGGGGGTTGTTGTCGGTGAGGCCGCCGGGGGATTTGGGGGCGGTGGCGCCGGATTTGTCGCCGTTTTGGCAGTACTCCTTGGCGGGGCCGACGATCAGGTCGCAGTTGTCCGTGGCGGACGCGCTGGGGGACGGGCTCGCGGTGGCACCGGGTGAGGACGCGCCCGGCGTCGGTGTCGCGGTGGGTGATGGTGCGGCCAGTGCGCGAGTGGCCAGCATGAACACCGCCGTTTGTACGGTCGCCAGTGCGGCGGTGATCGAGAGGGCGCGGCTCCGCCGGCTACCGGGCATAGGTGAAGCCTCCGTACTGGTTGACCGCCTTGGCGATCTGGTCCGCTCCGGACGTCTTGTTGTCACCGTTCACCGGTGCCGGGCCGTCCTTCTGGGCGAAGCTCTGCACCTTCCAGTCGCCATCCGCCCAGCGCAGCTCCAGGTGCATGGTGAACCAGTCACTCGTCACCGGTGTGGTCGAACTCGCCCCCGCCGTGCCGAACAGCCCGGTGCACCAGACCTCCAGCCGTGCGGTGTCGCCCTTGAAGGCCGCGACCTTGGTGCCGACGGGAACGGTGCGCGAGATGTACGTCATCCCCTGAGCGGCGTTGCCCTTGGCGTCGAGGCCCAGTTTGGAGAGGAAGTCGGTGGAGTAGGCCTGGTCGAGTTTGCTCTGCATCTCGCCGACCTTGGCCGGTACGAACACCTTCTCGACTATCGCGTGCCGCTCGGTGGGTTTGAGTATGTCGGCAGACACCAGCGCCACCGCATAATTCGCCGCCGCCGACTGCGCCCCCTGCTCCGTCTTCGCGAAGCCCGTCGCGATGCCGCCGTTCTTGCCCTCGACCGGTTTGGTGCCGGTCGGGGCGGTGGACCGGGCGTCGGCGCCCTTCGCCGTGCCGTCGGAGGGCGCCTGGCCGTCGCCGCCCCGGTTCGCGAACGCGATGGCCGCTATCAGGAGGACGACCACGCCGACGACCGTGATCAGGTTCCGGCTGGAGAAGCCCGTACGGGAGCGGCGGCCGGAGCCGTAGGCGTCGCCGCCGCCGTCGGGGAGTCTGGTACGGGTCTGGCCGCCCGGGCCGCCGGGCTCGCCGCCGTACCCACCGCCATCGCTGAGACTCATCGCGCCTGTGCCCCCTCAACCGACATAGCCGTCACTGCCGTCGTTTCGCCACCCGTGTATGACCGTAGCCGCGCGGGCCGCGGCTCGGGTGCAGTGGTACGAGTACATCTCACCGTGACGGAACCTCAGATGCTGGGCGATAGAGGCGAATGGGGGAGCTTGTGGCATTTGCGACCGCCTCATGCGCCGCGTCCGCCGCAGCGTCTCCGCCAAGCCCATGTGTCCCCGCCCGGAACGCGGCCCAATCGGCCCGTTGCCTGCCACGGTGGCGCAAAGCGGAACCGTGCGGAGCGGTACGGGTGGACATCGGCATGTGCTCTCGGCGGGGAGATGGGGCCTGTGGGGATGGTGGTGGGGGAGAGCCGGGCTCACGGGGTGCGGAGGGGCGCACGGAGGGGTGCGGGGCTGCGCGGCACGGGGCCGGGAGCGCCCGGGGGCGCGAGGCGGCCGGTGCGCGGCCTGCGGGGGTGGTGGTGAGGTACGGCGGGCCGCACCTCCGTACGGCCCGGCGGTACGGCGGCTACACGGCCATCCCGTACACGATCGTGAACAGTGTCCCCAGCGAGCCGATGATGAAGACCCCGGTCAGGCCCGCGACGATGAGGCCCTTGCCCTGTTCGGCGCTGAACGTGTCGCGCAGCGCGGTGGCGCCGATGCGCTGCTTGGCCGCGCCCCAGATCGCGATGCCCAGGCAGAGCAGAATCGCTACTGCCATGACCACTTCGATCATCACGCGTGCTTCGTTGCCGAGCGTTCCGAACGGACCCCAGTTCGGGGCGATTCCGCCAATGATGGTGGTGATGTCGCCCTTTTCGGCCGCCAAGTACATGTATGAACTCACCGCCCCTAATGCGTAGTTGCGCAACCCGCGCCACACGGTGCGGGCCGGCCTCTATCTTCGCTGACAAAACCGCCATCGCATGTCGACTTGGCGGCTTTCTTTGACGGATCCCGTGGGGATTGCGTGCATACGGGGACGCGCGGCGCTCCGGGGCCCATCGGCGTGACCGTGTGTATCACGACCGACCCCCCTCGGCAATTGCCGCTAAAGCCCCACGAAGTGGTCGAACTCGCCGGCCTTCACCCCGAGGACGAACGCGTCCCACTTGGTGCGCGTCGTCACCACGACGTTGTCCGGCTCGATGTTCGTCCGCAGGTAGACGTGGTCGTCGTCGCCGAAGGCCACCTCGATGTACTCGGGCGCGCTCTCGTCGTCCGTGGCCTTCTGCCAGTCGAGGTCGGCGGGGATGTGCGGGGTGGGCGGCATGGCTTCCTTCACAGGTCCGGCGATGGGTTGACGGCTGGTCAGCGCGGACCGGCCGCGCACCGGTCGGCCTTGACGGCCCGGAGGAACGCGGCCCAGCCGGGGGCGGTGGCCCGCCCGACCGCGCCGGGGTGGTCGCTCTCACGGTAGAGGATGGGGCCGTCGGGGTGGGGCGCCACCTCTACGCAGTCGTCCTGGCCGCTGCCGCTGTACGAGGACTTCCGCCAGGTGAGCCGGGGCATTTTGCGTTCTCCTAGAAGGCGTACATCAGGTGCTGGATGAGGGTCAGTGAGTCCCGACCGTCATGAGACTCAGGCCTTGCCTCCGGGTCAACTCGCGGGAGTGCGAGTTCGGTCAGCTTCGTGAAGATCCTGCCGTAGCGGCTCGTCTCCTCCTCGTCGCGCAGGATCGCGGAGGCCACCGCCTGTTCCAGGCGGACCGTGTCGAGCGCGGGCGTGGGTCCGCCGAAGATGCTGAAAGAGCGGCTCACTCCGGAGTAGGGCCCGGCTTCGAAGGGGAACACCTGTAGCGTCACGTGGGGGAGCCGGGCGATCTCGATGAGGCGGCGCAGCTGCCGACGCATGATCTCCGGGCTGCCGACGCGGGTGCGCAGCGCTCCTTCCTGGATGACCGCGTGGTAGGGAGTGCCGGGCTGCCGTTCCAGGATGCGCTGGCGGTCCATGCGGAACCGGACGTACCGGTCGAGCTGCGCGTCGGGCTCGTCGAACGTCTCGCACACCGACCGCGCGTATTCGGCGGTTTGCAGGATCCCCGGAATCACCAGTGGTTCGTGGTTGCGGATGTGCGTGGCGCGGGATTCGAGTTCGGCGAGGTCGAGAGCCGGCCGCCGCATCACGTCCCGGTACTCGTCCCACCACCCTTTCCCCCGGTCCTGGGCCATCGCCATCAGTCCGTCGAAGAGCGGACCGTCCGGACAGCCGTAAGCCCGGAGCAACTTGTGGAGCCCGTTGCGCGGGACATCGACCCGGCCCGCCTCGATGTTGCTCACACGGCCGCGATCGGCGTCGATCAGGGCGGCGGCCTGGTCCCCCGAGAGCCCAGCGCGCAGGCGCAGTTTGCGGAGCTCGGCACCGAGGCGGCGGTGGCGCTCGCTGGGCTGGCTCCTGGGTGGCATCGGTTCCTCCTCGGGTTCCGGGCAGTGTCGCGTGTTGACGCCGCGGGAGGCGGTCGCGCCGGGGCGATACCACTCGTCCGAGCGAGGTTGGCCGGAAGAGGTTGTAACTTCCAAAAGGGTTTCCCTAGCTTCGATGGCACCGGCCGCCACCCCGTGCGCCCCGCACGTCCCGGCCCGTGACCCGAGGAGGCCACGTCATGTGTCCCACCACCGAGGCCGTACACCGGCCGCACACGCTGTGCGACTTCTCGCTCGTCTTTCCGCCGGATCCGGGGTGGGTGCGTACGGCCAGGGACGCGGTCGGTACGGCGTTGCGGGCCGCCGAGCGGGGGGACCTGGCGGACACCGCGCTGCTGCTGACGTCCGAGGTGGTGACGAACGCCGTCAACGCCTGCCGGAACGGTGGGTGTTCGCAGCCGGTGACGCTGTACGGGGAGTGGCCCGTGCCGGCCAGGCTGCGCGTGCTGGTGCACGACGGGGCGCCGGGGCTGCCGGTCCGGCGGCGGGCCGCGGGCGACACGGCGGACGGGCGGGGGCTGTTCCTGGTGGAGGCGCTGGCCGACGAGTGGGGTGTGTGCCGCCACGGGCCGGGGCGCGGGAAGTCGGTCTGGTTCGAGCTGGGGGAGTGAAGCGGGGCGGGCGCGCGAGCCCCGGGCGGTCACCGGGGGGCGCGGAATCGGGCCGGTACGGCCCTGTGTGGCGAGGTACATGCCGAAAACGGCGGTGAAACCCGCCCGTTTAAGGGAGGGTTGTGGGGTGCGCAAATTCTGGGTGACGGGTGGGCTCGGGGTCGGGCTGGTGCTCTGTTTCCTCGCGCTGCTCGTGGTGGGGGTGTACGCCGCCGCCGCGGGCCTGGCGGGCGGCGCGGGCCGGGCCGTGGGGCTGGCGAAGGGTGCCGTACCGGCCGCGTACCAGCCGCTGGTGCAGAAGTGGGGCAACCTCTGCCCCGCCATCAACCCCGCGCTGCTCGCCGCGCAGCTCTACCAGGAGAGCGGCTGGAACCCCCGGGCGCAGAGCCCGGCGGCGGCGCAGGGCATCGCCCAGTTCATCCCCGGCACGTGGCAGACGCACGGGATAGACGGGAACGGGGACGGCCGGCGGGACGTGTGGGACCCGGCGGACGCGATCCCGTCGGCGGCGTCGTACGACTGCGAGCTGGCGAAGTACGTGAAGGACGTGCCGGGCAATCCGGCGCACAACATGCTCGCGGCCTACAACGCGGGCGCCTACCGCGTCATCAAGGCGGGCGGGGTGCCGGCGATCAGCGAGACGCAGAACTACGTACGGATCATCACGACCCTCGCGAAGAGCTTCGAGGCGCCGGTGGGGCGGGTGGCACCGTCCCGGCAGGCCGCCTCCGCGATCTACTTCGCCCAGGAGCAGCTGGGCAAGCCGTACCTGTGGGGCGGCAACGGCACACCGGAGCAGAACGGGCGTTTCGACTGTTCGGGGCTGACGAAGGCGGCGTACCACTCGGTGGGGATCGAGCTGCCGCGCGTCGCCAACGACCAGTGGAACGCCGGACCCCATCCGAAGCGGGACGAGCTGCTGCCGGGGGACCTGGTGTTCTTCGCGCACGATCTGAACGATCCGCGGTCCATCCACCACGTGGGGATCTACGTGGGCGGCGGGTACATGATCAACGCGCCGTACACCGGCGCGGTGATCCGGTTCGACAAGATCGACAAGCCGGACTACATCGGGGCGACCCGGGTCACCGAGGCCGGCGCGAAGGCGCTGCCCAGCGCGAACGCTGCGTGAACATGGGGCCCTGAACTGCGGACATCAGTCTCTCTTCGGTAACGTCCTGGTGATCATCCGGTAGAAGGTGGAACGGCTCGGATGCGCATCGCGTTTCCTAGGCGTGGAGACATGGCGGGGCCGTAGGAATCCGGCCACGCCCGACGACCACGGGGGTTGGCAGCACTCACACGGCGCTCGCGCGCGCGAAAGGTAAGGGGCCGCGGCAGATGGCTGGACTCGCAATGGACGGGTCGAACCCCGATGTGGACGTGCTCGACGGCATCAACGGCCTCGCGAAGGACGCACCGCACTGGCTCAACCGCGCCATGGAGTACCTCGGCGAGTACGGCATCATCGCCGGGCTCGCGGTGCTGTGCCTGATCGCCTGGTGGGGCGCCCGCAAGCGGCCGGACGCGCCGTCCGCCGTCGCGGGCCTGGTGTGGGCGCCGCTGGCGGCCGGTGTGGCGCTGCTGGCCAACATCCCGATCCGGGCGGTGGTGGAGCGGCCCCGGCCGTTCAAGGACCACGCGGGCCTGGAAGTGCTCATCCCGGGCAAGAGCGACTTCTCGTTCGTCAGCGACCACGCGACGCTGACCATGGCGGTCGGCGTCGGGCTGTTCATCGCCCACCGCAAGTACGGCCTGATCGGCATCGCGCTCGCGCTGCTGGAGGGGTTCTGCCGGGTCTACATGGGCGTGCACTACCCGACCGATGTGATCGGCGGCTTCGCGCTCGGCACGGCCGTCGCGCTGCTGCTGGCGCCGGTGGCGCTGGCCCTGCTGGTGCCGGTGACGACCGCCGTGAGCCGCTCGCCCGGCTGGTGGCTCGTCCGGGCCGGCGGCCCGGCGGGACGCCCGGTGTCCGAGCCGGTGACGGCCGTACCGCCGGTGTCCCGTACGGAACGGGACGAGGACCTGGCGGCGTAGCGAGGGCGACGCGCCGCGCACCGGGCCCCGGCACGTACGCGTGCCGGGGCCCGACGCATGTCCGGACGCCCGCCCCACGGAACGGACGCCCGCCCCACGGAACGGACGCCCGCTTCTCACAGCACGGACACCCGCTCCACGGAACGGACGCCCCGCTTCTCACGGAACGGACGCCCGCCCCTCACCGCACGGACGGGCGCCCCGACACACCTCGCGGGCCCGCCCCGTCACAGTGCCTGCGGAAACGTCCTGAACAGCCCGTTCGGGTCGTACCGCTGCTTCAGCTCGGTGAGCCGGTCGGCGGCCGGACCGTAGTACGCCTTCTTCCAGTCGGTCAGGGCCGCGTCCGTGTAGTTCTGGTACGCCGCGCCCGACGCGTACCGACGCATCGCACCGTGCACGCTCGTCAGCCACGCGCTCTGCGCGGAGCCGGAACCGCCCGCCTTCCAGGACGCCAGGTACTGGGCGAGGAAGCGCGAGCGGCGGTGCACGAAGGCGGTGTCCGTCGGGCGGACCCGGTTGATCGCGCCGCCCAGCGCGGTCAGCGACGCGTTGCCCGCCACGCCCTTGCGGCTCGCCGCCTCGATCTGGCCCAGCAGGGCCCGCATGCCGGCCGCGTCCAGCGAGCGGTCGAAGAAGTCGGAGCGGGCGGCGTACGTCTCGCGCGCGAGCTTGCCCGCGGCGCTGCGCCCGGGGACGTCGCCGGGCAGGTGGCACTGTTCGGCGCTCTTCGAGGAGCAGCCCGCGTACGACTCCATCGCGTCCAGGTACGAGGACGGCGTCAGGCGCACCGACTTCGCCGGGCCGGGGCCGCCCGCCCGGTCGGCCAGCTTGTCGACGGCGTTCTGGAGGTCGCCGTACGAGCCCAGGGAGAACGCCGCGACGGCCACGGACGGGGTGCCGCCGGGGTGGGCGTCCAGGTGCAGCGAGGACCATATCTCGCCGGGCTGGGCGGGGCCCCACTCCTGCCAGGAGCGCAGGACGGCGGTGGCCTTGGACCAGGGCCAGGTCATGTACGCCATGACCGAGCGGGGCGCCGGGTGGGTCCTGAAGCGGAGTTCGGTGACGACGCCGAAGTTGCCGTTGCCCGCGCCGCGCAGCGCCCAGAAGAGGTCGCTGTCGCGCTCGGCGTCGCACTCCACGGTCTTGCCGTCGGCCGTGACGACGGTGGCGCCGACCAGGCTGTCGCAGGTCAGACCGTACGCGCGGGACGCGACGCCGTGGCCGCCACCGAGGGTGAGGCCGGATATGCCGACGGACGGACAGGAGCCGCCGGGGAGGGTGACGTTGTGCCGGCCCAGGCCCTCGTAGACCTCGATGAGCTTGGCGCCGGCGCCGATGCGGGTGATGCCGCCGGACGGCGCCCCGACCGTGTTCAGGGCCGACACGTCGATGACCAGCTTGCCGTTGCCGCTGGACCAGCCGGCATACGAATGACCCCCGTTGCGTATCGCGACGGGGGCGTCGTAGCGGCGGGCGAAGGACAGGCACTCGGCTATGTCGGCCGGGTGGCGCACATACGCCACGGCTGCGGGCTTCAGGGTGTCGAAACGGGTGTTGTACAGGCGCCGGGCGGTGTCGTACGCGGCGTCCCCGGCGCGGATCAGTCTGCCGTCGAGGCTCTTGCGCAGCGCCTCCCAGGACGCCTTGTCCGCCGGGCGCCCGGCGGTCTGCGACCCGGCCGTCAGGCCGACGCCGCCGGACGACGGGCCGGTGCCGGGCGGGCTCGCGTGGCCGGAACTGCTGCCGCAGGCCACGGCGACGGCCGTCGCCGTGAGTCCGCCGCCGGCCGCCAGAATCGTGCGCCGCTTCATTGTGAACTGCCCCTTTTCGGGGCCCCTTGGGGGCCCGCGCGCCGTGGATGACTTCCCTCCCCTCAGATGGGGCGGGAGGCGCGGGAGGTTCCAAGGGCGTGCGGGTGGGGCGGCGGGTACGGCGCGACCACCCGGGGCGGCGGGGCTCGCGACGCGGGGCGTCAGGGCTCGTGACGCGGGGCGTCAGGGCGCGTGACGCGGGGCGGCGGGGGCCGCCTCACTCCGTCCGCGGGTGCCGCTCCGCGTCCGTACGTGCCTGGGAGCGCGCCCGGCGGGCCGGGCCGTGCCAGCCGCAGCTGCAACGGGCCAGGCAGAACGCGCCCCGTTCGACGGTGGAGGTCCGGTGGCCGGGCGGCTCCGCGGACTGCGGTACGGGTCCTGAGGACTGCGGTATCGGCTCTGCCGAGGCTCGGTCTCGCACGGCGCCACGGTACGCGCCGCAGGTGTACGGGCGTGACGAAGCGGCCTGAACAGTCGTTGAACGGAACGGGTCGGGCTGCTCCGGGCAACCGGAACATCTCGGTCCGGAACTACCCGAGCAGAGCGGCCGAGGGGGCTCGTACGCGATGGTGGTGCAGGACAGGCGAGGCGGCGCCGTCGCGGCCGCCGCGTGCGGGGTGGGCCTGGCGGTCGGCCTGTTCACGACGGGCTGCTCCTCCAACGGGGCGGCGGCCGACGACCAGACCTCGGCCGGCCGCTCCGCAGACGGCCCGGTGGGCGGGTCCGCGGCCGGGCTGCCCTTCACCGACCGTGCCCGCCCACCGGGCGCCCGGTCGTCCACCGGGGACCCGGACCCGGCGGGCCCGTCCGCCGCCGGGTCCCCCGCCGGCCGCACGGACTACGCCGCGACCCTGCGCGCCTGCGCCGACGCCCTGGTCCGGGCCGGCTCCTCCCGCGTACGCACGGACCTGGAGACCACCAGCGGCGGCACCCGTATCGCCATCCGGGGCGCCGGCGGCCACGACTACCGCAGGCGCACCGGGCGGCTGAACGTCCGCCTCCCGGACACCGGCGACGGCCGCGGCGCGGACCGCACCATCACGGAGATCCTCACGCCGGGCGCCCTCTACATGAAGAACCGCGGCGCGGGTGTGCCCGCCGACAAGTGGGTGCGGGTGGACACCGCCTCGCTCGCCGACGGCAACCTCGTCACCGGCGGCGCGACCGACCCGATGGCCGCCGCCGAACTGCTGCGCGGGGTGCGCGAGGTGACGTACGAGGGCCGGGAGCGGCTGGACGGCGTCCGGGTGCGGCACTTCAGCGGCACCACGCACATCGGCTCGGCCGCGCGGGCGGCGTCCCCGGCGTTCCGGCCCGCGCTGACCGCGGCGGAGAAAGGCTTCACCACCGACGTGGTGTCCTTCGACGCGTATCTGGACGACGCCGGGCGGCTGCGCAAGGTCCGCCAGCGCTTCCGCTTCGCCAACGGCACCACGGGGGGTACGTCGGTGACCTCGACCACCACGCTCCACGGCTTCGGCGCGCCGGTCCCGGTCCGGCTGCCCGACCGGCGCGACATCTACTCGGGCCGGGTCACCGCCGACGGCGGCTGAGATCCGCCGGCCGGCCACGGCGTGTGCGAACCGGCGGAAATGGTCCATCCGTGCCATGCGCGGAGCGTGCGCCCGTACCTACGCTGGGCGTAACCACCAGAGGAGTGGGGAGGCGCTCGAAGGAGGAGGTGTTGTACGTGGCCGGACACCGCAACTCGACGGTTCAGGACCACGTGGCCCTCGTCGAGATCGACCTGACTGGTGAGTTGATGATCGCGGCGGCCGCCGCGAGCGAGGATCGGCTCAGCTCGGACCGTATCGACGAGGTGCTGGACGTGGACGCGGACCGCGCGCAGCCGGGGCCCGGACCCGGCAACCGTACGTGACGGGGTGCCGGCGCCGTGCGCGGCGGCGCGCGGCAGCCGCTCTCAGGTGCGCAGCATCCGCTCGATCGCCTTGGTGGCTTCCTTGACCTTCTCGTCGATGGCCTCGGGCCCCTTCACGGCGGCGTCCGCGACGCAGTGCCGCAGATGCTCCTCCAGCAGTTGGAGGCCGAAGGACTGCAGGCCCTTCGTGCTCGCCGAGACCTGGGTGAGTATGTCGATGCAGTACACATCTTCCTCCAGCATGCGCTGGAGGCCGCGGATCTGGCCCTCGATCCGGCGCAGCCTCTTGATGTGCGCGTCCTTCTGCTTCGCGTAGCCGTGGATGCCCAGATCGTGATCGGTGACGGCGTCGGGGTCCGGCCGGAAGGCGGTTTTCGGCCCTTCGGTGTGGCAGGCCGCGGCGGCTGCGGTGCTGCCGTCGGTGTCGGCGTCCGTGGTCGTCATGGCCATCTCCCGTGGTACGTAGGCGGTCCATATACCCCCAGTGGGTATATGGTACAGAAATTCGCGGGCGCGGGCGGTCCCCCGTGCAGAGCATGCTCCCCGATGGGCGACACTGAAGGAATGCCGGTTAGCTGTGGCTGGATGATGCGCCTAGCATCAACTCGACCGAATCCGATGCACCCCGAGGATTTCACGTGCGCTTTCGTCTGACCCCCAGGGAGACGAGCTTCTACGACATGTTCGCCGCCTCCGCGGACAACATCGTCACGGGCTCCAAGCTCCTGATGGAACTGCTCGGGGCGGACGCCTCCGCGCGGACAGAGATCGCCGAGAGGATGCGGGCTGCGGAGCACGCGGGGGACGACGCGACCCACGCGATCTTCCACCAGCTGAACTCCTCCTTCATCACGCCGTTCGACCGCGAGGACATCTACAACCTCGCCTCCTCGCTCGACGACATCATGGACTTCATGGAAGAGGCCGTCGATCTCGTCGTCCTCTACAGCATCGAGGAGCTGCCCAAGGGCGTCGAGCAGCAGATCGAGGTCCTGTCCCGGGCGGCGGAGCTGACCGCCGAGGCGATGCCGAACCTGCGGACGATGTCCAACCTCACCGAGTACTGGATCGAGGTCAACCGGCTGGAGAACCAGGCCGACCAGATCCACCGCAAGCTGCTCGCGCACCTGTTCAACGGCAAGTACGACGCCATCGAGGTGCTCAAGCTCAAGCAGATCGTGGACATCCTGGAAGAGGCGGCCGACGCCTTCGAGCATGTCGCCAATACGGTCGAGACGATCGCCGTCAAGGAGTCCTGACCTCCGGTGGACACCTTCGCGCTCATCGTGACCATCGGGGTCGCGCTCGGTTTCACGTACACCAACGGTTTTCACGACTCCGCGAACGCCATCGCGACCTCGGTCTCGACGCGGGCGCTGACCCCGCGGGCGGCGCTGGCGATGGCCGCGGTGATGAACCTCGCCGGTGCCTTCCTCGGCAGCGGGGTCGCCAAGACGGTCAGCGAGGGGCTGATCTCCACGCCCGAGGGCTCCAAGGGGATGGGCATCCTCTTCGCCGCCCTGGTCGGCGCGGTGGTCTGGAACCTGGTCACCTGGTACTTCGGACTGCCGTCGTCGTCCTCGCACGCGCTCTTCGGCGGCATGGTGGGCGCCGCGCTGGCGGGCGGTACGACCGTCTACTGGTCGGGCGTCATAGAGAAGATCGTCGTCCCGATGTTCCTCTCGCCCGTGATCGGCCTGGTCCTCGGCTATCTGGTGATGGTCGTGATCATGTGGCTGTTCCGGAAGTCCAACCCGCACAAGGCCAAGCGCGGCTTCCGTATCGCGCAGACGGTCTCGGCGGCCGGCATGGCGCTCGGGCACGGCCTCCAGGACGCCCAGAAGACCATGGGCATCGTGGTGATGGCGCTGGTCATCGCGGACGTGCAGAGTGCGGGCGACGCCATCCCGGTCTGGGTGAAGATCGCCTGTGCGCTGACCCTGTCGCTCGGCACGTACGCGGGCGGCTGGCGCATCATGCGCACCCTCGGCCGGCGGATCATCGAACTGGACCCGCCGCAGGGCTTCGCGGCCGAGACGACCGCGGCGTCCGTCATGTACACCGCCTCGTTCATGTTCCACGCGCCGATCTCCACCACCCACGTCATCACCTCGGCGATCATGGGTGTGGGCTCGACGAAGGGCACCCGGGCGGTGCGCTGGGGCGTCGCCAAGAACATCGTCATGGGCTGGTTCATCACCATGCCCGCCGGTGCGGCGGTGGCCGCCCTGAGCTACTGGTGCGTCCACCTCGTGTTCGCGTGACGTGACCGCGGCCCGCGGGCCGCGCGCTCTTGTGGGCCCGCCCTCCGGAACCGGAGGGCGGGCCCTCGTCCTTGCGGTGGCACCGCCATGCAGCACCGCAGGACGCGCGGGGCCGGCCGGAGCCGGTGTTCCGGGACCCGGGCGGGCCCGGACACCGGTCCTCAGCCGAAGCGGCCGGAGATGTAGTCCTCCGTGGCCTGGACCGACGGGTTGGAGAAGATCCGCTCGGTCTCGTCGATCTCGACCAGCTTGCCGGGCTGCCCGACGGCGGCCAGGTTGAAGAAGGCCGTACGGTCCGAGACGCGCGCCGCCTGCTGCATGTTGTGCGTCACGATGACGATCGTGAACCGTTCCTTCAGCTCGCCGATCAGGTCCTCGATGGCGAGGGTGGAGATCGGGTCGAGCGCCGAGCACGGCTCGTCCATCAGCAGCACCTGCGGCTCGACCGCGATGGCGCGGGCGATGCACAGCCGCTGCTGCTGGCCGCCGGACAGGCCGGAGCCGGGCTTGTTCAGCCGGTCCTTGACCTCGTTCCAGAGGTTGGCGCCCTTGAGGGACTTCTCCACGACGTCGTTCAGCTCGGACTTCTTGTACGAGCCGTTCAGCCGCAGGCCCGCCGCCACATTGTCGAAGATCGACATGGTGGGGAACGGGTTCGGGCGCTGGAAGACCATGCCGACGGTACGGCGCACCGCCACCGGGTCCACACCGCTGCCGTACAGGTTCTCGTCGTCCAGCAGGACCTTGCCCTCGACGCGGCCGCCGGGGGTGACCTCGTGCATCCGGTTCAGGGTGCGCAGGAACGTCGACTTGCCGCAGCCCGAGGGACCGATGAAGGCGGTCACCGAGCGGGGCTCGACGGTCATGGAGATGTCGTCGATGGCCTTGTGGCTGCCGTAATAGGCGGAGAGGCCGCTGACGTCGATTCGCTTGGCCATGGAAATCACTGCTTCTTTCGGGGAGCGGGGACACCCCCGCTCCGTACAGGTCGTGGGGAGGGTCAGCGGCCGGTCTTGGGGGCCTTCCAGCGGGCGATGCCGCGGGCCACCAGGTTGAGGATCATGACGAAGGCGATGAGGACCAGGGCCGCGGCCCAGGCGCGGTCGTAGGAGGCCTCGGAGCCCTGCTGCCACTGCTGGAAGACATACAGCGGCAGCGACTGCTGGGCGCCCTCGAAGGGGTTGTTGTTGATCGTCTTCGCGCCCCAGACGAGCAGCAGGACGGGCGCGGTCTCGCCGGTGATGCGGGCGACGGCCAGCATCAGACCGGTGGTGATGCCGCCGATCGAGGTCGGCAGGACCACCTTGAGGATGGTGCGCCACTTCGGTACGCCGAGGGCCAGCGACGCCTCGCGCAGCTCGTTGGGCACCAGCTTGAGCATCTCCTCGGTGGAGCGGACCACCACCGGCATCATCAGGATCGCCAGGGCCATCGCGCCGGCGAAGCCGGACGGGCCGAAGCCGAGGATGAGGATCCACACCGAGAGGATGAACAGGCCGGCCACGATCGAGGGGATGCCGGTCATCACGTCCACGAAGAAGGTGACGGCCTTGGCGAGCTTCCCCCGCCCGTACTCGACGAGGTAGATGGCGGTCAGCAGGCCGATCGGCGCGGCGATCAGGGCGGCGAGGCCGACCTGCTCCAGGGTGCCGATGATCGCGTGGTAGATGCCGCCGCCGGGCAGCGCGTCGGGCAGGGTGCCCATCGAGTGGCTGAGGAAGTAGCCGTCGAGGACCTTGATGCCGCGTGCGACGGTCTCCCAGATGAGGGAGGCCAGCGGCACCACGGCCAGGATGAAGCAGATCCAGACCAGGCTGGTGGCGAGGCGGTCCTTGGCCTGCCGGGTGCCCTCGACGGCGGCGGCGAGCGCGAACGTACCGAGGACGAACAGCAGGGCGGCGATCAGGCCCCACTGGATGCGGCTCTCCAGGCCGGCGAGCAGGCCGATGCCGCAGCCCACGGCGACCGCCGCCAGGGCGAGGGCGGCCGGGGCCCAGCGGGGCAGCCGGGGCTGCCGGAGCGAGACCGGGAGCGGGGCGCTGTCGGCGACCGGCCGCGGCGCGGTGACCGTGTTGCTCATGCGTTGGCCCCCGAGTACTCCTTGCGGCGCGCGATGATCAGGCGGGCCGCGGCGTTGACGAGCAGCGTGATGACGAAGAGGACGAGGCCGGAGGCGATCAGGGCGTCCTGCCCGAACTCGTCGGCCTCGCTGAACTTGCTGGCGATGTTCTGCGCGAAGGTGCCGCCGCCCGGGTTCAGCAGGCTGACGTTGATCAGGAAGCTCGGGGACAGCACGGTGGCCACGGCCATCGTCTCGCCGAGCGCGCGGCCCAGGCCCAGCATCGAGGCGCTGATGATGCCGGAGCGGCCGAACGGCAGCACCGACATGCGGATGACCTCCCAGCGGGTCGCGCCGAGCGCGAGGGCGGCCTCCTCGTGCATCTTCGGCACCTGGAGGAAGACCTCGCGGCTGACGCTGGTGACGATCGGCAGGATCATGATCGCGAGCAGGACGCCGACGGTGAACAGCGCGCGGGGGGCCTCGTCGGCGTAGGAGAAGATGCCGGTCCAGCCGAAGTAGTCGTTCAGCCAGCTGAAGAGGCCGGTCAGGTGCGGCACGAGGAAGAGGGCGCCCCACAGGCCGTAGATGATGCTGGGGACGGCGGCGAGCAGGTCGATGACGTACCCGAGCGGGGAGGCCAGCCTGCGCGGTGCGTAGTGCGAGATGAACAGCGCGATGCCGACCGCGACCGGGACCGCGATGACCATCGCGATCACCGAGCTGACGACGGTGCCGAAGGCGAGCACCGCGATGCCGAACCGCGGCTCGGGGCCCGAGGTGTTCCACTCGAAGAAGGTCAGGAAGTTCGCGTGGTCACCGGAGATGGCGATCACCGAGCGGACGGTGAGGAAGACCGCGATGGCGGCCATGATCACCAGGAGGGCGATGCCCGAGCCGCGGGAGAGGCCGAGGAAGACGCGGTCTCCGGGGCGTACCGCCTTGCCGGAGACCGCGGAGGCGGGCGGCGCGGGCGGTGGTGGGGCGCTGGATATCGAGGGTGCTGAATTCATGGTTTCTCCGGTCTGCGGAGCCCGGCGGGGGCTCCTGGCGCGGCGGTGCACCGGAAGGGCGGCGGCCCGCGAGGGGTGCGCGGGCCGCCGCCCGGTGGGTCAGGAGAGCGAGGAGACGGCCGAGCGGACCTTGTCGGCGATCTCGGTGGGCAGCGGCGCGTAGCCGAGCTCCTTCAGGGAGTTCTGGCCGTCCTTGCCGGCGATGTAGGTGAGGAAGGACTTGGTGGCGGGCAGCGTCTCCGCCTTGTTGCCCTTGTCGCAGACGACCTCGTACGTGACGAGGGTGATCGGGTAGGCGTCCTCGGCCTTGGTGGTGTAGTTCAGCTTCAGGGCCAGGTCGCTGCCCTGGCCGACCTGCTTGGCCTCGGCGATGGCCTTGGAGGCGTTGTCGACGGTGGCCTCGACCGGGGCCTTGGCGCCGGTGTTCAGCTTCACCGTGTTGATCTTGCTGGCCGTGGCGTACGACAGCTCGAAGTAGGAGATCGCGCCGCTGGTCTGCTTGACCTGCGAGGACACGCCGGCCGAACCGGACGCGGCCTGGCCGCCCTTGCCCTCCCAGGTCTTGCCCGGCTCGTGCTTCCAGGCGTCGGGCGCGGCGCCCTTGAGGTACTTGGTGAAGTTGTCGGTGGTGCCGGAGTCGTCCGAGCGGTGGAACGCCTGGATCTTCAGGTCCGGCAGCTTGGCCTCGGGGTTCAGCTTCTTGATCGCCGCGTCGTTCCACTTGGTGATCTCCGAGTCGAAGATCTTGGCGAGCGTCGGGGCGTCCAGGACCAGGCTGTCCACACCGGGCACGTTGTAGCCGACCGCGATCGGGCCGCCGACCATCGGCAGGTTGATCGCCTGGCCGCCCTTGCAGACCTTCTTGGACTTCTCCACCTCCTCGGGCTTGAGCGCCGAGTCGGAGCCCGCGAAGGCGGTCTGGCCCTGGAGGAAGGTGGTGATGCCCGCGCCGGAGCCGGTGGGCTGGTAGTTGATGCTGGTGTCCTTGCAGGCGCCGGAGTAGACCTGCACCCAGGCGTCCATGGCGTTCTTCTGCGCGGACGAGCCGGAGGCGAGCAGCTTGCCCTTGCCCTCGCACTTGATGTTGCTTGCCTTCGCCGAGGACGCCCCGCCGCCACCACTGGTGTCGTCGGAGCCGCACGCCGACAGGGTCAGGGCACCGGTGACGGCGAGAGCGCCGACGGCGAGGGCGCGAACCCGGTTCTTGCGCTGCAGCTGCTTCACGGTCGTCAGTTCCTTCCTGGGGCGCGCCGCTTCTTCGGCGTGCGGTGGAGATGTGTGTGGTCACCGGGACGGTGTCCGGGGCGGTCGCCCGGAGGGCGGCCTGTGCCGGTCACTGTGCGGCGGCCGAAGCGGTGGGACAAGGGCCGCCGGAGCCGGTTGCCCGGTGGCCCAGCAATGCCGTGCCGCGCTCGCCCCGAAGGAGCGGCGCGCCGCTCGGTACGGCCGAAATTAGGCAGATCAGGTGAAGCTGCCGATGGAGGAGGGTGAACGTGGGGTGAACCTCGGCCGACGGCTGGGGGCGGCGTTCGTACGGCCCGGAATCCTCGGCGTCGCTCTGTCGGATTACCCGCCGGTATGGCAGCATCCGCGCCTGTAGGAGTGCGCGAATCGGTGCGGATCGACCGGAGGTGGCTGGTGGTGCGGCAGGGGGCAGGGCGGGGCGTTCGCGGTGCATACGGCATACGGGACGCAGGGAGCGTCAAGGGCGCGGCGGGGGCGGCGGGCACGGTGCCGCCCACCGGGGTACCGAGGCGCCGGGGCGCGGGGGGCGGGCCGGGCGCGCGGGGGCTGCGGGGCGCCGTGGTGGCCGCGACGGCCGTGGCGCTGGGCGTGACGGGGATGCTCGCCGGGACGGCGCCCGCCGCGTACGCGGACCCCGGGCCGACCGTGTCCGAAAAGCGTCTGGAGGAGGTCCGCACGCAGCTGGAGAACCTCTACCGCGCGGCGGAGAAGGCCACCGAGGCGTACAACGCGGCGAAGGAACAGGTGGATCTCCAGCAGAAGGAGATCGTCAAGCTGGCGCGGAACATCGACCGGACGCAGCGGCGGATGGACGACCTCAAGCGCCAGGCGGGCGCGCTGGCCAGCGCGCAGTACCGGGGCGGCGGCATTCCCCCCGAGGCCCGCCTGATGCTCAACAAGGACCCCGAGCGGTTCCTCGACGACGCCACACTGGTCCGCAAGAGCCAGCACGCCGCCAACGACCTGATCACCCAACTGGGCCGCACCAAGTCCGCGTTGGAGGGCTACTCCCAGGACGCGACCGACCGCTGGGAGCGGCTGGAGGAGAACCGCCGGAAGAAGGAGGCCGCGCAGCTCGACATCCGCAAGAAGGTCGAGGCCGCGCAGGAGCTGGAATCCCGGCTGGCCGCCGAGGAGAAGGAGCGGCTGCGCAAGATGGAGGACGCGCGGGCCCTCCAGGAACAGCAGAAGTGGCTGGATTCCGGTGTACTGAAGGACATCGACGCCCATGCCTCGGCGGCCGGCAAGAAGGCCGTGGCGTACGCGACGGCGCAGATCGGCAAGGACTACGTGTGGGGCGCCGAGGGCCCGGACACCTTCGACTGCTCGGGGCTGACCATGCGCGCCTGGGAGGCGGCCGGCAAGGCCGTGCCCCGTACCTCGCAGGAGCAGTGGCGGCAGCTGCCGCGCATCGACATCAAGGACATGCGCCCCGGCGACCTGATCATCTACTACGGCGACGCGAGCCACGTCGGCATGTACGTCGGCGACGGCGCGATCGTGCACGCGCCGCGCCCGGGGCGGCAGGTCACGCTCGCCGGTGCCGGGTCGATGCCGATCCTCGGGGTGGTGCGGCCCGACAAGTGACGGGGCCGGAGCGAGGCGGGCGGGGCCTCACCGAGGGTGCGGCCCCGCTCACGCCGCGCTGACGGGCCAGGGTTCCCGATGTTGCACTCAGCGTGACACCGGCGTGCCCTTGGTCACGCTGTGTGGGTGGGTGCGGTCCTGGCCGCGGGGTGATGTTCGTCATTCCGCTTTCCTCCCTTCCCAGGTCAAAAGGCCTGTGGCGGACGGCATATGACAAGGGCGGTTTGCCGTCGGCCATTCCGTAGCACTCGGCGCTACCGCTATGGTCGCGTCTCGGTGCCCGGTGGCGCACCGCCCGGACCGACCGCCGGGCGGCGGCGGAACCGGGCACAGTGGCACGCCGCTCGGCGGGCCCGCGCACCCTCGGGGGAGGGAAGGAAGCAGAGCATGTCCGTACCGATACCGCGCCAGCGGACGGCCGTGCTGCCGCACCAGGCAGCGCCGGCGGGCCACGCGCGCGACGCCGCGGCGGGCACGGCGGAAGCGGCGGACCCGGCGGCGGAGCCCGCGGACACCGGCGGGCCGGGGCTGACCCTGCTCCTCATCGGCGAGGACCCCACCAGCCCGGTGCCCGAGATGCGGGACCGGGACGGCCGCCGGGCCCGCGTCCGTACGGCCCGCAACCTCACCGAGGCGGAGCGGCTGCTCACCGACGACGTGCACTGCATCCTGCTCGACCTGGCACCGGCGGGCGCGCCGGACCGCGCGGACCGGGACGGCGCCGCGCCGGAGGAGGGCGGCGGCCGCGACGAACTGGGCGCCCTGCGCGCGGTGCTGCGGATGGCACCCGCCCACGCCGTCCTCGTACTGACCGCCGAGGCCGACGCCGAGCGGGGCGCCGAAGCGGTCCGCGTCGGCGCGCAGGACTACCTCTTCCGCGACGAGCTGGACGGCTCGGTGCTCAGCCGGGCCGTGCGGTACGCCGTCGAGCGCAAGCGCGCCGACCTCGCGCAGCGCCAGCTCACCGAGTCCCGGATGCTGGCCCAGGAGAACCGGCGCCTGGAGCGCGGCCTGCTGCCCACACCGCTCCTGGACGGCTCCGACCTGCGCTTCGCGGCCCGCTACCGCCCCGGCCGGAGCCGCGCGCTGCTCGGCGGCGACTTCTACGACACCGTGCGCACGCCCGACGGCACGGTCCACGCGATGATCGGCGACGTCTGCGGCCACGGCCCCGACGAGGCCGCCCTCGGCGTGGAACTGCGCATCGCCTGGCGCGCGTTGACCTTCGCCGGCCTGTGCGGTGACGCGCTGCTCTCCACCCTCCAGAAGGTCCTGGAGAACGAGCGCGCCGACGACGAGATCTTCGCGACGCTGTGCCTGGTGGACATCGCGCCGGACGGCCGCCACGCCAGCGTCTGCCTGGCCGGCCACCCCGCGCCCCTGCTCGCCCGCTCCGGCGGCGCGCCGCGCCTTCTTCCGTACGAGGACGGCGGCCCGGCCCTCGGCCTGCTACCGGGCGCCCGCTGGCCGCGCCGCCAGGTCGTGCTGGGCGGCTCGTGGAGCCTGATGATGTACACGGACGGTCTGATCGAAGGCCGCGTCGGCGAGGGCAGGGAACGCCTCGGCCAGGAAGGCATGGCCGAACTGGTGGCCCGTCAGATGGCCGCCGGGCTACGGGGCGAGCAGCTGCTCGACGCGGCGGTCACGGAGGTACGGGACCTCAACGGCGGGGAGCTGACGGACGACGTGGCCGTACTCCTGCTGGACCGGGGCCGGGTGCGGGACTGACGCAGGGGCGGGACCTGTGACGGTCAAGGGACCGCCATACACGCTCGACTGCGACTGCGACTGCGACTGCGACTGCGACTGCGACTGCGACACCGACTGCGGCCGCGATCGCAGCCGCGGCTGGGAACGGGGCCGCGGCCGGGAGCGGGGCCGAAACCTTTCTACCGCCCGTTGAACGGCCCGTACGGCCCGTCCGAACTCGACCCGCCGCCGCGGCGAGGGCCCCGGCCGCCCCCGGAGACCGCCTTGACCGCGGGCCGTACGTCCACCGTGTAGACGATCACCGCGATCAGCCCGATGATCGGCAGGAAGGACATCAGCGGCAGCAGGAACAGCAGCGCCGTGGCGATCACCAGGAAGATCAGCCACATGCCCTTGGTCTGCTTGTCCGCGGCCCGGTAGGCGTCCTCGCGCCGTACGGCCGCGTCGACGAGCATCACGGCGGCGTACACGGCCAGGGCCAGCTGTACCCAGCTCAGCACGTTCTGGAATCCGTAGATCAGCACTGCCACCACCCGTTCGACTCGGTCCGTCGCCGCCCCACCGTACCCGGAGAACGGGCCGGACACGCGGTGCGTGCCCGGCCCGCCGTCGCTCGATGCGTTACTTGCCGTTCTCGGCCGGCGGCGTGGTCTTCTTGGCCGTCGTCTTCTTGGCGGTGGTGGTCTTCTTGGCGGAAGCCGCCTTCGCGTCGGCGCCGATCACCGTGTCGGCACCGGCCGCGCCCTCGGAGCCGGGCTCCGTCACGGGCTCCTGCTTGGGCTCCGGCTCGATCGCGACCGCCAGGTCCTCGGTGGCCTCGGCGGTCTCGGAACGCCACGTCTGCACCGCGTTGCGGCCCCGCTCGGCCAGCTCCTCGTACCCCTCACGCGCCTTGACGGCGGCCTCGGCCGCCCGGCCCACGCCCTGGAGCACGAGGTCCTGCGTCTGCTGGCTCAGCTTCTTGAAGTCGGAGTCGAGCAGGCTCAGCTGGCGGGTGATCCAGTCCTGCGCCTCCTTCGCCTCCTTGCTCACGCGGTCCTGGACGGTCTTCGGGTCGGTGTTGCGGACGGCCTCGAAGCGCTTGGGGGCCTCCGCGCGGAACTTCTCCACCAGGGCCGGGATCTCCTTGGCCTTCTCGGCGGCGAAGTCCACGGTGCCGGCGATGGCATACAGCGGAGTCGGGTCGGTCAGCGCCTTGCGGACGTCGTCGGTGATGGCCATGGCGTGGTTCCTCCTGGAATCGGTGGTCGGTCGCTCAGGTGGCGTGCGGGTCGCCGTCGGCCTCTCGGGCATCCGGGGCGGGCTCGCCGGCGGGCGTGCCGCCGCTCCCGCTCCCGTGTCCGTTCTCCTTGCGGAAGGACTCGTAGATCTGCAGCAGCACCTGCTTCTGCTTCTCGGTCAGCGCCGGATCGGTGAGGACCGCGGTATGCACCTCGACCCCGTCCACCTTCCGCTCGTCGAGGATCCCGGCCTGCACGTACAGCGTCTCGGCGGAGATCCGCAGCGCCTTGGCCAGCTGCTGCAGGATGTCCGCGCTCGGCTTGCGCAGCCCGCGCTCGATCTGACTGAGATACGGGTTGGACACCCCGGCGGCATCCGCGAGCTGCCGCAGACTCAGCTGCGCGTTGCGCCGCTGCTCCCGCAGGAACTCGCCGAGATTGCCGACGTTGAGTGATGCCATGTCTCGATGGTGCGGCATCGTGCTAACTATTGCAAGCGGGTGCTAGCAAAAGTGGTCGTGTCGGGGTGGGGCGGGGGCCTACCCG
Organism: Streptomyces albofaciens JCM 4342; assembly: GCF_008634025.1. NCBI lineage: Bacteria > Bacillati > Actinomycetota > Actinomycetes > Kitasatosporales > Streptomycetaceae > Streptomyces > Streptomyces albofaciens. The sequence continues at coordinate 3,912,758 of NZ_PDCM01000002.1, read as the reverse complement.
TCCTGCTGGTGTGCCTCGCTGTCGCTGGGTGACCGGGCCCCAGGGGCTGCGGCGGTCGGCTGCCGAGGGGCCGGCGCGGGCTGGGCAGGTTCGGTGATCCGCTCGTCGACGGGGTCGAAATGCGGTGGGCGCCGTGGCGATACGCCTTCCTGTCCGGGCGGTCACCGCAGGTAGGCGCGGCGGGCCGCTTGCCGGTCGGGGAACCGGGCGTAGATGTCCGGAAGGCCGCGCAACACACCTCCCGGCGGCCCCGCCCCCAGAAGGGCCGGCGTCGGCGCCACAGTCGCGGCTTCCCCCGGGTGATACGGACGGACGGCTGCGTTTCGGCCGCAACGGGACTCTAGGGAAAATCGGGAATCGCCGGTCATACGGTCGTCCTGGATTTCCGACGGAGTCGAGGTGGCCCGCTGGAGGCGCCGATCCTGCACCTGCTCGCCGGCGAGGTGATCGCGGGTGTCGCGGGTATGCCCATCAGCTCGCAGGACCGCCCGTTTCCGGCCGAACCGGCGTACCGCCTGCGCAGGCTGCCCGGCGATCACTTCACCATCCTGTCCCAGCACGCCGACCTGATCTCAGCGAACCCGCACGACTGGCTGACGGAGGTGCAGCCCGCATGACGACTGTTCCCGAACTTCCCGATCTTCCCGAGGCCACCGAGGCACTGGAGCACTTCCCCTTCGACGACGGCCGCGGCATCGAGGTCAACGAGCGGTTCCGGGAGCTGCGGCAGCGCGAGGGGCTGCTCCGGGTGCGGCTCGCCTACGGCGAACCCACCTGGCTGGTCACCCGCTACGCGGACGCCCGGCTGGTGCTGGGCGACGCGCGGTTCAGCCGTGCGATGTCGGTCGGCCGGGACTACCCGCGCCAGGAGGAGGCGACGGAACTGGCCGGGCTGATCATCCTGGACGCCCCCGAACACACCCGGCTGCGCACGCTGTTGGCGAAGGCCCTCAGCAGGTCCCGTATCGAAACGCAGCGCCCGGCGGTGCGCGCGGCGGCGGACGAACTGCTGACGTCGGCGATGAACGCCGGACCGGGCATGGACATCGTGGTGGACTACGCGCAGCCGATGAGCGTGCTGTCCATCTGCGACCTGCTCGGCGTGCCGGTCTCGGACCGGGAGGCGTTCGAGTCGACCAGCGCGGCGCTGATGCCCGGCAGTGCCGTCGGCCACGAGGACATAATGCGGCGGTTCGGTGACCTGCGCGCCTGCACCGAGCGGCTCATCGCCGAGCGGCGGGCCCGCCCCCGCGACGACCTGATGTCGGCGATGGTCCAGGCCCGGGACGAGGAGGACCGGCTCACCGACGCCGACCTGATCGAACTGGTCGTCAGCATGCTGCTGGCCGGGTTCGAGGCGATCACCACCCAGATTCCGAACTGCGTCTACGTTCTCACGCGGGGCGACCGTGCGCTCTGGAACCGGCTGCGTGCGAATCCGGCCGAGCTGCCGTCGGCGGTCGAGGAGCTGTTGCGCAACAACGCCTCCGCCGGTGCCGGCCTGTTCGTCCGCTATGCGCGGGAGGACGTCAACGTCGGCGGCACGCTGGTACGCGCGGGAGAAGCCCTGACCGTCGCCGTCGAGTCGGCCAACCACGACCCGGCCCGGTTCGAGGACCCCGACGCGATCGACTTCACCCGGCCGCCCGGTGGACACCTCACCTTCGGTTATGGCGCGCACTACTGCGTCGGTGCCCAGCTCGGGCGCATCGACCTCCAGGAGGGCCTGCGGGTGCTGCTCACCAGGGCCCCGGAGCTGACCGTCCGCGACATCAGGTGGCGAGAACGGCCGCACATCCGGGGGCCGGAGGCGATGCGCGTGACCTGGCGGGGTGGCCCGGAATGACCTTCACCACCCGCCGGGGGCTGTCGGTTTCCGGTAGCCGCCGGAGGACTGTCGGCTTCCGGTAGCCACCGGATGTCTGCCGGTTTCCGGTGGGAGTGGCAGGTCGGCTGGATCCGGTGCGGTTGGGGATCAGAGAATCCGACGCTCGGCGGGCCCCACGGCGGGGCGAAGTCCACGCCCACGGCGGGTCGGAGTCCAGGATCCCACGAAGGCTTCACGGCGGGGCGGGGTCGAGGGCCCCGCGAAGGCCCCACGGCGGGTCGGAGCCGAGGCCCAACGGCGTGACGAAGTCCAGGCACCACACAGAATTCAGACCGTGAGCACGAGCTTTCCCTGGAGGTGGCCGGCGTCGAGCACCCGGTGCGCGTCGGCGACGCGCTCGAACGGGAACGTCTCCTGCACGTGGACCCGGAGCCCGCCCTGTTCGACGAGTTCGACGAGGCCGCGCAGGGCGACCGGATCGGGGTCGACCGCGATGCCGCTGAAGCGCATGCCGGCCGCCGCGTACTTGGCGGCGAGCCGCGCGTCCTCCTCGGCGACCGCCGTCACCAGGTGACCGCCCGGGCGGAGGACTTCGAGCGAGCGCTCGGCGGTGTCGCCGCCGAGCGTGTCGAGTACGACGTCGATGTCGCGGACCGCCTCGGTGAAGTCGACCGCCGTGTAGTCGACCACCTCGTCGGCGCCGAACCCCTCGACGAACTCCCGTTTGCTCCCGCGGGCTGTCGTGATCACGTGTGCGCCGAGCGCCTTCGCTATCTGGATCGCGACGTGGCCCACCCCGCCACCCCCGCCGTGGACCAGGACCCGGGCGCCCTCGGTCACGCCGCCGAGGTCGACGAGACCCTGCCACGCGGTGAGCCCGACGACCGGCAGCGCCGCCGCCTCGACGTGCGACAGCGATGCCGGCTTGCGTATCAGGTGCAACGCCGGCGCCGACACGGCCTCGGCGTACGCGCTCGCCGCCCGCGGGAACAGCGGCATCCCGAACACCTCGTCCCCGGGCCGGAACCGCCACGTCCGCGGCGACTCCCCGACCACGCCGCTGAGGTCCCAGCCGAGGGTGAACGGCGGCCGGCCGATCAGCGGGAACTCGCCGGCGCGCAGGCGTGCCTCCAGTGGGTTCAGCCCGATCGCCTCGACGTGGACGAGAACCTCGGTCGGGAGGGGGCGGGGCTCGGGCGCGTCCACGATGGTGAGCACCTCGGGGCCGCCGAGCGTCTGCTGGGTGATGACTCGCATGACTCTCCTGGCTGCTTCGGGAGGGGAGAGCAGCCAGGCTAGGTTTCCGACAGGAACCAGCAGGTACCTTGCGCGCGGGTACTTTTGGCGCCGTGAGCGGTTTCGGTCCCGGTGATCCCTTTCTCGCCGACTGCCCGGCGCGGCTGGCGGTCGAGCTGATCGCCGACAAATGGACGGTGGTCGTGCTCTACGGCCTCAGCAAGGGCCCGGTGCGCCATGGCGAACTGATCGAGCTGATCGGCGGCATCTCCCGCAAGATGCTCACCCAGACACTCCGGCGGCTCATGGCGCACGGACTCGTCCGCCGCCACGCCTACGCCGATGCGCCGCCCCGCGTCGAGTACGAACTCACCCCGCTCGGGGCGACGCTGATCGAGCCGATCCACATGCTGACCGAGTGGGCGAGGGCGAACGGCGACGCGGTGCTCGACGCGCTCGACGCTGCTCCTGGGCCGGGCCGCCCATAGCGGCCGAGGCTCGCCGCTGGGGCACGCGGTCGGCGCCGGACGGGCGGGCCGCCGGGCGGATGGAGCGCCGGACGGATGGAGCGCCGGACGGATGGACCGCCGGGCGGACGGACCGCCGGGCGGGCCGCCGGACGCGGGACATGCCGGCGGTCGGCTCGGGTCACAGCGGCTTCGGCGTCCACGGCTCGGGTGCCAGGAACGGCGCCCGCCGCCACGCGCGTACGGCCCAGGCGGCCATGGGCGCGCTGAACAACGCCCAGAGGGCAGGGCCCATCCAGAGCCGGAGGTCGAAGACCGCGGTGAGCACGGTCGCGGCGATACCGGCCGCACCCAGGCCGGCGGCCAACCGGACCAGGTAGCGCATGCGCCGGGTCGGCTCGTGCCGGTCGGCGCCCTGCCGCAGCCGCCAGCCGCACACGACACCCAGGACCAGTCCCGCGGCCCCGAGGCCGATGGCCATGGCCAGCTCGGTTCCGGGGGGATTGACGGGCCGCTCCCAGGTCTTCTGCCGCGTCCCCTTGGCGGCTATCTCCTGGACGGCGCCCTGCCAGACGGTGCCGGTCACCCGGTCACCGTCGTGCAGCTCGTTCAGCAGCGGGTCCTCACCGGCGAATCCGACCCGCCAGGCCGTGCCCGCGGAATCGGTCAGGGTCGCCTTGTACTGCTTCTTCCCGATGTGGATGTCCGAGACGGTGAACTCCTCGTCCCGCACGCAGTCATCGGCGCGGGAAGCCTGGGCGCAGGACGGCGCGGATCGGTACGCACGTTCAGCGGCGATCCGATCCGGCACCCAGACGCTGATCAACCACACGGAGCCGGCCACGGCGATGACCGCGAAGACGAGATAGAGGATCGCGGTCGCCGAGTTGTGCAAGGGGTTTCTGCTGCTCATACGTCCGTCCATATTGCACAATCATCGCATGAATGCGCATACCAACCTCTGGTCTCGTCGTCGCACTTCCCGACGTGCCCGGCGAGTGGCAGCAAGGGTCTGGTCACGCGCATTTGACGAGCCGTAGGGTTCCGGCCATGGCATGTCGTATTTCCGAACTGGTCATTCCCTGCCGGGATCCGCAGCGGCTGGCGGCGTTCTGGTGCGAGGTACTGGACTTCGTCGTGCTCGACCCCGACGACCACGGCGCGGTGGAGATCGGACCACGCGAAGGGTTCGGCGGATTGCAGCCGACTTTGGTCCTCGTCCCCACCACCGAGCCCAAAACCGGGCAGTCGCGGCTGCATTTCGACGTCAACGCCACCGACCGCGACCAGGACGCCGAACTCGAACGCCTCCTGGAACTCGGTGCGCGCCACGCCGATATCGGCCAGAGCGGTGATGAGCCCTGGTACGTCCTGGCCGATCCCGAAGGCAACGAATTCTGCCTCCTGCGAGCCCGCTTGAGCTGAGCGGCGCCTTCGGGCTTCAGCAATACGGACATCGCCGCCTGTCGTCGTTTACCGCCGCCGTTCCCACTCGTCCCGCGTGAGCACGTACTCCACCTCGCCGTGTTCCGAGCCGGGAATCGCCTCCGGCCAGTCGCCGGTGAAGGAGCGGAGAAAGGACAGGCCGGACTTCTCCATCACCCGCCGGGACGCGCGGTTGACCGCCATGGTGTTCGCGGTCACCCGCTCCACCGCGAACTCGGTGAAGCCCTTGTCGATGAGCGCCCGCGCTCCCTCGGTGGCGTAGCCGCGGCCCCAGGCCGCTTTGTTGAGACGGTAGCCGAGTTCGACCACGGCGGGGCTGTCGTCCTCCAGGGGCCGGAATTCGAACCACCCCAGAAACACCCCGGTCCCTTTCTCCGACGCCGCCCAGTATCCGCGCGTCCCGAAACACGGGTGGTCGTGCAGGAGCCGCGGCAAGGTCCGCTCCGCGATCTCCTCGTGGGTCGTGGGCCGGCCGCCGTTGATGAAGCGCATGACGTCCGGGTCGTTGTCGAGCGCGAAGAGGCGGCCGGCGTCGTCGGCGGTGAACGGCCGCAGCACCAGCCGGTCGGTCTCCAGGAAGGCACGCATGCCGTGATCCTGGCCGGTGGCGGCTGCGGAGCGCCACCGGGATTCGCGGTGGTCCGCGGGCCGGGAGCCTTCTCCCTGACCGCCGTGTGTTCGCCACCGAACACTGGGTCGCGCAGGTCACGGCGCCCCATGCGCTGCCCGTACGCCCCCGTACGTCCCCCGTGCGATCCTGACCCCGTGAATCTGGAAGACCTGGTTCAGCTGCGGCGGGCGCGTGACCTGATGGATCGGGATTACGCGCAACCGCTGGACGTGCCGGCGCTGGCGCGGGCGGCGCACATGTCGTCGGGGCACTTCTCGCGGAGTTTTCGGGCCGCTTACGGGGAGACGCCGTACAGCTACCTGATGACCCGCCGGATCGAGCGGGCCAAGGCGCTGCTGCGGCGGGGGGACCTGTCGGTGACGGAGGTCTGCTTCGCCGTGGGGTGTACGTCGCTGGGGTCGTTCAGCTCGCGGTTCACCGAGCTGGTGGGGGAGAGCCCGAGCGCCTACCGGGCGCGTTCGCACGAGCCGGGGGCGGCCATTCCGGCCTGTGTCGCCAAGATCTACACACGGCCGGTGCGGAACGGGCCGCCGTCCACCGGTGCCGGTGGCGGTGCCGGTGCCGACGCCGAAGCCGGTGCGGACAGCGACGGCGACTGAGCCTCCAGAGGCGGTGGCGACTGAGCCTCCCGCGCCGACGGCGACTGAGCCTCCAGAGACGGTGGCGACTGAGCCTCCCGCGCCGACGGCGACTGAGCCACCCCGACGGCAACGGCCGAGCGCTCCCCTCCCGGACCCCGCCCCGAACCGGTCACGAATGGAGAAGCGCGGCGCACGGCCCCGCCGTAGCGTGTTGCGCATGGACATTCACCTTTCCACCTGCTTCATCGCCGTCGACGATCACGACAAGGCGCTGCCCTTCTACCGGGACGTGCTCGGCCTGGAGGTGCGCAACGACGTCACGTTCGAGGGGATGCGCTGGGTGACGGTCGGCTCGCCGTCGCAGCCCGGCGTGGAGATCGTGCTGGAGCCGCCGCTCGCGGACCCGAACGCCTCGCCGGCCGACCGGCAGGCCATGGCGGAGCTGCTCGCCAAGGGCCTGCTGCGCGGCGTGATCTTCTCGGCCGACGATGTGGACGCCGTCTTCGAGCGGGTCCAGGCCTCGGGCGCCGAGGTGCTCCAGGAGCCGGCCGACCAGCCGTACGGGGTGCGGGACTGCGCCTTCCGCGACCCCGCGGGCAATATGCTGCGCTTCGCTCAGCGCAAGAAGTGAGCCGGACGCCGGCCGGTGACCGCCCCGGCCGGCGGCGGCCACCGGCCGGGGCCGGGCCGGTGCGTACCGGTCGTACGGCCCCGAGCAGTCAGTCGGAATCCGGCGACGCCGACGGGGGAACCGCGGCGGCGGCGCCGCCGCACACAGGGAGAAACGTATGAGCACGGGCCCGAAGACGGATCCGCGGCCGGCCGCGCGGCACGCCGCCGACAGCCACGACGCGATCCGCGTGCACGGCGCGCGCGAGAACAACCTCAAGGACGTCAGCATCGAGATCCCGAAGCGCCGCCTGACGGTGTTCACCGGGGTCTCCGGCTCGGGCAAGAGCTCGCTGGTGTTCGACACGATCGCCGCCGAGTCGCAGCGGCTGATCAACGAGACGTACAGCGCCTTCGTGCAGGGCTTCATGCCGACCCTGGCCCGCCCCGAGGTGGACGTGCTCGACGGGCTGACCACCGCGATCATCGTCGACCAGCAGCGGATGGGCTCCGACCCCCGCTCCACCGTCGGCACCGCCACCGACGCCAACGCGATGCTGCGCATCCTCTTCAGCCGGCTGGGCGAGCCGCACATCGGCCCGCCCAGCGCGTACTCCTTCAACACCGCGTCGGTGTCGGCGAGCGGCGGGTTCCGGGTCGAGCGCGGGGAGAAGACCAAGACGGAGAAGGTGACCTTCAGCCGTACCGGCGGCATGTGCGTCCGCTGCGAGGGCCGCGGCAAGGTGTCCGACATCGACCTCGCCCAGCTCTACGACGACTCCAAGTCGATCTCCGAGGGCGCGTTCACCATCCCCGGCTACACGGCGGGCGGCTGGAACGCGCGGCTCTACGCGGAGTCGGGCCTGTACGACGCGGACAAGCCGATCCGCGAGTTCACCAAGAAGGAGCTGCACGCCCTCCTCCACCAGGAACCGACCCGGATGAAGATCGCGGGCATCAACATGACCTACGAGGGTCTGATCCCGCGGGTGACGAAGTCGTTCCTGGCCAAGGACAAGGAGGCGATGCAGCCGCACATCCGCGCGTTCGTGGAGCGGGCCGTCACCTTCACCACCTGCCCCGAGTGCGACGGCACCCGGCTCAGCGAGGGCGCCCGCTCCTCGAAGATCAAGGGGATCTCGATCGCGGACGCCTGCGCGATGGAGATCCGCGACCTGGCCGAGTGGGTGCGCGGCCTCGCCGCGCCCTCGGTGACGCCGCTGCTCACCGCGCTCCAGGGCACCCTCGACTCGTTCACGGAGATCGGCCTGGGCTACCTCTCGCTCGACCGCCCGGCCGGCACGCTCTCCGGCGGCGAGGCGCAGCGCGTCAAGATGATCCGCCACCTCGGCTCCTCGCTCACCGATGTCACGTACGTCTTCGACGAGCCGACCACCGGCCTGCACCCGCACGACATCCAGCGCATGAACAACCTGCTGCTGCGGCTGCGCGACAAGGGCAACACGGTGCTCGTCGTGGAGCACAAGCCGGAGACGATCGCGATCGCCGACCATGTGGTGGACCTCGGCCCGGGCGCCGGTATGGCGGGCGGCAGCGTCTGTTTCGAGGGCACCGTCGAGAAGCTGCGGGCGAGCGGCACCGTCACCGGCCGCCACCTCGACGACCGCGCCTCGCTCAAGGAGTCGGTGCGCGAGGCCACCGGCACGCTGGAGATCCGCGGAGCCACCGCGAACAACCTGCGGGACGTGGACGTCGACATCCCGCTCGGGGTGCTCTGCGTGGTCACCGGTGTCGCGGGCTCCGGCAAGAGCTCGCTCCTGCACGGCTCGATCCCGGCGGACACGGGTGTGGTCGCGGTGGACCAGACGCCGATCCGCGGCTCGCGGCGCAGCAACCCGGCGACGTACACCGGGCTGCTGGACCCGGTCCGCAAGGCGTTCGCCAAGGCCAACGGCGTGAAGCCGGCGCTGTTCAGCGCCAACTCCGAGGGCGCCTGTCCGGCCTGCAACGGCGCCGGGGTCGTCTACACCGACCTGGCGATGATGGCCGGTGTGGCGACCACCTGCGAGGACTGCGAGGGCAAGCGGTTCCAGGCGTCGGTGCTGGAGTACCGCCTCGGCGGCCGCGACATCAGCGAGGTGCTGGCGATGCCGGTGGCCGAGGCCGAGGAGTTCTTCGGCGCGGGCGAAGCGCGCCTCCCGGCGGCCCACAAGATCCTCCGGCGGCTCGCCGATGTCGGACTCGGCTACCTCACCCTCGGCCAGCCGCTCACCACGCTCTCCGGCGGCGAACGGCAGCGCTTGAAGCTGGCCACGTACATGGCCGACAAGGGCGGCGTCTACGTCCTCGACGAGCCGACCACCGGCCTCCACCTCGCCGATGTCGAGCAGCTGCTCGGCCTGCTGGACCGGCTGGTCGACTCCGGCAAGTCGGTCATCGTCATCGAGCACCACCAGGCGGTCATGGCCCACGCGGACTGGATCATCGACCTCGGCCCGGGCGCGGGCCACGACGGCGGCCGGATCGTCTTCGAGGGCACCCCCGCCGACCTGGTCGCCGCGCGCTCGACCCTCACCGGCGAGCACCTGGCGGATTACGTGGGCGCCTGACCGGGCGGCACGGGCGCAGGTCCGGGCGTGCGCGTACGGGTGTACGTGTACGTCCGGGCGTACGCGGCGAACCCCAGCGACTCGTAGAGCCGCTTGGGAACCGGATAGGCGGCGTCACCGCGGGCCTGCACGACGGCGCGGTGCCCGCCGGCCCGGGCGAAGGCGTGCAGCACCGCGGCGCACACGGCCCGGGCCAGCCCGAGCCGGCGGTGGTCCGGACGGGTGCCGACCGGCTCGAACACGCCCGTACGGTTGGCCTCGTCGTACCAGCCCTGGCAGTAGGCCACGATGTCGCCGCCGGGGGAGGCGACGACGAGGTCGAACTCGGGACGGTACGGCCAGACCGCGCGCATCCGGGCGTGGCGTTCGGCGGTGATCCGCTCCGAACCGAAAGCGGCGCGGTGCGCTGCCGCCCGGCCCGCCACGTCCGCGTAATCCCGCTGGGCGCGGATCACGTATCCGTCCGGCAGGCGGGGGAGGAGCGGGAGACCACCGGTGAGGGGGCGGCCGAGGCAGGTCATGTACGGGCCGGTGGCGGGGCTGGTGCCCGAGCCGGTCGCGGAGTCCGGGCCGGGGCCGGTGGCGGGGCACGTGCCCTGGCCGGTCGCCGGGCCCGGACCCGGCCCGCCGGTCTCCCGTACGTACCCCCGCAGCTCCAGCGCCTCGATCACGGCCTGCTCGGTGCCGGCCACCTCGACGCTCAGCGGGCCGGACTCGGCCGCACCGACCGTCGCACCGGCCGCCGCACCGACCGCCGCACCGACCGCCGCACCGGCCGTCGTACCGACCGCCGTACCGACCGCCGCCTCCGCCCAGTCCAGCACGTCGTGCACCAACTCCGGCCGCTCCGGATCGACCTGGAGCATCAGCCCGCCGGGCAGCTCCAGCCAGCCCCACGCCAGCGTCCGGCCGCCGTCGCTCCAGACCGCCGTCGGGCACTGGTCGGCGCGGCCGAGCGCCAGGCACCAGCTCCAGGCCAGGTCGCCGATGTGACGGTAGCCGGTCACCGGGAAGGCGCGGACGGCCAGGCTCTGCATGGCGCGCAGGGCCAACGGACCGGCGTACTCGTCACGTTGCACGGGGCGTCATGCTGCCGCCCCGGCTCCCCGCCGGGCAACGGAATATCCGAGCCCGTCCGCGCCCGGAGGGAGCCCCCTGTCAGGACGGGGCGCCGTCCGGCCCGGTGCCTATGACGACCGTCGCGCACAGATCCTCGTCGGTGGCCAGCCAGGCGCGCAGACCGCTGCGCCGGAAGGCGTCGAGGGTGTGCGGCGCCTGGCGTTCGCTGGTCTCGATCAGGAGGTGGCCGCCGGGGGCCAGCCACTGAAGCGCCTCGGCCGCCACCCGGCGCTGCACATCGAGTCCGTCCGCGCCGCCGTCCAGCGCCACCCGCGGCTCGTGGTCGCGTGCTTCCGGCGGCAGCAGGCCGATGGCGTCGGTCGGTACGTAGGGGGCGTTGACGACCAGGATGTCGACGCGTCCGCGCAGGCCGGGCGGGAGCGCGGCGTACAGGTCGCCCTCGTACACCCGGCCCGTGGCGGGCGGGATGTTGCGGCGGGCGCAGCGTACGGCGGCGGGTTCGATGTCGGCGGCGTGGAGTTCGACGGGCGGAGACGGCAGGTCCGCGGGAGCCCCCGCCGGGCCGCCGACCGCCGCCGCCAGTGCCGCGCCCACCGCGCCCGTGCCGCAGCACAGGTCCACGACGACGGGTCTCGGCCGGTGAACGGCGCGCAGGAGGGCGGCGGCCCGGCCGACGAGGAATTCGGTGCGGCGGCGGGGTACGAAGACACCGGGGTCGACCGCGATGCGCCGGCCGCAGAACTCCGCCCAGCCCAGGACCTGTTCGAGGGGGAATCCGGCGACGCGCCGGTCCGTCATGGCGGCGAGGTTGGACGGTGTGCGGGCGGTGGCGACGAGCAGTTCCGCCTCGTCCTCGGCGAAGACGCAGCCGGCCGCGCGGAGTCTGGCGACGAGGGCGGGCAGCGGGGCGGGGACGGCGGCGGGAGAGGGTGAAGACAGGTGGTGTGACATGCGAGTTCGGGCCTTTCGGGGTGCCGAAGGGCGCTCTCGCGGTCACCTGCCTCGGAGGGACCGTACAGCCGTGCGGTGAGAGCACCCGGCCTGGACAGCGGTAATGGGTCTCACCTCCTCGGTCGCTCACTGCTTGAGGCGGTCACCTTACCCGAAGCCGGGAGCGTTGACGCGGTGCGGGGACGCCGGGCGGGTGCGGAGCGGCCCCATGACGTGTCCCGGCCGGTGTCCCGAAGGGGCGTGCGGGGAAGCTCTCCGCGCCCCCGGGCTCGCCGGTGGTCTCGACGCGGCGGTGCCGGGGCTGGAGGGTGGATGTGGGGTGCTGCGCGGGAGGCGGTGACCGGGGGGTCGCCGCGGGGCGGAGCCGGGAAGGTGGGCGGCGATGGTGGGTGCCAGGAATCCGTACATGCGGGGACTGTTCGCTCCGGTGAAGGAGGAGACCACCGCGTACGACATGGCCGTGACCGGCCGGATACCGGAGGAGCTGGACGGACGTTATGTACGCAACGGACCGAATCCGCTGGGGGTGGACGACCCGGTGGCGTACCACTGGTTCAGCGGCGACGGGATGCTGCACGGCGTCCGGCTGCGCGGGGGCCGGGCCGAGTGGTACCGCAACCGCTGGGTGCGTTCCGACGCGATGGCGATGCGCCTGGGCGAGAAGATCCTGCACGGTCCTCGCCACCTGGACATGGACTTCGCGCCGAACAGCCATGTGACCCGCTTCGCCGGGCGCCTCCTCGCGCTGGTCGAGGGCGGCTCGCTGCCGTACGAGGTGGACGCCGAGCTGGACACGGTGGGCCCCTTCGACTTCGCCGGCACGCTGCCGGGCGGCCTCGCCGCGCACACCACGATCGACCCGGACACCGAGGAACTGCACTGCGTGGCGTACTGCTGGGCCTGGCCGTACGTGCAGTACCTGGTCGTGGGGACGGACGGCCGCGTCCGGCGCCGCGTGGACGTCCCCGTCGAGGGGCGGCCGATGATGCACGACTTCTCGCTGACCGAGCGGCATGTGCTGCTGTACGACCTGCCGGTGGTCTTCAATCCGGGCGGCGTCGGCGTCGGGCCGTCCTTCCCGTACGTGTGGGACGCGGAGCGCCCGGCCCGGCTGGGCGTGCTGCCGCGGGAGGGGCGGGCGGCGGACGTGCGGTGGCTGGAGGTCGACCCGTGCTTCGTCTTCCACCCGATGAACGCGTACGAGGCCGAGGACGGCAGCGGCCGCATCGTGGTCCATCTCGTGCGCTACGAGCGGCTGTTCGCGAAGGGGCGTACCGGTCCGGACGGGGCGCCGCCCGCGCTGGAACGCTGGACCGTGGACCTGCGGGCGGGCCGGGTCCACCGCGAGCGGCTGGACGAGCGGCCGGTGGAACTGCCGCGCGTGGACCCGCGGCGGCTCACGCTGCCCCACCGCTACGGCTACGCGGTGCTGGAGTCCGCCGACTCGGACCTGCGGGCGCCCCGGTACCCGGGGATCGAGCGGATGGGCTGCGGGCTGGTGAAGTACGACCTGGAGCGCGGCACGAGCGAGGTGCGCCGCTTCTCCCCGCAGGGCGGTGCCGGAGAGGCCGTGTTCGTGCCCGCCGGCCCGGACGCCGCCGAGGACGACGGCTGGCTGCTGGCGTACGTCCACGCCCCGGAGCGCGACGCGACGGACCTCGTCATCCTCGCGGCCCAGGACATCACGGGCGAGCCGGTCGCCCGGGTGCACCTGCCGGTGCGGGTGCCGGTCGGGTTCCACGGCAACTGGATACCGGACCAGGAGTGAGAGCCTTTCCGATGCGCTTGCATTGGTACGCTGGGCGCACCGACACCGGAAGGGGACGCCATGACCGGCAACGATGAACAGGTGCGGCGCGCGGGCGCGGCCCTGGAGACGTACACGCTCTCCGAGGCGGGCTGGCGGGCGAGCCCGGGCGAGACGCTCCAGCGGGTCCTGGCCGACCTGCTGCACTGGTGCGAAGCCACCCAGCGGGACTTCGACCGGTCACTGGCGCTGGCCCGGGAGCGGTACGGGTGCGAACGCGCGCCGCGGCAACCGTGAGCCGCTCACGAGCGGGCCGTCGGCCCCGGCCGCTCAGCTCGCGCACGGGTGACGTGACCCGTACGTCGCCTCGATCTCCTCCATGTGCACCAGGCCCCACGCGCCGAGCGGTTCCAGCGCGGCGTTGAGCGAGGTGCCCAGCCCGGTGAGGGAGTACTCCACCTTCAGCGGGACCTGGTGGTAGACCTCGCGGTGCACGATGCGGTCGGTCTCCATCTCGCGCAGCTGCTGGATCAGCACCTTCTCGCTGATGTCCGGCAGCGCGCGCTTCAGTTCACCGAAGCGCTGCGGCCCTTGGGCCAGCTGCCACAGCAGCAGGACCTTCCACTTGCCGCCGATGACGTCCACGGCGGCGTCCAGGCCGCACTCGTACGGGCCTTTGCGTCGGCTCATGACCGTGTCCCCCTCGTTCGCCGCCGGACGGGGAAATCGTAAGCCGGCTGCGAGCGCGGCGAGGGCGGGACGGCCCGCCCGCCGCCGCGCGGTCTCAGCCCCCGTACGGCCGCGCCTCGCGCGCCTCGCGCAGCGCCAGGGCCCACCAGGCCAGCTGGTCGAGCAGCACGGCGGCGGCCCGGTCCGCGTCCTCGGGGTCCCGCAGCTGCCCGCCCTCGTCGAAGAGGCGCCCGGCCATCGGGAAGCTGACCGTCTCGCGCACCGTCGTGGCGTGCAACTCGGCGAAGACGAGCCGCAGTTGCTCGACGGCGCGCAGGCCGCCGGAGATCCCGCCGTAGGACACGAAGCCGACCGGCTTGGCCTGCCACTGCTGGTGCAGCAGGTCGATGGCGTGCTTGAGCGGGGCGGGGAAGGAGTGGTTGTACTCCGGTGTGATCACGACGAAGGCGTCCGCCGCGCCGATCCGCTTGGCGTAGGTCTCCATCTCCTCGCTGCCGTGCCGCAGTTCGTACGGACGGACCTCGTCCAGGTCGATGAGGTCCACCACGACGTCCGTACGCCGGCCGGCGTGTGCGGTGAACCAGTTCGCGACAACGGGCGCGAACCGGCCCTCACGGGTGCTGCCGACGATGACGGCCAGGGTGAAGGGGCGCTCGGGCATGACGGGTCCTCCTGAAGGCGGTGGCGCGGAGCCGGCGGTCGGCTTCGGGACCCGACGCTAAAACCTCAACCAAAGTTGATGTCAAGGTGTGGCCTTGGGGTGACGTCCGGGGGCGGCCGTCAGCCGCCGAGTGCGTCGAGATCGACGGTCGCCGCCATGGCCCGGGCCCCGGCGTCGTTGAGATGCAGTCCGTCTCCGCTGTCGAACTCGGCGCGGATGCGGTCCGGCCGGTCGGGGTCGGCCACGGCGTCGGCCACGTCGAAGACGGAGTCGAAGGTGCCACCTTCCTAACCCAAGGCCGCTCCACTCGCCACGCCGGCCTCACCCCGGAGGCCGGGACACCACTCGCCGAACCGCGCCCTCGCGGCGAAGGCCGGACGCGGCGGGACGCTGCCGCCCGCCGCCGTGCGGCCCCCGGCTCACTCCGCCCCGAACAGCCCCAGCAGCTCCCCCTTCTGGAACATCCGCGCCGTGTCGATCGCCGACGGCGTCCCCGCCGCCGGGTCCGCGCCGTGGGCCACCAGGACGCGTACGACCGCGTCCTCGCCCTTGAAGACGGCACCGGCCAGCGGGGTCTGGCCGCGGTCGTTGGTGCGGTCGGGGTCGGCGCCGCGTTCCAGGAGGGCGGCCACCGTGTCGGCGTGGCCGTGGTAGGCGGCGAGCATCACCAGGGAGTCGCCCTTGTCGTTGGTGAGCGTGGCGGGGACGCCGGCGTCGACGTAGGCGGCGAGGGTGCTGGTGTCGCCGTGCCGGGCCAGGTCGAAGACCTTGGCCGCGAGCTGTAGTACCTCGGGGTCGTGGGCGTGCTCGGTCGTGTCGGGACCCTGCGGCTCCGTGTTCGCGTCACTCATGGTCGCCGTCCTCCTGCTCCGGTGGTGGGCGGTGTCCTGCAACTTCCGCCTGGGCCGTTACGTGTTTCCGCCACCTTATGCAGCACACCACCGCCGGGCCCCCGGCGCGCGGCGCCCGGTCAGAAGATGTCCGGGCACCAGGGGCGGCGGGCGGTGTGCAGCAGGAGGTCGGAGGTCGCCAGGGCGCCCGGGCGTTCCTCGGTGACGCGGCCCAGGGCGTGCAGGCGTGCCGCGGACTCGTCGCCGAGGTAGAGCGCCGCGAAGTCGCCCACGTCGAGGGTGAGTTCGGCGGGCCGGTTCGTGCGGGTGCAGGTGGCGCCCGCCGGGGTGGCTTCGAGGAGGTAGCGGCCGTCGGCCAGGCCCGCCTTGTCATGGATCTCCAGGACGAGGGAGCCCTCGGCCGGGTACGTACGGGCCTCCAGCAGCCGGGGGACGTCCAGCGGCCGTATCCACAGGTAGTCGGCGTGCTGTTCGATCCGTGCCGCGCGCGGGTCGCCGAGGTGGTACGGCAGGAGGTCGTCGGGGCCGCGCACGCCGGACGTGATGTGCATGACCCAGTCGATCGAGCACAGGAACCGCCACAGGGCCCGCTCGGCGGCCGGGGTGAGCGCGGTCAGGCGGTCGACGGTGACCGTGTTCTGCGGCAGCTTGCGTTCCCACTTGTCGTCCGCGCGGTACGAGACCAGGCCCTCGATCTCGCCGGACGCGCTGCGGTAGAGGGCGTGGAAGCGGTCCTTGGCGGGGTTGTACGGGCGCGGGTTCACACCGGTCAGCTCCCGCCACCAGTCGTGGGAGAGGTCGATCGCGCCGGGCTGCCGGGCCCGGAACCGGTCGTGGAGGGCGGGACCCGCCTCAAGGACCTCGGCGGCGTCGGCGAAGTCGACCCGGCCGCCGCACTCCGGGCCCGCGTGGCGCGGGTCCAGCGCGGCGCGCGCCACGTCGATGTGCCACTCGGTGAACCAGGTGGCCGGGCCGAAGCCGTACCGCCCGTAGATCGGGAACTCCGCGGCGATCAGCGTGGCGACGGCGTCCCCGCGCTCCTTGGCGAGCCGCAGGTCGTTCGCCATCATCCGGCTGAGCAGGCCGCGCCGCCGGTGGGTGGGGGAGACCGTCACGTTCGAGACGGCGTCGGCGGGCACCGGTGCCCCGCCGACGACGGTCAGTTCCTGCGCGAAGCTGCGGAACGTGGCGACACAGCGGCCGTTGTCGTACGCGCCCTGCGTACGGGCGGGGTCGTAGCGCGCGCGGCGGTATCCGATCCGGTCCTCGGAGATCTCGGGCGGCCGCAGGAAGCCCACCTCCATGGCCCGCATCCACTCGGGCAGGTCGTCGTCGCCGACCGTACGCACCTCGATGTCCATGCGCGTACGGTAGCCACGGCCCTGTACCGCCGTCGCGGCAATTTCGAGGGGGTGCCCGGGGACCGCGGGCACCCTGGTGCCTCAGAAGGCCGCGCGGATCTCTCCGACGCGCTCGGCACCGCCCAGCAGCGGTGCCTCCCCGATGCGCGCCAGCACCGGCGACTCGACGCCCATCTCCCCGAGGACGCGGGCGAGTATCGGGCCGAGGGTACGGGTCGCCCCGTCGTCCACCTTGAACGCCAGCGCGCGCCCGTCCGGCAGCGCCACCGCCTGCACGGCCTCCGCGCCCATCTTGGACAGCACGCCGGGCACCGCCTGCATCAGCCAGGTGTCGGGGCGGCGGGTGCCGGCCACGTACTCCGGGTGCGCGCGCATCGCGTCGGCCACCCGCCGCTCCGGCGTGCCCTCGTCGGCCAGCACGAAGTGCCGGAAGGAGCGGGCCAGGCCGGTCAGCGAGATCGCCATCAGCGGGGCGCCGCAGCCGTCCGTACCGATGTGCTCGACGCGCTCGCCGCTCGCGGAGCGCACCGCCTCCAGCACCAGCTGCTGGAGCGGGTGCTCCAGGTGGAGGTACGACTCCAGCGGCCAGCCGTTGGCGGCGCAGGCCGCCAGCATCGCGGCGTGCTTGCCGGAGCAGTTCATCGTCAGCGACTCGCGCACCCGCCCGGAGGCCAGGTACGTCTCCGCCTCCGCGGGGTCCAGCGGCAGGTCCGGCGGGGTGCGCAGCTGGTCCGTGGACAGGCCGTGCTCGCTGAGCATCTTCTGCACCAGGTCGAGGTGGAAGCCCTCGCCCGAGTGGCTCGCCGCGGCCAGCGCCAGCCGCTCGCCGGACAGGTCCAGGCCCGCCCGCAGGATGGCCGCGGCCTGCATCGGCTTGTTGGCGGAGCGCGGGAAGACCGGGGAGGTCACATCGCCGAGCGCGGTCTCGACGCTGCCGTCCGCCGCCAGGATCACGAGCGATCCGCGGTGCCGGCCCTCGACGAAGCCCGAACGCACGACCTCGGCGAGGACGGGGGGTATACCGGACGGGACGGACCCGTCGGTAACGGTGGCAGTGCTCATCGGCGGCGGCCTTCCGGGAGGTGGCCCGCGCTCCTCCCGGGACCGGTGGCGGCGGGGTCAGGAGAGCAGGTCGTCTACTTGTGCTTCGCCTTCACGGTACCTGCGCGCGATCTCCGCACTGCAATCGTCGGCCGTCCGCTGGAGGGACTGGCGGCGCCGGGAGACCTGCTGCTCGTACCGGACCAGGCGGCACATCGCGTCGTGCAGCTCCTGGTCCGTACGGGCGGTGAGGTCCGACAGCTCCACCTCACCGGCCATCTGCTCCGCCAGCTGGCGGTACTCCTCGCTGTGCGGCATGCCGAGCGTCACATGGCGGGCCGAGGAGCGGTGCCGCGACGGCCCGTCCGTCAGGATCTCCGGCAGGCGGTCCAGCAGCGGGGAGTGCGGGGCGGTGCGGCGGGTGCTCTCGGCGCGCAGGATGTCGATCCGGCCCTGGAGCAGCCGCCGCACATAGCTCAGGTCGGCCTCCTCCCGCTGCGCCTCGCGCCGCACCACCCGCAGGTCGGGCAGGCTCAGTCCGTCCAGGTCGGGCCGGGACACCGGGCGGAAGCGGTCGCGTTGCAGCGGGGCGCGGTGCGGCGCCGCGGCCGTGCCTGCCTGGACCATGGGACCGTCCTCCGTGCGGGCGGGCCCGGGGCGCGCCTGGGCCGTCGTGGTCGTACGGGCCGCGGCGGGCGCCGTACGGGCGGTCGGTACGGGACCGGGTGTGTGCCCGGAACCGGCAGTGCTCATGAGTCGTTTCCGTCCCCTCGTCCGGTGCGGTCGCACGGGCGGGTTGTCCGTGGAACGCACCGCGTGCACGCATCGTGCCACTGCGGACGGGGCCCCCGCAGGGCCAGCCATGGCCATGGCACCCGAACGGCCCCGGCCCGGTACGGCTGTCGGGGGCCCGCGGGCCCCGGTGCATCATGGGCGGTATGCGAGCAGTGGTGCAGAGGGTCGACGGCGCACGCGTCGAGGTGGACGGCGAGACGGTCGGTGAGATCGTCGGAGAAGGGCTGTGCGTGCTGGTCGGGGTCACGCACGACGACACCCCGGCGAAGGCGGCGCAGCTCGCCCGCAAGCTGTGGTCGGTGCGGATCCTGGACGGCGAGAAGTCCTGCTCGGACACGGGTGCGGGCCTGCTGGTGATCAGCCAGTTCACTCTCTACGGTGACGCCCGCAAGGGCCGTCGGCCCACCTGGAACGCGGCGGCGCCCGGTCCGGTGGCCGAACCGCTCGTGGACGAGGTCGTCACCCGGCTGCGCGCGCTGGGCGCGGAGGTCGCCACGGGCCGCTTCGGCGCGGACATGAAGGTGAGCCTGACGAACGACGGGCCGTTCACGGTGCTGCTGGAGGTGTGAGCGGGCGTCCGCCGGTCCGGCGGACGCCCGTACCGTACCCGGGCCGGTATACGGCCTGCCCGGCCGCCTACGGCTCGACCACGACCTCCTGGGCCGCCGCGGTGCTCTCCGCGAGCAGCGGCGCGTCCACCGGGACGTTGCGCTTGACCAGGGCCAGCGCGATGGGCCCCAGCTCGTGGTGGCGGGCCGAGGTGGTGATGAAGCCGAGCTGGCGGCCTTCGGGGCCGTCGGCGGCGAGGCGTACGGGCGCGCCGTGCGGCGGCAGGTGCACCTCGCTGCCGTCCAGGTGCAGGAAGACCAGGCGGCGCGGCGGCTTCCCCAGGTTGTGGACGCGGGCCACCGTCTCCTGGCCGCGGTAGCAGCCCTTCTGGAGGTGGACGGCGGTGCCGATCCAGCCCAGCTCGTGCGGGATGGTGCGGTGGTCGGTCTCCAGGCCCAGCCGCGGCCGGTGCGCCTCCACGCGCAGCGCCTCCAGGGCCAGGGTGCCGGCGGCCGGTCCGTTGGCCGCCGCGAAGGCCTCCAGTTCGCCGCGCGGCAGGAACAGGTCCCGGCCGTGCGCGGTCTCCCGTACGACGGCGTCCTTCGGGGCCTCGGCGATGGAGCCGGCCGGCAGGTGGACGACCGCGTACTCCTCCGTACGGTCGGCGATCTCGACCCGGTAGAAGAACTTCATGCTCTCCAGGTAGGCGAGCAGCGGCTCCTCGTCACCCGGCTCGGTGTGCAGCCAGGTCGTCTCCCCGTCGTCGACGAGGTACAGGGCGTGCTCGATGTGCCCGTTGGCGGAGAGGATCAGCGCCTCGGTGGCGTGGCCGGGCGGCAGCTCGGTGACGTGCTGGGTCAGCAGCAGGTGCAGCCAGCTCAGCCGCTCGGGCCCGCTGACGGTGACCACGCCGCGGTGCGAGAGGTCCACGAAGCCACGGCCGTCCGCGAGGGCGCGTTGCTCGCGGAACAGATCGCCGTAGTGGGCGGCGACACCTTCGTCGGGGGCCTCGGCCGGGACGGCACCGGGCAGCGACAGCAGCGGACTGGCTTCACGTTGACGCGGCATACCCCCAGCCTACGACCGGTGCGCCGGTGCCCGGCCCCGGGCGGTGCGTCCGGCTACGCCCCGGCCCCGGAGGCGCCGCCCCCGGCCTCCGGTCCGTCGTCCGCCGCCCCGGCCGCGCTCTTGTCCGTACACGCCGCACAGCACCCGAAGATCGCGAAGTGCTTCAGGTCCGTATCGAAGCCGAACGTCTCCTTGAGCGTCGCCGTGAACGGCTCGGCCACCGACAGGTCGGCCTCGATCACCTCCGTGCAGTCCCGGCACACCAGGTGGATGTGGTGGTGCCGGTCGGCGAGGTGGTAGGTGGGCGCGCCGTGCCCGAGGTGGGCGTGGCTGACCAGCTTCAGCTCCTCCAGCAGCTCCAGCGTCCGGTAGACGGTGGAGATGTTCACGCCGCCCGCCGTCCTGCGCACCTCGGTGAGGATGTCGTCGGGGGTGGCGTGTTCGAGCTTGTCCACCGCCTCCAGCACGAGCTGGCGCTGCGGGGTCAGCCGGTATCCGCGCTTGCGGAGGTCGCTCTGCCAGTCGGTGCTCACCACGCGTCCAGTGTAGGAGGGTGCGCGGCGGCCGCGTTCGTCCAGTGGCCGTGTCCGGCCGGCGGGCGGTCCGGTGTCAGTGCTCGCGTACGCCCCGCAGGTAGCCGGAGAGCGCCGTGACGGCCGCGGGGTTGCGCGGGCTCTCGACCAGGTCGGCGTAGTCCATGACGAAGATGCGGTCGTTCTTGACCGCCGAGACGTTCTTCAGGGGCGCGTACGACTTCAGGAACGCCTTCTTCTGTTCGGCGGTGGGCGTGCCGTAGTCGTTGATGACGATCACGTCGGGATCGCGCTCGACCACCGTCTCCCAGCCCACCGTGGTCCAGGAGTCCTTCAGGTCCTTCATCACGTGGTCGCCGCCGGCCTTGGTGATGATGTCGTGCGGCCCGGCGAAGCGGCCGGAGGTCATCGGCTTGTCCTGGCCGCCGTCGTACAGGAAGACGGTCGGCCGCGCACCGTCCTCCGGCGCCCCGGCCTGCGCGTCGGCGACCTGCTTGCGGTACTTCGCGATCAGCGCCTCCGCCCGGTCCTCGACGTCGAAGATCTTCCCCAGCGTCCGCAGGTCGGTGTAGAGCGCGTCCAGCGGCGGCATCACACCGCGCGCGGTGCCCTGGTCCCCGTCGGCCCCGTTGCGGCACGACTCGGTCAGGACGTAGCTGCCGATGCCGAGCTTCTTCAGGGAGGCGGGGGTGACGCCGCTGTCCTCGCCGAAGCCGTAGTTCCAGCCGGCGAAGACCAGGTCGGCCTTGGCGTCCAGGGCCAGTTCCTTGGTGATCGCCTTCTTGGACAGCCACGGCACCTTGCCGTACGCGTCCTTCCAGGCGACGGCGTCGAGCTTCCCCCGGTACTCCGGCATCACATACCCGGCCATGTGGTCCTCCAGCCCGAGCGCGAACATGATGTCCGCGATCCCGACGTCGTTGGTGACCACCCGCCGCGGCGCCTTGTCGTACGTCGTCTTCGTGCCGCAGTTCTCGATGGTGACGGGGTAGTGCCCGGACCCGGACGCCGTCGCGGAGTCCCCCTTCCCGGCCCCCTTCCCGTCCTCGGCGACGTGCGCGCCGCAGCCGGTGAGCGCGGCGAGCGCGAGGGCGGTGAGCAGGGCGGCGGAGCGGTGGCGGATGCGCATGGGGGTCCTCGGGGCGGTTTCGGCGGCGGTCTTCACGGGGCGGCCGACGGTTCGGTACGGCCGGGCAGGCGGTCGAACAGCAGCTGGACGGCGCCGGTCTCGGGATGCGGTACGCGGTGCGCGCGCACCCCGAACACCTCGGCGAGCAGGTCCGGGGCCAGTACGTCGTGCGGCGCGCCGGAGGCGACGATCCGGCCGTGGGAGACGACGTACAGCTCGTCGCAGTGCCCGGCGGCCAGATTGAGGTCGTGCAGCGCGGTCAGCACCGTCAGCCCGCTGTCCCGCACCAGGGCCAGCAGCTCCAACTGCTGCGCGATGTCGAGGTGGTTGGTCGGCTCGTCCAGTACCAGCACCCGCGGCTCCTGGGCCAGCGCGCGGGCGATCAGGACGCGCTGCTTCTCGCCGCCGGACAGGCTCAGGAAGGCGCGCTCGGCCAGGTGCGCGGCGCCGGTACGGTCCAGCGCGCGCTCGCACACCCGCAGGTCCGCGGCGCTGGGGCGGCCCGAACCGCGCTGGTGCGGCAGCCGCCCCATGGCGACCACCTCGGCGGCCGTGAAGCCGAACTCGGTCGCCGACTCCTGGGGCAGCGCGGCCAGTTGGCGGGCGCTCTCGCGTACGCCCATGGCGTGCAGGTCGGTGCCGTCCAGCCGTACCGCCCCGGCGGCGGGGCGCAGCGCGCGGTACGCGCAGCGCAGCAGTGTCGACTTGCCGCTGCCGTTGGGCCCGACCAGTCCGACGACCCGGCCGCTGCCGGCGCGCAGGGTGATGTCGTGCACGAGCCGGGCCCCGGCCACGTCCACGGACACCGCGTCGATATCGAGCCGCATCAGCCCTCGCCTCCGTACGACGTGCCGTGTCCCCGCATCACGCCCCACCCCCGAACGCGTAACCGCGCCGCCGCAGCAGCAGCACGAAGCACGGCACCCCGATGACGGCCGTGATCACCCCGACCGGCAGCTCGACGGGCGCCAGCAGCACCCGGGACAGGATGTCCACCCACACCAGCAGCACCGCGCCCAGCAGCGGCGCCACCACCAGCACCCGGCGGTGCCCGGCGCCCACCAGCATCCGCGTCACGTGCGGCACCACCAGCCCGACGAACCCGATGGCCCCGCTGACCGCGACCACCGCGCCGGTGACGGCCGCCGTGACCGCGAACAGCTGCCGACGCAGCCGGCCCGGGTCCACGCCGAGCGCGGCGGCCGACTCGTCGCCCATGGCGAGCGCGTTCAGGCGGCCCGCGGAGAGCGACAGGTACAGCAGCGCGCCGGCCACCGCCGCCGCGGCGACCGGCACCGAGCCCCAGCCCGCGCCGCTGAGGCTGCCGAGCAGCCACATCATCGCGGAGCGCGCCGCCTCGCCGTGGTCATGGGCGAAGATCATCAGCGTGGAGACGGCGGAGAAGCCGTAGTACATCGCGGAGCCGGTCAGGACCAGGCGCAGCGGAGTCAGGCCGTGCGCGCCGCGGGCCGCCGCGTACACCAGCACCATGGCCAGCAGGGCCGAGCCGAACGCGGCGGTGGACAGTGCCCAGACGCCGAGCGCGCCGAGCGACCCGAAGAGCAGGACGGCGTTGGCGCCGACCGCCGCGCCGGAGGAGATGCCCAGCACGAACGGGTCGGCGAGCGCGTTGCGGACCAGGGCCTGCACGGCGACGCCGATGGCCGAGAGCCCGGCGCCGACCACGGCGGCCAGCACGGCGCGCGGGAAGCGCAGCTCCCACACGATGGTGTACGCGGAGACCTCGTCCGGGGCGATGGTGCCGCCGCCCAGCCCCGCGCTGAGATAGCGCAGCACATCGGCCCAGCCGACGCCGGAGGCGCCGAGGCCGACGCCGCACAGCAGCGAGACGAGCAGCGCCATGGCGAGCCCGGCGGCCAGCGGCGCGGTGGGTACGGCGGTGGTGCGGGCGGCGGGGGCGGCCAAGGGGACGTACGCCTTCGGCTCGGGCCGCGTCCGTACGCTCGGGGTGACGGCGCGTGGCACGAGGCCGGCGGCGGAGTCCCCTCGCAGTCCACGGCGAGTTGTCAGGAACGGGCGCCCCCGCGGGCGATCGGGCTCGCGGAAGCAGGCTTCCGCTTACCGTTGCGGGTCAGCGCCGGACTCTCACCGGACTTCCCCCGCGGGGCGCCGTGTGCCGTGGGTCCGTGCGGACCCACGGGGGTCTACTTGAAGAACGCGATGCCGTCGTCCGGCAGGTCCTTGATGTCCTTGGCCCACTCGCGCGGGTCGACGACCTTCTTCAGGTGCGCGGACATGTACGGGCGCAGCGGCACCTCGGGGGTGGCCTTCTCGCCGACCCACATCAGGTCGCTGTTCACGTAGCCGTACAGGCGCTTGCCACCGCTGTACGGGCCGGAGGCGGCGGTGCGCGCGACGGCGTCGGTGGCCAGGTCGATCTGCGGCTTCTGGTCGGCCAGCTCGCCGTACCAGACCTCCGCGACACCACCGTCGCGGATCATCACGATCTCGACCTTGCGGTCCTTGTCGATGCGCCAGTAGCCGGACTCGGTCTCCAGCGGAGCGACCTTCTTGCCTTCGCCGTCGAGCACCCAGCTGTGCGAGGTGTACTCCAGGAAGTCACGGCCGTCGTGGGTGAAGGTGACCTCCTGGCCGAAGTTGCACTTCTCGGAACCGGGGAAGTCGGCGACGCCCGCGCCCTCCCAGTTGCCCAGCAGGAAGGCGAGGGGCACGAGGGCCGGGTTCAGGTCGGACGGGATCTCGATCATCAGCTCAGGCGATCTGTTTCGGGGAAAGGTCGGGTCTCAGTGGTTCAGCGCTGGCCCTGGTACAGCTTCTTCCAGGTCAGTCCGGCGAAGGCGACGACGCCGACGGCGACCAGGACGAGCAGGGTGGTGAAGACTGCCTCAAGCACGAGCGCGCTCCTCGGACGTCAGTGAGGTGTTACGGACCGGGAGCGAGTCTAGTCGGCGCGGTCGGACCCGGCGCTGTGAGGTCGGTCCCGCCCGGCGCGCGGGCCGCCGGGAACGCGCGGGCGCGCCCTAGAGTGCGGGTATGGCGAAGAAGCTGGTGATCAAGGTGACGGCGGGGGCGGACGCGCCCGAGCGGTGTTCGCAGGCGTTCACGGTGGCGGCGGTGGCCGTGGCCAGCGGGGTGCAGGTCTCGCTCTGGCTGACCGGCGAGTCGGCGTGGTTCGGGCTGCCGGGGCGCGCGGCGGAGTTCGAGCTGCCGCACGCGGCCCCGCTGCCGGACCTGATCGACTCGATCACGGCGGGCGGCGGCACCATCACCGTGTGCACGCAGTGCGCGGCACGCCGGGACATCGAGGAGAAGGACCTGATCGAGGGCGCCCGGATCGCCGGGGCGCAGGTGTTCGTCAGCGAGGTCATGCCGGACGGCGTGCAGGCGCTGGTGTACTGAGGCGGCGCGCCCGTACGGCCGGGCCCGGGACGTACGCGTACGGCCGGGCCCGGAAGCGTGCCCGCGCCCGCGGCTCAGCGGCGGCCGGGCCCGTGGTCGTCCAGCTCGCGCCACCACCGGTCCGATTCCGGGTCGCCCGACTCGTCCCACCAGCGCTCACCCGGCTCCCGCCGGTTGCCGATGATCGCCGCGAACGGCGGGATGACCATGGCGACCACGCACATCGCCACGGCCGCCGGGACGGACCACAGCCGCACCACGCCCCACGCCAGCACGAACAGGGCGACACACACGCCCATCAGGGCGAAGTACCGGCGGTGCCGGCGCTGCGCGGGCGGACGCTGGTGCGCGGACATGCTTCCACGGTAGGTCCGGCGCGGGTGCCTGGGAAGCGCGGAGGGCCGCACCCCCAGCCATGGCGTCCAAACCCCTGGGGTGCGGCCCTCCGGCCGTACGCGCGTACGGCTGCGTACCGTCGTCAGACGGCGATGGCGACCTCCGCGAGACCGCCCTTGCGGGCGACCACGGTGCGGTCGGCGGTCCCGCCCGGGACCAGCGCGCGCAGCGTCCAGGTGCCCTCGGCCGCGTAGAAGCGGAACTGCCCGGTGGCCGAGGTGGGGACCTCGGCGGTGAACTCGCCGGTGCTGTCCAGCAGGCGCACGTAACCGGTGACGGGCTGGCCGTCGCGGGTCACGCTGCCCTGGATGGTGGTCTCACCCGGCTTGATCGTCGAAGCGTCCGGGCCGCCGGCCTGTGCTCCACACATGTCGGTACTTCCTTGGAGGGTTGAGGGGTACGGGGAGGCGGTACTGCGGCGGTGCGCCTACTTCGCGGCGCCGAGCTCGATCGGCACGCCGACCAGCGAGCCGTACTCGGTCCACGAACCGTCGTAGTTCTTGACGTTCGACTGGCCGAGCAGCTCGTGCAGGACGAACCAGGTGAGCGCGGAGCGCTCGCCGATGCGGCAGTAGGCGATGGTGTCCTTGGACAGGTCCACGTTCTCGGCCTCGTAGAGGGCCTTGAGCTCGTCGTCCGACTTGAAGGTGCCGTCGTCGTTGGCGTTCTTCGACCACGGGATGTTGCGGGCGCTGGGCACGTGGCCGGGGCGCTGCGACTGCTCCTGCGGCAGGTGCGCGGGGGCGAGCAGCTTGCCGCTGAACTCGTCGGGGGAGCGCACGTCGACCAGGTTGAGGTTGTCGATCGCGGCGACGACGTCGTCCCGGAAGGCGCGGATGGAGGTGTCCTGGGCCTTCGCCTTGTAGTCGGTCTTCGGGCGGTTCGGCACCTGCGCGCCGTCGACCAGGTCGCGGGAGTCCAGCTCCCACTTCTTGCGGCCGCCGTCGAGCAGCTTGACGCTCTCGTGGCCGTACAGCTTGAAGTACCAGTACGCGTACGAGGCGAACCAGTTGTTGTTGCCGCCGTAGAGGACGACGGTGTCGTCGTTGGCGATGCCCTTCTCGGAGAGCAGCTTCTCGAAGCCCGCCTGGTCGACGAAGTCGCGGCGCACCGGGTCCTGGAGGTCCTGCTTCCAGTCGATGCGGACGGCGTTCTTGATGTGGTTCTTGTCGTAGGCCGAGGTGTCCTCGTCGACCTCGACGATGACCACCTTCGGATCGTCGATGTGGGCCTCGACCCAGTCGGCGTCCACCAGGACGTCGCTACGGCTCATGTTGTTCTCCTCCGGGGCAGTTGCGGGGCACGCGTACGCCGATGCGCGCGGCGGCGGGGATCGCGGCGCTGCGTGGAAGTGGCAGGGTGGCCTCAGCGGGCCGGGCGTGTACGGGGGGAGAGGCCGCCCGTCAGGCAGTGCGACAGAGCATGGCGGCGACGCGGCACAGGTCGACTGCCCGCCGCTTCGTGAGATTCGCCTGTCCCCGGTGACGGGGACCGCTCAGAGAGCTCTGCATGCGACCGATCGTAGGGAGGGTCGGCTCGGCGTGTCACCGGTGTGTCGGATGCTGAGACGCTGTCGTCCGTATGGCGGTACGCGGAGTGGTGGGCGGAGGGGTGCGGGGCACCCCGGTGCGGCTCGCCCGACGGTGGGGGTCTGGCTTACGGGACGGTGTGTCTCAATGGCCGGACGGATGGGTGATTCGCGGCGTTCCGTGCCGTTACCGGCCCGGCCGGGGGTGGGGGGAGCCCCGGCCGGGGGCACGGCACCGGCGCTCAGCCCTGGATCTTGACGTTCGTGCCGCTGGCCGAGATCGAGATGCCGTCCCGCGTCGAGACGACCTTGTCCAGCTTCAGGCCGCCGGGCAGCCGGTTCAGCTTCCACTCGTGGTCGGTCTGCGCGCGGACCTGGTCGCGGCAGGCGGACAGCTGCGAGCACAGGGCCGGCAGCGAGTCGGCGCGCAGCCGTACGGTGTCGCCGTTCACGACGCTGACCGTGCCGGTGACCTCCAGCGAGTTCAGCATCGGCAGGTTCGGCAGGTTCGGCGAGATCTTCACCTGGCTCTTGCCGTTCTTCTCGCCGCCGTAGCTCACCTTGACGTTCTTGCCGGACGCGGTGGTCAGGTCCGCGTACGAGATGCGGGCCTCGCCGGACGCGCTCGCGGCGCTCTCGATCGAGGTGTAATCGCTGGTCAGCTTGACGTCGTGGAACTTCGCCGAGAGCTGCTGGATGCGCAGCGTGTGCCCCTCGGCGGTGGCGTTCAGCCCGTCGATGGTGGCGTCCACCTCGTCCAGGCTGCGGTTCGCGACCTGCGTCAGGAACGGGAAGCCGGTGATCGAGACCTCCGGCGTACGGTCCAGCCCCTGGCTGCCGCGGATCTTGTCCGCGGCCTTGTCCTCGGCGATGTTCACGGCCACGCGGTCGGCGGCCACGAACAGGCCGCCGAGTATCACGACGATCACCAACAGCACTCGTAGTGCGCGCATCGAACCACTACCCCCAGGCGTGGGGCCGATTTCGGCCCGGTTGTGTACCGGGTCAGACCCCCGGTCTGTCCCGTGAGCCTAACCGGCCGGTGGGGGCAGGCGGATTTCCGCGGTCCGGGGCACCGGTCCCGGCAACGGAAAGGCGGGCCCGGCGCAACACCGGACCCGCCTGTGAACCGAGGTGTCAGGCCAGCGCCCGCCCCAGGACGTACACCGCCGGCGCCGCCAGGGTCAGCGGCAGGGCCACGCCCGCGGTGAGGTGGACGAAGCGGGACGGGTAGTCGTAGCTGGCCACGCGGAGACCGATCAGGGCGCAGCCGCCGGCGACCAGGCCGAGCAGGGCGCCGGCCGCGCCCAGGCCGGTGAGCTGGCCGGCCGCGATGCCCGCGCCCGCGCCGCCGAGCAGCGCGACGGCGAGCGACGGGACCGGGGGCAGCGGCAGCGCGCGGGCGAGGGTGGCCACGGCCACCGCGACGCAGCCCACCGTCACCGCGTTCGCCGCGGCGGCCAGCTGCCCGGCGGCCAGCACCGTCAGCGCGGTCGAGGTGAGGCCCGCGGTCAGCGCGTACATCCGCTCGTCGGCGCTGCTGCGGTTGCGCAGCTGGAGGATCAGCACGAACAGGCACCAGACGCCGAGTGTGCCGATGGCGACCACGGGCGCCTGCTCGCGCTCCGTGGCCAGCAGCGCGATGTCGGTGGTCACGCCCGCCAGGAAGGCGAGCGCGATGCCCTGCCGGGCCGGCCACATGCCGTTGAGCCGGAACCAGCCGGCCGCGGTGACGGCCTGGAGGAGCACCACCGGCACCATCAGGGCCACCCGGGGCAGCGGCGCGGCGAGCGCCAGGAGCACGGCCAGCGCGGCGGTGACGGCCGCGGGCCGCAGACCGGGCGGAATGATCGGGGACCGGCCCTCGGCGCGGGCCCGCTGGTTGGGCGCGAGCCGCGAGAGGTCGGGCGCGGGCCCGTCCGACGGCCGCTCGGGCTCCGCCGCGCCCCGGTGCCGCGGCTGTGCGCCGGTCTGCGGCGGGGTCTGGGTCTGCGGCTGCGGGCTCCGCACGGCGGTCGGCGCGGGGCTCTGCTTCGGGAGGTACGAGGTCTCGGCGGCCGACGGGTCGGGGCCCGCGTCCGGTCCGCCGAGGACGGGCAGCTGCGCGCTGGTGTCCCAGGTCGGCGCCGTCCAGATCTGGGTCTGCGGGTCCTCGTGGCCGCCGCCCGTGGTGGAGGCCTGCTGTCCGTACGCAGCGCCCTGCGCCGGGCCCTGGCCGTAACCCGCCCGGCCGTCGTGGCCGGTGGCGTACTGGCCGGACTGCCCGCTGTGGCCCGGCTGTCCGTACTGGCCGGTCTGCTGCTGTTGCCCGGCCGCCGCGGGCCAGGCCGTCTGCTGCGGCTGCCCGTACGCGTCGTAAGCCTGCTGCGGGGGATGCTGCTGGTGCTGCTGGTGTCCGTACGGCGGGGTTCCGTATGCCTGCCGGCCGTACGTCTGCTGCGGCTGCTGGGGCTGCTGCCCGTACGACTGCTGGGGCTGCTGCCCGTAGGCCTGCTGCCCGTACGGCTGCTGCGGCGCCTGGCCGTACGGGCCGTCGTGACCGCCGTACGACTGCGGTGCCTGCTGCCCGTACGCACCGCCGTTCTCGTACGTCCCGGGCGTGCCGTACGGAGCCTGCGGGTCGGGCGCGGGCTGCTGCGGCCGCCGGTCCTGCTGCTGGTCCTGCGGCTCGTACGGGCCGTAGGGCCCGTACGGGTTCGGCGACTGGTTCTCGCTCATGCTCTCGCTCATCCTCCCGCGAACGGCGGCAGGACCTCGACGGTGCCGCCCTCGGCCAGCCGGACGGCCGCGTGATCGCGGCTGCCGACCGGGTCCCCGTCCACCAGGAACGAACAGCGCAGCAGGACGCGGGCGAACTCCGGGTTCGCGGCGTGCCGCTCGCGCGCCGCGGCCAGCGCCTCGGCGAGCGTCGCCGCCGCGTACGGCTCCTCGGCGGTGCCGGCGGCGGCCTTCGCCGCGGCCCAGTAGCGCACGGTGCCAGTTGTTGTCACGGCGGCCTCTTCGTCGTCGTTCGTCGTCACGTCGTTGCGTCGTTCAGGGTGCCTCCATGATGGCGTACGCGGCGACGGGACCCGTTCCGGTTGGCCACGGCGGGTGTCCGGACAAGTTCTGGTAAAGCCTGCCGGCCCGTTCGGGTGGCGCCGGAAAATCCGATTGCCGGTGGTCATCGCTCGCTTAGGCTCGAATGGTGTTGGTCCGATTGGCGCGGGCGCATCTGCGACCCCATATGCGCCCCATATCCCTGATCGTGCTGCTCCAGCTCATCCAGACGCTGGCCACCCTCTACCTGCCCACCCTGAACGCCGACATCATCGACGACGGCGTCATCAAGGGCGACATGGGCTACATCCTCGGTCTCGGCGGCGTCATGATCGGTGTGACGCTGCTCCAGATCTGCTGCTCCATCGGCGCGGTGTACTTCGGCGCCCGTACGGCCATGGCGCTGGGCCGGGACATCCGGGCCGCGGTCTTCGACCGGGTGCAGTCCTTCTCCGCCCGTGAGGTGGGCCGGTTCGGCGCGCCGTCCCTGATCACCCGTACCACCAACGACGTACAGCAGGTCCAGATGCTGGTCCTGATGACGTTCACGATGATGGTCGCGGCGCCCATCATGTGCGTCGGCGGTGTGGTGATGGCGCTCAACCAGGACGTGCCGCTGTCCGGCCTCATCCTGGTCATCGTGCCGGTGCTGGCGGTCCTGGTGTCGCTGATCGTGCGCCGGATGCGCCCGCTGTTCCGCGGTGTCCAGGAGCGCATCGACACCGTCAACCGGGTGCTGCGCGAGCAGATCACCGGCATACGGGTCATCCGGGCGTTCGTGCGCGACGGCTACGAGCGCGAGCGCTTCAAGGGCGCCAACCACGACCTGTACGACGTCTCGCTGCGCGCCGGCCGGCTGATGTCGCTGATGTTCCCGCTGGTCATGCTGATCGTGAACGTCTCCAGCGTGGCCGTGGTCTGGTTCGGCGGGCACCGCATCGACAGCGGCGGCATGCAGATCGGCGCGCTGACCGCCTTCCTCAGCTATCTGATGTACATCTTCATGTCGATCATGATGGCGACGTTCATGGTGATGATGCTGCCGCGCGCCGAGGTCTGCGCCGAGCGCATCCAGGAGGTGCTGGCCACCGACACCAGCGTCAGTCCGCCGAAGGCCCCGGTCACCGAGCTGCGGCGGCACGGCGAACTGGAACTGCGCGGCGTGGAGTTCCGCTTCCCGGGCGCCGAGGAGCCGGTCCTCAAGGACGTCTCGCTGCTCGCCCGCCCGGGTGAGACCACCGCCGTCATCGGCTCCACCGGCAGCGGCAAGTCCACCCTGCTGGGACTGGTGCCCCGGCTGTTCGACGCGACGGGCGGCCAGGTGCTGGTGGACGGCGTGGACGTGCGCACCCTCGCGCCCGAGACGCTGGCCTCCGTCATCGGCCTCGTCCCCCAGAAGCCGTACCTCTTCTCCGGGACCGTCGCCACGAACCTGCGCTACGGCAACCCGGACGCCACCGACGAGGAGCTGTGGCACGCGCTGGAGACCGCGCAGGCCCGCGACTTCGTCGAGCGGATGGAAGGCGGCCTGGACGCGCCGATAGCCCAGGGCGGCGGCAACGTCTCCGGCGGGCAGCGGCAGCGCCTGGCCATAGCGCGGGCGCTGGTGCGCAAGCCGGAGATCTACCTGTTCGACGACTCCTTCTCGGCCCTGGACTACGCGACCGACGCCGCGCTGCGGGCCGCGCTGGCCCGCGAGACGGACCGCGCCACCGTCGTGATCGTCGCCCAGCGGGTGTCCACGATCCGCGGCGCCGACCGCATCGTCGTCCTGGACGAGGGCCGGGTGGTCGGCACCGGCACGCACACCGCGCTGATGGCGGACAACGAGACGTACCGGGAGATCGTCCTCTCCCAGCTCACCGAGCAGGAGGCCGCGTGACCAGCCAGGAGGCGCCACAGCGGCGCGGGCCCGCGCCGGCCGCCGGACCCGCGCGCATGATGGGCGGCCAGCCCACCGAGAAGGTCATGGACTTCCGCGGCTCCGGCCTGCGGCTGCTGCGGCAGATGCGGCCCGAGCGCGCCGTCATGTGGGTGGCGGTGGTGCTGGGCCTGCTGGGCGTCGCGCTGTCCGTACTGGGCCCCAAGGTCCTCGGCCACGCCACCGACCTGATCGTGGCGGGCATCGTCGGGCGGCAGCTGCCGGCCGGCATCACCAAGGACCAGGCCGTCGCCCACCTGCGCGACCAGGGCGACGACGGGCTGGCCGACATGCTCGGCACGATGCCGGTCGTGCCCGGCCAGGGCATCGACTTCGGCGCCGTCGGCACCGTCCTGATGTGGGTCTTCCTGATCTACGTGGGCGCCTCGGCCTTCGGCTTCGTGCAGGCCCGGATCGCCACCTTCGTCGTCCAGCGCACCGTCTTCCGGCTGCGCGAGCAGGTCGAGGAGAAGCTGGCGCGGCTGCCGCTGCGCTACTTCGACAAGCAGCCGCGCGGCGAGGTGCTCTCCCGCGCCACCAACGACATCGACAACATCCAGCAGACGCTCCAGCAGACCCTCAGCCAGATCCTCACCTCGCTGCTGACCATCGTCGGCGTGCTGGCGATGATGTTCTGGATCTCGCCGCTGCTGGCCCTGGTCGCGCTGGTCACCGTGCCGGTCTCGGTCGTCGTCGCCACCAAGGTCGGCAAGCGGGCGCAGCCCCAGTTCGTCCAGCAGTGGAAGACCACCGGCAAGCTCAACGCGCACATCGAGGAGATGTACACCGGCCACTCCCTGGTCAAGGTCTTCGGCCGCCAGAAGGAGTCCGCCGCGCTGTTCCGCGAGCAGAACGACGCGCTGTACGAGGCGGGGTTCAAGGCCCAGTTCATCTCCGGGATCATCCAGCCCGCGATGATGTTCATCGGGAACCTGAACTACGTCCTGGTGGCGGTGGTCGGCGGCCTGCGCGTCGCCTCCGGCGCGCTGTCCATCGGGGACGTCCAGGCGTTCATCCAGTACTCCCGGCAGTTCAGCCAGCCGCTCACCCAGGTCGCCTCGATGGCCAACCTGGTGCAGTCCGGCGTCGCCTCGGCGGAGCGGGTCTTCGAGCTGCTGGACGCCGCCGAGCAGGAGCCGGACGCGGCCGCGCCCGAGCGCCCCGAGCACCTCAGCGGCCATGTCGTCTTCGAGGACGTCTCCTTCCGCTACGAGGACGACAAGCCGCTGATCGACGACCTGTCGCTGGCCGTCCACCCGGGCCAGACCGTCGCGATCGTCGGCCCGACCGGCGCGGGCAAGACCACGCTGGTCAACCTGCTGATGCGGTTCTACGAGGTGCGCGGCGGCCGGATCACCCTGGACGGCGTGGACATCCAGGCGATGAGCCGCGAGGAGCTGCGCTCCAACATCGGCATGGTCCTCCAGGACACCTGGCTCTTCGGCGGCACCATCGCCGAGAACATCGCCTACGGCGCGCCCGAGGGAACCTCGATGGACAAGATCATCGAGGCGGCGAAGGCCACCCACGTGGACCGCTTCGTCCGCACCCTCCCGGACGGCTACGACACCGTCATCGACGACGAGGGCGCCAATGTCTCGGTGGGCGAGAAGCAGCTGATCACCATCGCCCGCGCCTTCCTCGCCGAGCCGGCGATCCTGGTCCTGGACGAGGCCACCAGCTCGGTCGACACCCGTACCGAGGTCCTCATCCAGCACGCCATGGCGCAGCTGCGCACCGGCCGCACCAGCTTCGTGATCGCGCACCGGCTCTCCACGATCCGCGACGCGGACCTGATCCTGGTCATGGAGTCCGGCGCGATCGTGGAGCAGGGCACCCACGACGAGCTGCTGGCGGCGGACGGGGCCTATGCGCGGCTGTACGCGGCGCAGTTCGCGGAGCCGGTGGCAGAGGCGGGATAACCGGGGGCCGGGCACCGGAGGCCGAATCATCGGCGGCCGGTCACCGGCAGCGACCCGACGGCGGCCCGTACCACCCGGTACGGGCCGCCGTCGCGTTCATCCTGACCGCTCCGCCGTCCGCTCCGCGGCCCGCGCCGCCGTCCACGCCGCGATGCGGCCGAGCAGTTCCTCGGGCGCCGCGTTCTCCGCGTGGCCGAAGCCGCGCACCAGCCACAGCTCCGCGGTGTCCGGGTCGGCGGCAGCGGCGAGCATCCTCGGATGGTCCAGCGGGAAGTACGGGTCCCGGTCGCCGTGCACGATCAGCAGGGGGGTGGGGGCGATGCGCGGGACGGCGGCGACGGGGGAGAGCGGTACGGGGTCCCAGTCCTCCGGGTGGACGCGGGTCCGCAGCCCCAGGCGCGACACCAGGCGTCCGGTGGGCCGGGTCACCACCCAGTGCAGCCTGCGCATCGACGCCGTACCCCGGTAGAACCACCGCGCGGGAGCACTCACCGACACCACCATGTCGGTCCGCGCATCTGTGCGCCCCCCGCGCGCCCCTCCGAACAGCGCGGCGTGCCGCAGGACGACCGAGCCGCCCATGGAGAACCCCACGGTCGCGACCCGGCGGTGGCCCAGGGCCCGCGCCCAGCCGACCGCCGCGGCCAGGTCCAGCACCTCGCGGTCGCCGACCGTGGACCGCCCGCCGGACCGCCCGTGCCCCCGGAAGGAAAACGTGATCACGGCCGCATCCTGGGCGAAGACCTCGGCCGCGCGGCGCAGCGCGGGCCGCTCCAGCGCCCCGGTGAAACCGTGCGCGAGGACCACGGCGAGGCCGTCCGCGGGGGCGCCCGCGGGGGCGCGCGGAGGCGTGTAGACGGCCTCGATCCGGACCCCGTCCTCCGTCAACAACGACGTGCGCCGGCCACTCGAAGTGATCGACGGAACACAAGATCGCGCAAAATCGGCCTCGGGTCCGGAAGTCATGTGGGCTATTCTGCTGGGCAAGAAGGATCCGGGCAGCGTTGCCCCCGGGTCCTTTTGTGCTTTGAAACGCGTTCACGCGCCGATGAGCACCGGCGCTCCGAGGGCCCTTCGGGTGGCAGCGGAGCCCGCCCGTAGGAAGCAGTGCCGCAGACGCCCCCATGCCGGGAAGAACGTCATGGGAGGGGCCCCGTTCGCAGGGACCGAGGAGGAACCAGACGTAATGGGCGAGCGAAGCGTGCAGGACACGAAGGGCAGTAAACGGCCGGCCGGGACCCGGGCGGGTGGTCGGCGATGAGCTCGTTGCTGCTCCTGACCAACGCCCTCCAGCCCTCGACGGAGGTGCTGCCCGCGCTCGGCCTGCTGCTCCACAGCGTGCGGGTCGCCCCCGCCGAGGGGCCGGCCCTGGTGGACACCCCCGGTGCCGACGTCATACTGATCGACGGGCGGCGTGACCTGCCGCACGTACGGTCGCTGTGCCAGCTGCTGCGCTCCACCGGCCCCGGCTGTCCCCTGGTGCTGGTGGTGACCGAGGGCGGGCTGGCCGCCGTCACCGCCGACTGGGGCATCGACGACGTCCTGCTGGACACCGCGGGCCCCGCCGAGGTCGAGGCCCGGCTGCGGCTGGCGATGGGCCGCCAGCAGATCACCGCCGACGACTGCCCGATGGAGATCCGCAACGGCGACCTGTCGGTGGACGAGGCGACCTACAGCGCCAAGCTCAAGGGCCGGGTCCTGGACCTGACCTTCAAGGAGTTCGAGCTGCTGAAGTACCTGGCGCAGCACCCGGGCCGGGTCTTCACCCGCGCCCAGCTGCTGCAAGAGGTCTGGGGCTACGACTACTTCGGCGGTACGCGGACCGTCGACGTGCACGTACGGCGGCTGCGCGCGAAGCTGGGCCCGGAGCACGAGTCGCTGATCGGCACCGTGCGCAACGTCGGCTACCGCTTCGTGACCCCGGAGAAGCCCGAGCGCGCGGCGGAGGACCGGGAGCCGAAGGACAAGCGCGGCGGCCGGTCCGCGGCGAACGGCGACGGCTCGGAGGACGGCGCGGGCGCGGGCGCGCGCCGCGGCACGCCCTCGCGCGCCGGTGCCGGGAGGGAAGCCGCCGCCGCTCGGCCTGCCGAGCGGTAGAACCACCCGCGTAGACTGCCGCGCGTGGCCAAGGTGACGCGGGATGATGTGGCAAAACTGGCGGGTACCTCGACCGCCGTGGTGAGTTACGTCATCAACAACGGACCGAGGCCGGTCGCCCCGGCCACGCGCGAGCGGGTGCTCGCCGCGATCAAGGAACTGGGGTACCGCCCGGACCGGGTGGCCCAGGCGATGGCGTCCCGGCGCACGGACCTCATAGGTCTGATCGTGCCGGACACCCGGCAGCCGTTCTTCGCGGAGATGGCGCACGCCGTCGAGCAGGCCGCCGCCGAGCGCGGAAAGATGGTCCTGGTCGGCAACGCCGACTACCTGGACGAGCGCGAAGTGCACTATTTGCGCGCTTTCTTGGGCATGCGGGTGGCCGGTCTGATCCTGATCAGCCAGGGGCCCAGCGAGCACGCCGCCGCCGAGATCGACGCCTGGGACGCCCGGGTGGTGCTGCTGCACCGGCGCCCCGACGCGATCGACGACGTGGCGGTGATGACGGACGACATCGGCGGCGCGCAGCTGGCGACCCGGCACCTGCTGGAGCACGGCCATCCGTACGTCGCCTTCCTCGGCGGCACGGAAGAGACGCCGAAGTCCGGCGACCCGGTCACCGACCACCTGGAGGGCTGGCGCCGGGCGATGGAGGAGTCCGGGAAGTCGCTCGAAGGCCGGTACTTCCAGGCGCCGTACAACCGTTACGACGCCTACCGGGTCGCCCTCGGGCTGCTCGCCGGCCCGGACCGGCCGCCGGCCATCATGTGCGCCACCGACGATCAGGCGATCGGCGTCCTGCGGGCCGCCCGCGAGCTGCGCATCGACGTACCGGGCGAACTGGCCGTGGCCGGGTTCGACGACGTCAAGGAAGCCGCGCTGACCGACCCGCCGCTGACCACGGTCGCCTCGGACCGGGTGGCGATGGCGCGGGCCGCGGTGGACCTGGTGCTGGACGACGGCCTGCGGGTGGTCGGCTCGCGGCGCGAGCGGCTGCGGCAGTTCCCGGCGCGGCTGGTCGTCCGGGGCTCGTGCGGCTGCGGCCCGGCGGCCGGCGGCCAGGTGCCGAGCGTCGACCAGTCGCCCCGCGGCTGACCCGGCCGGTCACCCCCCGCCAGGGCCGGAAAACCCCGCCCGGCCGATCTTCCTTACACCGGGCATACCTACTTCTGTCGGGCCTCTCAGGGCGTTCTCAGACGGTTCTCATGGTCGGCTCGCAAAGTCGGGTACATGACCGAGACGTACCGCCGAAGCGGCGACGAAGCACCTCAGTACCAGAGTTACGCCCATGAGCCGCAGGCGCAG
Organism: Streptomyces albofaciens JCM 4342; assembly: GCF_008634025.1. NCBI lineage: Bacteria > Bacillati > Actinomycetota > Actinomycetes > Kitasatosporales > Streptomycetaceae > Streptomyces > Streptomyces albofaciens. The sequence continues at coordinate 3,875,345 of NZ_PDCM01000002.1, read as the reverse complement.
GGCGGGACGAGCGGCGGGACGGGCGGCGCGGGCTATCCGCCGCCCCCGCCCCACCCGCCGTACGGCGCCGGGCAGCCGGCCGGCTTCGGCGGCCCCGGTGGCCCGGAAGGCCCCGACGCCACCGGTACGGACGCGCCCGCGCCGCGCCGCCGGGCCCGCCGCCCGGTCGCGCTGATCGCGGCCGTGGCGCTGGCCTCCGGCCTGATCGGCGGCGGCAGCGCCGCACTCATCGGCAATGCCACGGACCGGCCGCAGGCGAGCACGACCACCCCGGCGGTCAACGCGGGCTCGTCCAAGAGCGGCGGCGTCTCGGCGGTCGCCAAGGCGGTCAGCCCCGCCATAGTCGAGATCAAGGCGCGCACGTCCAGCGGCCAGTCCACCGGCTCCGGCGTGGTGATCACCCCGGACGGCGAGATCATCACCAACAACCACGTGGTGGCCGGCGCGTCCACGGTCGAGATCACCTTCAGCGACGGCAGCAAGAAGCAGGCCGACGTGGTGGGCACCGACCCGGACAAGGACCTGGCGCTGCTCAAGGTCAGGGGCGCCAAGAACCTCACCACCGCCTCGCTGGGCAACTCCGACAACCTGGCGGTGGGCGACGAGGTCGTCGCGATCGGCTCGCCCGAGGGCCTCACCGGCTCGGTCACCAGCGGCATCGTCTCCGCCCTCAAGCGTGATGTGACGGTCCCCAAGGACGAGGGACAGCAGCAGCAGGAGCAGGGCGGGCCCCGGTGGCCGTTCGAGTTCGGCGGCAACCAGTACAACGGCGACACCGGTTCGTCCAAGACCACGTACAAGGCCATCCAGACCGACGCGGCGCTCAACCCCGGCAACTCCGGCGGCGCGCTGATCGACATGAAGGGCCAGATCATCGGCATCAACTCCGCGATGTACTCGCCGAGTTCCGCACAGGGCAGCAGCTCGGCGGGGAGCGTCGGCCTGGGCTTCGCCATCCCGATCAACACGGTCAAGGCGGATCTGGCGAAGCTGCGGGCGGGGGGCGGCAGCGACAGCTGAGGCGGTGCGGTGACCGGCCCGCGTACGGCCACGTCCGAGGGGTGCGGTGACCCGCCCGCCCACGGCCACATCGGAGGCCGACCCGGCGCCACCTCCGCACCCGAAGCCCTCGGTAACCCGAAAACCTCCGCATCCTGAAGCCTTCAGCACCCCGAAGCCCCGGCACCACCACCCCTGAAACGTTTCCGCTCCGCCCGCCCTCCTGCCTCCTTCTCCCGCACCGCTCCCCGAACCTCACGTACCAGGAGGCCCCCATGGCCAGCAAGATCACCGTCCCGGTCCACCGTGCCCGCCGCGTCCTCGCGGCCGCCATCGCCTGGAGCGCCGGCGAGGAACGCCGCAGCGCGGGCGTGTGGACCGTCGACCACGGCGCGGACGCCCGCACCGGACCCGCCGACCTGGACCTGGCCCTCGACCTGGCGGAGGCCGAGGCGCGGGTGGCGGGAGCCCGTACGCGGCGTCCGGCCGAGGTCGCGGCGCGTACCCGCCCCAAGCGGCCCGCCGCCGCGAACCCGGCCCGGCCGCCCCGGGCAGCCGCCGCCCGGAGGTGAGCGCCACGCCCCCGTGCCCCGGCCGCGCGGTGCCGGCGCCCCCGCGCGCCCTGGACACCGTGCCGAGTGGCGTGCCCCGGCCGCCGACGTGCGAGGCTGACAGGCAGGACCGCGGAACCCCCGGTCAGCCGCCCACATCGACATCCGAGGTAGTCACAGCCATGAGCCCCGCCGAGCACGGTGATCAGCCCGCCCGCATCCTGATCGTCGACGACGAGCCGGCCGTCCGCGAGGCGCTGCAACGCTCCCTCGCCTTCGAGGGGTACGGGACCGAGCAGGCCGTCGACGGCCTCGACGCGGTCGAGAAGGTCGCCTCGTACGACCCCGAACTGATCGTCCTCGATGTGCTGATGCCCCGGATGGACGGGCTGACGGCCGCCCGGCGGCTGCGGGCGAGCGGCGTGACCGTACCGATTCTGATGCTGACCGCCCGCGACACGGTGGGCGACCGGGTGACCGGGCTGGACGCCGGCGCCGACGACTACCTCGTCAAACCGTTCGAGCTGGACGAACTCCTCGCCCGTATCCGCGCCCTGCTGCGCCGCAGCTCCTACGCGGCCGCGGCCGGCGCGCAGCCCGCGGAGGGCGACGCGCTGACCTTCGCCGACCTGCGGATGGACCTGGCCACACGGGAGGTGACCCGCGGAGGCCGGCAGGTCGAGCTGACCCGTACGGAATTCACGCTGCTGGAGATGTTCCTCGCACACCCGCGCCAGGTGCTCACCCGCGAGCAGATCCTCAAGGCGGTCTGGGGCTTCGACTTCGAGCCGACCTCCAACTCCCTGGACGTGTACGTGATGTACCTGCGCCGCAAAACGGAGGCGGGCGGCGAGCCGCGGCTGGTGCACACGGTGCGCGGGGTGGGATACGTGCTGCGGACCGAGGGCGGCGCCGAATGAGACGGGAACCGGCGGGCTCCGCACCGGCTCCCGCCGCCGGGAGGGGACCCGGCCTCAAGGAGCGCGTCGCGCACCGCTACCGGCAGCTCCCGCTGCGCTCCCGGCTGGCCATGCTCACGGCGGTCGCCGTCGCGATCGCCGTGGCCGCGTCGGCCGCCGCGTGCTGGGTGGTGACCCGGGACCGGCTGACGGAACAGGTCGACGAGACCCTCAAGCGCCAGGGGGTGGCCGCCGAGTACGTGCAGGACCTGGCGGGCAGGTGCAACAGCCCGGTGCCGGGCAACGTCCAGCTGCGGCTGCCCACGCCGTACACGGTGCAGATCGTGATGTCCGACGGCAGCGTCTGCACCTGGTGGGAGAAGACCCGCATCCCCGCGGAGGCGTCCGACGTGGATGTGGCGCAGGGCCGGTCCGGTGAGGCGCTGCACACCACCCGGGCCGCCGACGGGACGGAGATGAGGGTGATCACCCGTCCGTACCGCGGCCCGCTGATCGACGCGTCCGGCCACCAGGTCGCCGTCTCCATCGCGACCCCCATGGACCCGGTCACCCAGCCCCTCAACCAGCTCGCCCTCATCCTCCTGATCGTCACCGGCATCGGTGTGCTCGGCGCCGCCAGCGCGGGCCTGTGGGTGGCCCGGGCCGGTCTCAAACCCGTGGACCGGCTCACCGAAGCCGTGGAACACGTCGCCCGTACGGAGGACTTGACGATCCGCATCCCCGTCGAGGGCGAGGACGAGATCGCCCGGCTCTCGCGCTCCTTCAACTCCATGACCGCCGCGCTGGCCTCCTCCCGCGACCTCCAGCAGCAGCTGATCGCGGACGCCGGACACGAGCTGCGGACGCCGCTGACCTCGCTGCGTACCAACATCGACCTGCTGGTGCGCAGCGAGCAGTCCGGGCGGCAGCTGCCCCCCGGGGACAAGGAGGCGCTGCTGTCCTCGGTGAAGGCGCAGATGGGGGAGCTGGCCGCGCTCATCGGCGACCTCCAGGAACTCTCCCGTACGCCGGAGACCGGCCCGGGCGGCGCGGCCGCCGTACCGGTCGTCGCGCTGCACGACATCGTGGACTCGGCCCTGCGCCGCGCCCGGCTGCGCGGCCCGACGCTGGACATCACCGCCGAGCTGGACCCCTGGTACGTACGGGCCGAGCCGGCCGCGCTGGAGCGGGCGGTGGTCAACCTGCTCGACAACGCGGTCAAGTTCAGCCCGGAGGGCGGCGCCGTCGAGGTCGGCCTGCACAAGGGCGAGCTGCGGGTCCGCGACCACGGCCCCGGCATCCCCGAGGAGGAACTGCCGCACGTCTTCGAACGGTTCTGGCGCTCCCCGTCGGCCCGCAGCCTGCCGGGCAGCGGGCTCGGCCTGTCGATCGTGGCGCGTACGGCGTACCAGGCGGGCGGCACGGTGGAGCTGCGGGCGGCGGCGGGCGGCGGCACGGAGGCCCTGCTCACCCTGCCCGGGGCGGCCACGCCGCCGCCGGACCTGCCGGTGGGGTAGGGGGCGGCGTGGCCGGCCGGAGGGCTGAGCCGCCGGGCCTGCCGGAGGGACATGGGGCCGTCGCCGGGGCCGCTGGCGCGACCCCGGCGGGGCCTACTTCCCCTTGGCCTTGGCCGCGCTCCCGATCGGCAGCCCCGCGCCGGAGAACTTCACCCGGATCCCGTCCCGTTCCACCGAGATGTCCCGCAGCCGCACGTCACCGGGCGTCTTGGGCAGCCGGAAGGAGAGCGACAGCCGGTCGGCGAGCTGTGGCTTGGTCAGGCCGGACAGCGCGCCCAGGATCTTCGGGTCGATGCCGACCTTCTGGAGCAGCCACGGGTGGTCGACCACCACGTCGACGAGGTTGACCTGCATCAGCTGCTCGATGAAGCGCGGCGCGCCGGTCAGTTCGTGCAGCTTCTTCTCGTTCCGCAGCGCTTCGTCGATGGCCTGCCGCGGAATCCCGAGGCGCTCCGCGATGGCGGGCACGCCCAGCATGGCCTTCACCTTGGCGGCCTGCCGGGCCACCTCGGCCGCGGCCTTGCGGGTCAGCCGCAGGCCCTCCTCCTTGCCGGTGCCCGGCCGGTAGACGGCCACGTCCGCGATGTCCAGCCGCATCTTGCTGATGTCCGTGCTGATCCCGCGGTCGCCGGCCTGCCGGATGTGCGCCTCCGCCTGGACGCGCAGCTCGTGCCCGGCGATCGGCAGCTGCCCGACCGCGCGCACGGAGTTCGGCCCCAGCTCACTGAACTTGACCTGCGAAGCGCCCAGTTCCCGGTTCATGTCGTCGAACGACAGCAGCACGGTGCCCTGCATGCTGCCGACCGTGGCGCCCGTGAGGGAGGTGGGCAGGTCGCCGACGATCCGTACGTCCTTCGCGGTCGCCTCGACCTTGGCCAGCGACACCCGGTCGGCCGCGAGGTCCGGAATGGTGACGTCCACCTGGTCCAGCCGCTTGCCGACGACCTGCGTCAGGAACGGGAACCCCTTGATGTCCACTTCCGGAGCGGCGTTCAGATGCAGCGAGTCCTTCATCTTCTCCGCGGCCGCGTGCTGCGCGTACAGCACGGCGAACCGGTCGGACAGGGCCAGGAACGCCGCGCACACCAGGACCGCGACCAGCAGTTTCGCCGTCTTCGGCACCGCGGCGAAGCGGCCGATGCCGCGCTTGCGGCGGCGGTGGTTCGGCGGCGTCCAGGCCTGCGGGTCGTCCTCTTCCGAGCGCAGGCCCAGGCCCAGCGGGTCGTCGCTGTCGTCGCGCTCGTTGAGGTACGTACGCCGGGTCAGCCGCGCCGGGCCGCTCGCGGGCTCCGCGCCCGGGTCCGGCTCGGGGTCGGCCAGCGCGGCCAGGTCCGCGTACGGATTGATCTTCTCGAACTTCGCGGTGTCGCCCGTGTCCGGGCCGGGGGCCCGGCCGCCGTCCCGGTGCGTTCCGCCGCCGTCGCCCGTACCGGCTGTACTGCCCATATCGCCCGTGCTGCCCTGTTCGTCACGCGCGGCCGCGGAGGGGGATCGCCGGTCCGCTGCTGCCGTCTGCGCCGCTGTTCTTGCTTCCGAGGTGTCCGGTGTGGGGGGAGGGTCCGAGGAGGGTGAGGGTATGCGTGTGGGGATGCGCATCAGGACATCCCACCATGCGTACAACCCTCGAACGCAAGTCCTACTGGCGGTAAGTGAGGTATGCGCGGGCTTGTACCGCCCGCTTGTCCGGAACCGTCCGGCCGGGAATTCCCCGCGCGTCCCGGCGTTGACCGGAAGCAACAGCCTCGCCGCACCCTTTGGAGGGCCTCGCGATGATCGTAGTAACCGGCGCCACCGGCAACATCGGCCGCAGTCTGGTCGGCCACCTGCTCGCGGAGGGCGCCGCCGTACGCGCGCTGACCCGCGACCCCGAGCGGGCCGGACTGCCGGCCGCGGCCGAGACGGTACGGGCCGACCTGACCGACCCGTCCTCGCTCGAACCGGCCCTGAACGGTGCCGACGCGCTCTTCCTCAACCTGGCGGCGGGCGGCGGCGACGCGGCCCGCGCCGTCGTGGACGCGGCGGTGAAGGCCGGGGTGCGCCGTATCGTCCTCAACTCCTCCATCGCCGTCACCGACGGCCCGCAGGACGACGACAACTTCCTCGCCCGGATGCACGGCGCGGTGGAGGACGCGGTACGCGCCTCCGGCCTGGAGTGGACCTTCGTACGCGGCGGCGCGTACGCCGCCAACGCGCTCCAGTGGGCCGCGGAGATCCGGGAGGGCGGCGTGGTCCGCGACCCGCACCCCGGGGCCGCCACCTCGCCCGTGCACGAGGACGACCTCGCCGCGGTCGCCGCCGCGGCCCTCCTGGACACCACGGGCGCGCACGCGGGCCGGGCGTACGTCGTCACCGGACCGGCGTCCCTCACCCGGGAGGAGCAGGTCGCCATCATCGGCCGGGTCGTCGGCCGCCCGACGCGGGTGGAGACGATCTCCGAGGAGCAGGCCGCCGAGGAGCGCGCGACACCGGGGATCCCGAAGGAGACCCTGCTCCAGCTCTTCCGCCTCTTCGCCACCGCCGTCGGCACGACGGCCCCGGTCACGGACACCGTCGAGCAGATCACCGGCCGCCCGGCCCGCACGTTCGAGCAGTGGGCCGAGGACCACGCCGCCGACTTCCGCTGACCCGCCGGGCGCCCGCGGCTCGCTTCCCCACGCCCTTCCTCACGCCGCGACGTCGAACGCGTCGCGCCCCGTGACCAGCTCGAACCAGAGCGCCTTCCCGTCCAGCCCGAAGAGCTCCGCCCCGATCGGGTGCCCGCCCCAGTTGGCCGCGCAGAGCCGGACGAGCAACAGCCCGCGTCCGGCCTCCGCGTCCGGGGCGGCACCCGGCCCGCCGCCGAACACATCAACAGGCCGGTCGAACGACGCCGGAATCACCGGATCGGTATCCCACACACTGACCCGAACCCGGTCCTCCCGCACGCGCCGCACCCGCACCGAGGAGGGCCCGTCGGTGTGCTGGTACGCGTTGGTCACCAGCTCACTGGTCAACAGCTCGGCCACCTCGGTCAGTTCCTCCATGCCGTGGTGGTCAAGCGCGGCACGCAGTATCACCCGCGCGATGCGGGGTGCCCCGGGGGAGCGGGGGAGTTGGAGGGTGTAGGCCCAGTTCTGGGGCGGGGATACGGTGGCCATGGCAGTCTCCCGTCAGGGGATGCGAGGAGTGACGTGGCACACACGGTAGGGCTACAGGTGGCCTATATTCCATCGCGACGACGGAATGAAGGCTAAGTCCCTCTGTGTGGGTGACCCAGGGGGCAGGAAGGGATGCTGGTGCCATCAAGTGCTCCACCAACGCTGCGGCAGCGGCGACTCGGGATTGAGCTGCGCAAACTTCGCGAGCGTGCAGGCCTGTCCACGACCGGGGCAGCCGAGATGCTGGGCGTCAACCAATCGCGCATCAGCAACATCGAGTCGGGCAGGTACGCCGTCGGACCCGAACGGGTGCGGGTCATGGCCCACAACTACGCGTGCGTTGACGATCGGCTCATCAGTGCCCTGGCCGCCATGACGGGCGGACGCACGCGTGGTTGGTGGGAGGAGTACCGCGAGCTGCTCCCCGGCAGCATGCTCGACCTGGCTGAACTCGAACACCACGCCACGGCCTTGCGCGTCGCGTCCGTCGTCCACCTGCCCGGGCTCCTCCAGACTGCGGCTCACGCCCGGGCCATCTTCAGCGAGGTTGTCCCGAAGCTGGCGGCCTATGAGATCGAACATCGGGTCTCGCACCGGATCAAGCGGCAGGCCATACTCCACGGTGACCAGCCGACGCCGGTGACGGTGGTGCTGCACGAGGCGGCCCTGCGCATGGGCTTCGGAGGCCGGGAGACCGCCCGGGAGCAGCTGAAGCACCTGAACGAGATGGGCGAGAACGACCACGTGACCGTCGTGGTCATCCCGTTCGGAGGAGGTGCCTTCCCCGGCTCCGAGCAGCCCATCGTGTACGTATCCGCGGCGGTACCGCAGCTCGACACCGTCCAGCTCGACACGGACCACGGGCAGGAGTTCCTGGACGCGGAGGCCCAGTTGGGGAAGTACCGGTCGGTGCTCGACCGAATGGAAGGGTGCGCCCTCACGCCGGACAAGTCCCGCGATCTGATCCACGGCGTCATCCGCGAACTGTGAAAGGGGACTGATGGACCAGGGCACATGGCAGAAGTCGTCGTTCAGCGGCGAGGGGGCGAACTGCGTATACGTAGCCGCGGAAGAGGGAGGTGAGGGCATCAGCCTGATGGAGAGCGACGCCCCCGACACCGTCCTCAGGGCCGCGCCGCAGGGGCTGCGCGGCCTCATAGCCCACGTCAAGGCGGGCAGGCTCGACCGGAGGGGCTAGTTCCGCTCAGTCGAGGCAGAACTCGTTGCCCTCGACGTCCTGCATGAGGATGCACGACTCGTTGAACTCGTCGGCCAGCAGCACGTGCACGCGCGTCGCGCCGAGCGCGACCAGTCGTGCGCACTCGGCTTCGAGCGCGGCGAGGCGTTCTTCGCCCACGAGCCCGGTGCCGACCCGTACGTCGAGGTGCACCCGGTTCTTGACGACCTTGCCTTCGGGGACGCGCTGGAAGTACAGGCGCGGGCCCACGCCCGTGGGGTCGCCGCAGGCGAACGACGCGCCCTGCCGCTCCGGCGGCAGCGAGCGGTCGTATGCGTCCCATGTGGCGAACCCCTCCGGTGGCGGCGGTACGACGTACCCCAGCACCTCGCACCAGAAGCGGGCGACGCGCTCGGGTTCCGCGCAGTCGAAGGTGATCTGTACCTGCCTGATTGCCGACATCGGCGCAACATAGCAGGGGGACCAGCCGCCCGACCTCTCATTTTCCGGCGGAGGCAGAGGCGTTGTCAGTGGTGGGTGCCAGACTGCGGACATGACTGAAACCGTTGTCAAGGGTCCGGCCAGTTACTTCCCGTCGATCGAGAAGAAGTACGGGAAGCCGATAGCCGAGTGGAAGGACCTCATCCGCGCTTCGCCGCTGGGCAAGCACATGGAGCTGGTCGGCTGGCTCAAGGCCGAGCACGGGATGGGGCACGGGCACGCCAACGCGCTGGTCGCGCACACCCTCGCGGAGGACAAGGAGAAGGGCGGGGGCGAGTAGGCCGGGTGCGGGCGGGCGGCGCCGCTCAGTACGTGCGGTGGGCGACGCGTACGCGCTGGGCGTGGGCGAGGGCCGTGCGCAGGCCCTCGGCCGGTACGGGCAGGCCCGGCACGTCGGACAGGCGCTCGCGCGGGGCGTCCGGGTCGGCGGCGTACAGCCGGGTGTAGGCGGCCGACTCCGGCTCGAAGCGCCAGCTCTCGGCCAGCGGCCCGACATCCACCGTGTCGAAGCCGAGCCGGTCGATCAGGGCCGCCGCCGACCGCTTCGCGTCGCCGTCGTCGCCGGCGATGGGCAGCGCGGACCGGTCCGGTGCGGCGGTGGGGCGGGCGAGTTGGGGGATGTGGTGCGCCAGGATGTTGTTGAACGCCTTGACGAGGCGGGCCCCGGGCAGGTGCTGCCGCACCAGTTCGCCGGTGGTCAGCTCCTCGGTGTCGAGCGGGGTGATCCGGCCGTCGCGCCGCGGGTAGTAATTGCTGGTGTCCAGGACGATCCGGCCGCGCAGGGCGGACGCGGGGAGGCTGGGCACGGCCGTCAGGGGGACGGCGGTCACGACGATGTCACCGGCCAGCGCGGCGTCCTCGGCGGTGCCCGCCGTGGCCGACGGCCCCAGTTCGCCGGTGAGCCGGCCAAGGGTCTCCGGGCCGCGGGAGTTGGCCAGGACGACGGGCAGGCCGGCGGCCACCGCCAGCCGGGCGACCGCCGCGCCGATGTGCCCGCTGCCGATGATTCCCAGAGTCGTCATGGCCCTCAACCTCGCTGCTGTCGTGGCGGATCGTCGGCCCGGCCGGGCGCGCGGGTGCACCCCCCTGTCGCCCCCGGCCGGGTGGGGCCACCCTAGCCCATGTTCTCCTATGGGTGAACATGATTGAGGCGTGGTCGCCGTCCGGCCGGGGACATCGCTGGACGGGTCTTCGGCCACCATCAGAAGTCCACCCTCGCGCGGTCGTCGATACGGGCCACGGACTCCTGGCCGAAGCGCTTCAGGTAGGCGGCGCGGATCTGCTCGATCTTCGGGTCGTTGGGCCCGGCCTCGGACGTCGGATAGAGCAGGATCAGCTCGTACGAGCGCTCCCGCTCGATCGTGCCGTGGGAGTCGCGGTACTGCCCGTAGCCGTCCTGCACCGTCAGCCCGGCGGGAAAGCGCGGCGTGACGTACGCGTCGACGAAGGCGTGGAACTCCTTGTCGGTGACCGGGGGCCCGCCGTTCGGCCGGGCGGTGCCGAACAGGAGGCTCGTCTCGATGTACGGGCGCCCCTCGGCCTGGCGGGACGGGACGGCGGCGCTCGTGGCGGCGGGCCGGTCATCGTCGGTGAGTGCCGCGTACGCGGTGGGCGCGCCGGCGCCCAGGAGCGCGGCGCCGAGCGTGACCGCGGCCAGGCGCGACCGGGAGCGGCGGGGTCCGCGAGAGGTGCGGGAGAGGCGGTCGGAGGTCGGTGTCATCGGCTGTTCCCTTCGGGAAGGAAAGCGTGAGGTGGGCCGTTTCCCTTGTGCTGCGACGCGCTGAGAGGGTGGTGAGTGAGAGCGGGCCTGTCGAGTCTGGGGGAGTGGGGAGCCGTGGCGTTGGGGAATGGGTGGTTTCGGCGGACTCGCCGGTACTGCCGGTCCGTCATCCGGCCGGCCGGCGCCTTGGCGCTGACCGGCGTACTGCTGGCGTGCGGGACGCACACCGGGGTCAAGGACGCGGAGCGCGAGGAAACCGGAGCCGCCCAGCCGCGCGGGACCACGCCGGAACCGACACCCTCCCGCGTCCCCTTCACCGGCACGCACTGGAACATCGAACGGCTGCGGCTGGACGACGGCGTGACGGCGGCCCCGCACGGCTCGGCCTGGTTCGCATTCGACGGTCGCGGGCGCGTGACGGGCAGCCTCGGGTGCCACCGCTTCCGGGCCGACGCCGATATCGACGGGAGGCAGGTACGCATCGGAGAAGTACGGGTTTCCGATGCCTCGTCGGCTTCCGGGCACGGCGGGCAGCGGGAGTGCAGCCGCGAACAGGTCACGTTCGAGAAGTACGTGAAAACGCTGCTGCGCGGCGGTCTGCGGGTCGACAGCGGCCCCTCGGCGGACATGGGGTTTCTCGTCGACCCCCGCAAGGACGGATTCCAGTTGCAACGCGGTGCCCCCGCACCCCTCATCGGCACCAAATGGTCCGTGCAATCCCTGTACGAGGAGGACACCCAGGTGCCGCTGACCGAGATCGCCCCGGGCATCGGTGAGGTCCACGTGGTCTTCGCGGGCGACGGCACCGTACGCGGCAACCTCGGCTGCAACGACTTCGAGGCGAGGGCGGAGGTCGCCGCGACGACCATCAGGTTCTCCGATCCGGTCACCACGACGCACCGAACGTGCGACGACAGCGCCAAGGCGGTGGAGAAGCGCCTGTTGAAGGTCTTCCGTGAGCAAGCGAAATACCGCCTGGACCACGACACGATGGGCGTCAGCACCGGAAATGACGTCCCGGCCCTGGTGGGCGGCTTCTCCGCGCGAAAGGCCGTCGTCACGGAAGAAGAGCAGAAGGAGGGGGAGGGCAAGTGACCCACACGCCATTCGGTGGCAGGGGAGCGCGGCGCACGGCCATGGCGTCGGCCGCCCTGCTGGTGGGCGTGGCCGGTCTCGTCGGCTGTGGCGCGGACCGTACGACGCAGGGCCAAGAGGGCGGCGGGGCCGGCACGGCACCCGCGTCGGACGGTTCCTCGTCCGACGCGGAGAATCGGCTCCCGCTGGCCGGTCCGCACTGGGACATATGGGAACTGTCCGTCGGGGACAGCGGGCTGAAGCGGGCGCCGCGGGGTGCGGCCTGGGTGACGTTCGACGGTGCCGGTGCGGCGTCCGGGAATTTCGGCTGCCACGGGTTCCGGGCGAAGGCCGATATCAAGGGCGACACGGTGGCGGTGCGGGACCGGGAGACCCTGCCGGGCCCGGAGGGTGCAAAGAGCTGTGACGCGCGGCAGCTGGGCTACGAAAAGGACGTTCGGCAGATCCTCGACGGCAAGCTGAAGATCACCACCAATTACTCCTGGGTGAACCTGACCGACTCGCACGGGTCGAAACTCGTGCTGCACAAGAACCGGCCTTTCCCCCTCGTCGGCACTGAATGGGATGTCACCAAGCTCAGTTACATGGACGAGGAGTGGCCGATCCACGAAGACGCCCCGGGCATCGGCAAGGTGTATGTCGTCCTCGACGCGGACGGTACCTTCCACGGGAACTTCGGCTGCAACGACTACCGGGGCAAGGCCGGCATCGGCCCGAAGACCATCAAGTTCTCGCAGGCCGAACCGACCACGGACAAGCGGTGCTCGGAAGCGGTGATGGACAGGGAGGAATCGGTGCGCAAGCGTTTCGATCAGACGGTGGGGTACCAATTGGGGCCGGACTGGCTGCTCGGGACGACATACCCGTACGACAACCTGGCCACCGGCTTCGTGGCGGGCGCCAAGGGAAAGCGCTGAGGACTGACCGGCCTGCTACGGGCCGCGGTCCGGCGGAACCCTCCCCGCCGGACCGCGGCCCAATCCCTACCGACGGCTCCCGCCGCTACTTCGTCACCGTGATCCGGTCCGCCTTCGGCGGCGCCAGCGGCGCGGCGGCCGAGGAGTGCGCGGTCAGGTACGCGGTGAAGGCGTCCAGGTCGGACGGGCCGACGTACTTGTCCTTGCCCTCCTTCAGAGCGGTGAAGCCGTCACCGCCGCCGGCCAGGAACTCGTTCATCGCGACGCGGTAGGTCTTCGCCGGGTCCAGCGGCGCACCGTCCAGGCGTACCGAGTCCGCGACCACGCGGGCGGCGCCCGACTTGGTCAGGTCCAGCGTGTACGTCAGCCCCTCCGACATCTGAAGGATCTTCGGGGACGCCTCGTTCGGGCCGCTGACCTGCTGCTGGAGCGCGGTCAGCAGCTGTGCGCCGGTGAGGCTCACCACGTTGGTCATGTTGGTGAAGGGCTGCACGGTGAAGGCCTCGCCGTACGTGACCACGCCGTCGCCCTCGCTCCCGGACGCCTTGTGCGCCAGGTCGGAGCGGATGCCGCCGGGGTTCATGAGCGCGAGCTGCGCCCCGCCCTTGTCCGCCGCCCTGGTGGCCTCCAGCTGCGCGTCGGCGATCAGGTCGCCGAGCGGCGTCTCGGGCGTCGCCTGCCCACGGCCCGGAATGTCGGCGGAGATGTAGCCGACGGGCTTGTTCGCGACCGGCGCGGCGAGCTTGTTCCAGCGCCGGATCAGCGCGGTCATGTCGGCGGCCTTGGGCTGGGTGCGGTTGACGACGTGGTTGCGCGCGGTGGCCGACTTCACCGACGTACGGACGATGTCCTTGGTGTGCCGGTCGTAGGTGAGCGTCGTGTCCGTGTAGAGCTTGCCGAAGGACGCGGCCGAGGTGACGGTGCGCGGCATCCCGGCCGGGTCCGGGATCGTGCACGTGTACGCCTGGTGGGTGTGGCCGGTGACCAGCGCGTCCACCTTCGGTGTGACCTTCTTGGCGATCTCGGCGATCGGCCCGGAGATCCCCGACCCGGGCCCGGGGCTGTCGCAGTCGTAGTTGTACGCGGTGGAGGCGGGCATGCCGCCCTCATGGATCAGCGCGACGATCGACTTCACGCCCTGCCGGTCCAGCTCCTTGGCGTACTTGTCGATGGTCTCGGCCTCGTCGTGGAACTTCAGGCCCTTGACGCCGTTGGCGCTGACCACGTTGGGGGTGCCCTCCAGCGTGACCCCGATGAAGCCGATCTTGACGCCCTTGTGCTTCCAGACGGTGTACGGCTTGAGGATCGGGCGGCCGGTCTTCTCGTCGGTGACGTTCGCGGCGAGGTAGGGGAAGTCGGCGCCCTTGAAGCGCTTGCCCTTCTCGTAGCAGCCGTCCGTCGGGTGGCAGCCGCCCTTCTGGAGGCGGGTCAGCTCGGCGCGGCCCTCGTCGAACTCGTGGTTGCCGACGGAGGTGACGTCCAGGCCGAGCTTGTTCATCGCCTCGATGGTCGGCTCGTCGTGGAAGAGCCCGGACAGCAGCGGGCTGCCGCCGACCATGTCACCGGCCGCCGCGGTGACCGAGTACGGGTGGCCCTTGCGCGCCGTGCGCAGCGCGTTGGCCAGGTACTCGACGCCGCCCGCCTCGACCTTCTTGCGGCTGCCGTCGGGCTGGATCTCCTCGACGGTGCCGGAGGAGCCCTGCGGGGCCTCCAGGTTGCCGTGGAAGTCGTTGAAGGAGAGCAGCTGGACGTCGACGGTGCGGCCGGAGTGGCCGCCGTGTCCGTGGCCGCCGTGCCGGGCGGGCGAGGCGGTCGCGGCGCCTTCGGCACCGGCGGGCGCGGCCGCCGCCGTGAGGCCGGCGGCCACGGCGAGCGCCGCCGCCCCGGCCGTCAGGGCGCGCATCGCGCGCCGCCGCTGAGGTCTCGGTGACATGAGGTGGTCCCCCTTGTGGGCTGGTGTCCGAGCGGGTTCGGGACGGATCCGGCGTCCGGTGCCCGAGCGGACGTAGCGTACGGTCAACGCGCGTAGCGGAACAGGGGGTACCGGGTGACGGACCGGTGTGCATCGGGTGTACCGGCCTCCGGGTCGTACGCTTCGAGGCATGACTGACGCAGCACAGGACAAGGCCCGGACCGGCCGGCGGATCGAGGTGGCGGACGAACTGGCGCCGGACGCGGCCGCCGCCGTCCTCGAACTGATCGAGCTGGCCGCGGCGACGGACGGGCAGCCCGCGGTGTCCGAACAGGGACGGCTCCAGCTGCGCGGCGGGCGGCGCGAGGGCGTACGGCACCTGCTGCTGTACGTACCGGGCGGGCCGGACGACGAGGCCGGGGTGCTCGCCGGGTACGCACAGCTGGAGGACACCGATCCCGTGGAGGCGCCCGCCGCCGAGCTGGTCGTGCACCCGTCCCACCGGGGCCACGGCCACGGCCGCGCGCTGGGCACCGGGCTGCTGGAGCAGTCCGGCCGCCGCCTGCGGGTGTGGGCGCACGGCGGCCACTCGGCGGCCCGCCACCTCGCCCAGACCCTCGGCATGACGCTCTTCCGCGAGCTGCGGCAGATGCGCCGCCCGCTGGGCAACCTGGACCTGGCGGAGCCGGTGCTTCCGGAAGGCGTGACCGTACGCGCCTTCCAGCCGGGTACGGACGACGCGGCATGGCTGGAGGCCAACGCGGCGGCCTTCGCCCACCACCCCGAACAGGGCTCGCTGACCCAGCGGGACCTCGACGACCGCAAGGCCGAGCCCTGGTTCGACCCCAAGGGCTTCTTCCTCGCCGAGCGCGGCGGCCGGCTGATCGGCTTCCACTGGACCAAGATTCACTCGGAGGAGGGCCTGGGCGAGGTGTACGTGGTCGGGGTCCGGCCGGACGCGCAGGGCGGCGGCCTCGGCAAGGCGCTCACCGCGATCGGCCTGCGGCACCTGGCGGCACAGGGCGTGCCGACGGCGATGCTGTACGTCGACGCGGACAACGGGCCCGCCGTCTCGGTCTACGAGCGGCTCGGGTTCACCACGCACGAGACGGACTTGATGTACCGCACGGAGACGTGAGGCACGGTGACGTGAGGGCACGGTGACGTGAGGGGCGCGCGACACCGTACGGCCGGTGCGGCGGCGGGCGGCCGGTACGCCACCGTACGCCCGGTGGCCCGGTGGCCCGGTGGGGGCCGACACGTCACCGTACGGCCGCCGGGTCTGCCCCGCCCCCGGCTCGCGGCTGGCACCCCTATGCGTAACCAACCCGCAAAGCAGACCAGTTGAGCCGGACAACGACCACAACCGATCACCTTCCGCCGCGCAGCGGGCCATGGACGCCGTTGTCCCGTCTCCCGGGCCGACGGCGTCCGCCGTCCCGCTACTGAGGTTGTCCGGGTGTTGTCGTTAAAGGCAGTCCTGTTGCGGCGAGGCAGCTGTCGATGACGTCGCTGCGGTGCTGGAGCTGGCGCAGGCCGCGGCGGAGGGCCTGCATGAGGTCGTCGGGATCGGTGAAGGCGGCATTGGCCTGGCATCTGCGACGCAGAAGGGACCAGATGCCTTCGACGGGGTTGAGGTCGGGAGCGTAGGGCGGCAGGTAGTGAACGGTGATCCAGTCTCGGCTGTCGATGAAAGCCCGCAGTCGGGCGTCCTTGTGCACGTTCAGGTTGTCCCAGACGACGGCGATCGGGCCGCCCAGCTGCTGGTGGGCTGCGATGAGCAGGTCACGGTAATCGCTCCAGGTGAAGCTGCGGCGCCTGGCCTCCTTGACGTTGCCGTGCCGCTTGGGCCTATAGATCAGGCGGGAGCGTCGGCCGGGGCGGTAGCAGGCCAAAGCGGCGATCGAAAAGCGGCGCTGGGAACGTCCCCGGACCCGGATGAGCGGCGTGTGGCCGCGCTGGGCCCAGGTGCGGCGGATGGGCGGCGTCACCGAGAAGCCGGCCTCATCCTCGAAGCACAGCCAGGCCCCGAGCGCCGCCGCACCGCTTCCACCGTGGGCCACGTGTCCTTCACCCAGCCGGCCACCGCCTCCTCATCGCGCTCCAGCGCCCGCCGGGCCGGCACCTGATGGGACCAGCCGTGCCGCCGCAGCATCTTCGCGATACCCGAGAGGGTGAAGCTCTTGTGGAACCGGCGTCCGATGAGCGTGCGGATCCGTGCCAGGGTCCAGGTCTGGTCCGGCCAGCCATGCGCCACCGGCCCCTTGGCCAGTTCCTGCTCCAGCACCGAGAACAAGGCTTCGCTCAGTGCTGGCCGGGCTGCCGGCCCTTGCGAGCGCAAGCCCTGCCGCCCCGTGTCCTGCCAGATCCGGCGCCACCGCTGTACCGAGCGGACGCTGACCCGCAGCCGCTTCGCGATCACATCACTGGCCTGCCCGGCGGCGAACATCGCGGCCGCATCCATCCGGATGCGCTCGCGAAACGCCCGCCGCTCAGCCGTCAGGCCACCGCCTTGCGGATACCTCATGACTTCGGCCTACTGCGACGATCACCAGAAGTCAGCCCTTACGACAACACCCGGACAACCTCAGTAACCTTCCGCCGAGTGCCCGCACTCGGTACGGCCGGGTGTACCGCACTCGGCGCGGCCGGGCCGACAGGGCGGCGGACGCCGAAACGGCGCCAAACGTAGGAGAGTTCCTTGCCCTTCCACGCCGAGGAGCATGCCCGCATCGTGTCGGTGGAGCGCTTGCGGCCGGGCGACCACGCCTTCGCGAGCTACACGGACGAGGAGTCGTGCTGGGCCACGCTCGGCTCGTACACCCACGCCGGCATCAGCCGTGGCGAAAGGGTGCTGCTCTTCGCGGACCCGGCCCTGTCGGAGGACACCGTGCTGGAGCGCCTGGAGGCCTACGGCCCGCCGGTCGGATTCTCCGTGCGGCGCGGCCAGTTGAAGCTGCTCACCATGGACCGGATGTGGCTGCCGCGGACCCTCTCGGTGGAGCGGCAGATGGCCGGGCTGCGGCGGGAGGTCGAGGACGCGCTGGGCGAGGGGTACACGAGTGTCCGCAGCGCCATCGACATGGCCTGGGTGGCGTCCTTCGGCGCGGACATCGAACAGGTGCTGTGGCGGGAGAGCGAGGGCTGCCACTACCTGTTCCGCGACGGCCGGTACACCGAGATCTGTACCTACGACGAGACCGGCTTCAGCGACGACGTACTGGACCGGGCGTCGGCCGGGCACCCCACGGCCCTGCTGGAACGACCCGGCACCCTGCTGGCCGTCCCGTTCACGGAGGGCGGGGACGGCACGTACGGGCTGCGGCTGATCGGCGAGGCCGACCTGTCCACGCGCGAGCGGTTCGACACCGCCCTGCGCCGTATCGCCGCCTCGGACGCGCCGCGCGCCGTCCTGGACCTCACCGAGCTGACCTTCCTCGACGTCTACTGCGCGCGGGCCGTGCTGCGGCTGGCCGGCACCGCGGACGACCGGCACGTCGTCGTCCGGTGCGGCGGCATACACGTCCACACGTTCCTGCTTCTGGGGGCGCTCGACATCCCGCAGCTGACCGTGGAAGGCGAGTGACGCATGGGACCGACGACCGAGGGTTCCCCGGCCGGGGAGCCGGAGCGGCCGCCGGGAGGACCGGACCCGGACCTGCCGCCCGAGGAGTGCTGCCTGGAGACCGGTTTCACCTCGGCCGGCCTGCCGAGGCTGCGCGTCCTGACCGGCGCGTACGCGGCACACCTGGGGCTGGCGGGACGCGGGCGCGAGGCGCTGCTGCTGTCCGCCAACGAGGTGGCCGACAACGCGATCCGGCACGCGGGGGGCGGCGGGCGGCTGGCGCTGTACCGCGACGGGCCCCTGGTGTGCTGCCGCGTCTGCGACGACGGCCCGGGCTTCGACCCGTCCGTCGTCCCGGAACGCGCCCCCGGGCTGGGCAGCCCCACGGGGTGGGGCCTGTGGACCGTACGGCAGCTGACGGACGGCCTGGAGATCGGCCGGGGCGACGGCGACCGGTCCCGGGGTGCCGTCGTCACGTTCTGGGTACGGCTGACGCGCTCGGTCCGCTGATCGGGCGCCCGGTCCGGCACCACGACGCCGCTGAACGGGTGATTCACGTGTGGGCGAACGGGCCTCGCATGCCGGTGGCCCACCGCGGAGGGGCCGACGTCGGTCCGGACACCCTCATCGCGGACGAAACGAGCGAGTACGTCCCCCTGGACCCGGTAAGTGACCCGTACGGCCCTGTTGCCCGCCGTGCCGGGGCAAGCACCATGACGTCGGGCAAGCACCGTGGCGCCGCGGCCACGACCGGGGGCGCACGCCGGAGCATTCGCGCGCCCCCTCGTGCGCCCTGGGGCGCGCCCCTCTGAGCACAAGACACGGGAATGTAAACACCGGCCGGTAGCGGCCCGCTTGCCTGGCCGCCATGTCCGCGTTACCGGTGATTCAACGTCGCTTGCGAGCATCGCTGAATGCAGCCCGCTGTCCCGAACGCCGACGGTCGCCGCCTGCGCCCCGTACCGACTCCGTCCGACGGGCTGGTACCGCCCTCGGCGCGGAAGAATAAGGCCATGAACCAGCAGCCCAGCGCCCAGGCGACGGACCGGACCGAGACGAGCGCGTCGACGGCCACGTCCCGGGCGGCGGCCCCCGTGCCGCCGTCCGCCCAGCCGTCGGTGGGCTCCATAGCCGCGCACCGACCGCACGCGGTCGCCGTGCCGGTGCCCGAGCTGGAGCCGGACCTCGACGCCGACCTGGACGATTACGAGGAGTCCGGCGCGCCCGGCGCCGACGGCGAGGAACTGCCCGCCGGCCGCTTCCTGGACCGCGAGCGGAGCTGGCTGGCGTTCAACGAGCGGGTGCTGGAACTGGCCGAGGACCCGGCCACCCCGCTGCTCGAACGGGCCAACTTCCTCGCGATCTTCGCGAGCAACCTGGACGAGTTCTTCATGGTCCGCGTCGCGGGCCTCAAACGGCGCATCGCGACCGGCGTCGCCACCCGCTCCGCCTCCGGCCTCCAGCCCCGCGAGGTGCTGGACCTCATCTGGACCCGCTCCCGCGAGCTGATGGCGCGGCACGCCGCCTGCTACCAGCAGGACGTCGCCCCCGAACTCGCCGACCAGGGCATCCACCTGATCCGCTGGCCCGATCTGACCGAGAAGGAGCAGGCCCGGCTGTTCACCCTGTTCCGGCAGCAGATCTTCCCGGTCCTCACGCCGCTGGCGGTCGACCCGGCGCACCCGTTCCCGTACATCTCCGGCCTGTCCCTCAACCTGGCCGTCGTCGTACGCAATCCGGTCAGCGGCCACGACCACTTCGCACGGGTGAAGGTGCCGCCGCTGCTCTCCCGCTTCCTGGAGGCCGCGCCGCAGCGGTACGTGCCCATCGAGGACGTGATCGCCGCCCACCTGGAGGAACTCTTCCCGGGGATGGAGGTGCGGGCGCACCACATGTTCCGGGTGACCCGCAACGAGGACCTGGAGGTCGAGGAGGACGACGCGGAGAACCTGCTCCAGGCGCTGGAGAAGGAGCTGATGCGGCGCCGCTTCGGGCCGCCGGTGCGCCTGGAGGTCGAGGAGACCATCGACCCCGCCGTACTGGACCTGCTCGTCCAGGAGCTGAAGGTCTCCGACTCCGAGGTCTATCCGCTGCCCGGCCCCCTGGACCTGACCGGCCTGTTCGGCATAGGCGCGCTGGACCGCCCGGAGCTGAAGTACCCCAAGTTCGTGGCGGGCACCCACCGCGACCTCGCCGAGGTCGAGTCGGCCTCGGCGCCCGACGTCTTCGCCGCGCTGCGCGCCCGCGACGTGCTGCTCCACCACCCGTACGACTCGTTCTCCACCTCCGTACAGGCCTTCCTGGAGCAGGCCGCGGCCGACCCGGACGTCCTGGCGATCAAGCAGACGCTCTACCGCACCTCGGGAGACTCACCGATCGTCGACGCCCTGATAGACGCCGCCGAATCCGGCAAGCAGGTGCTCGTCCTCGTCGAGATCAAGGCGCGCTTCGACGAGCAGGCCAACATCAAATGGGCGCGCAAACTGGAGGAGGCGGGCTGCCATGTCGTGTACGGGCTGGTCGGGCTCAAGACGCACTGCAAACTGTCGCTGGTCGTCCGCCAGGAAGGCGAGATGCTGCGCCGTTACTCGCACGTGGGGACGGGCAACTACCACCCCAAGACTGCCCGGCTGTACGAGGACCTGGGGCTGCTGACCGCCGACCCGCAGGTGGGCGCGGACCTCTCCGACCTCTTCAACCGGCTCAGCGGCTACTCCCGCCGGGAGACCTACCGGCGGCTGCTGGTGGCCCCCAAGTCGCTGCGCGACGGCCTCGTCCAGCGCATCACCAAGGAGATCGCCCACCACCGCGCGGGGCGGCCCGCCTACGTCCGCATCAAGGTCAACTCGATGGTGGACGAGGCCGTCATCGACGCGCTGTACCGCGCGTCGCAGGCCGGTGTGCCGGTCGACGTGTGGGTCCGCGGCATCTGCGCCCTGCGGCCCGGCGTCGAGGGGCTCAGCGAGAACATCCGGGTCCGCAGCGTCCTCGGCCGCTTCCTCGAACACTCCCGGGTCTTCGCGTTCGGCAACGGCGGCGAGCCCGAAGTCTGGCTGGGCAGCGCCGACATGATGCACCGCAACCTCGACCGGCGGATCGAGGCGCTGGTACGGGTCACCGACCAGGGCCACCGCGCCGCCCTCAACCGGCTCCTGGAGACCGGCACGTCGGACACCACCTCGTCCTGGCACCTGGGGCCGGACGGCAACTGGACCCGGCACGCGGTCGACGCGGACGGCGCGCCGCTGCGCAACGTACAGGAAATGCTCATTGACGCCCGGAGGCGCCGGCGTGGCCCAGCGACATGACTTCCCCCCGCTCCGCTACGAGCCCGCCGGGTCCGTCGGCGCGCCCGCCGCGCTGGCCGACGGCCCGGCACGCCCCGGTCCGCCGTCGCGCCCCGGCGGCCGGCCACGCCCGTACGGGACCGTCGGCGCCGCTCTTACGGGACGCACCGCCCGCGAAGTCCTCGCCGCCTATCTGCACCACCAGGCGACGGACTTCCTGCGCAGCCTGCGCTCCCACCGCGACAGCGGCTCCGACGCGGAAAGCACCCGCGAGGCGGCCCGCCAACTGCGTGCCTCCGCCCGGCGGATCGGCGGCGCGCTGCACACCTTCCGCCCGCTCACGGACGAGAAGTGGGCCGACCAGCTGCGCGGCGAACTGGCCTGGCTGTCGGGGACGCTGGGCCGCGAACACGCCAGTACGGCTCGGCTGGACCGCCTGCTGGGAGCGCTGCAACGGCTGACCGGCCGGGCGGAGCGGGACCGCGAGGCCGTCCCCGTCCGTACGGCCAAGGGGAACGCCACCACGCTCGAAGGGCCGCCCCCTTCCTCCGGCCGGGAGGGCGCGGACGCCGGTGAGACCGACACCGTCCTCGCCACCGGAGCCGCCCGGGCCGGGGCCCTGCTGGAACGGCAGATCACCCTCGCCCGCACCCGCGCGCACTCCGCCGCCCTCCAGGCGCTCGGCTCCTCCCGCTTCCACGCGGTCGCCGACGCCGTGGCCGTACTGGCCTCGGAGGCGCCGCTCACCGCCGCCGCGGACCGGCCGGCGGAGGACGTACTGCCGCCGCTGGCCGAACAGGCCCACCGGCGGCTCGCGGAAGCCGTCGCCGTACTGCCGCTGGCCCGCGCCGGACACCCGTACAACGCGGACGCGCTCACCTCCGACGCCCGGCAGGACGCGCCCTGGCACCAGGTCCGGGTCCTGGCCCGTCTGAGCCGGTACGCACAGGAAGTGCTCGACCCCGACGACATCGACCCCCGGCTCGCGGAGGCCGGCCGGGCCCTGGAACGCCACCGCGACGCCGCCGAGGCCGCGGCGGCCGCGGCGGCCGCCGCCCGCACCCCGCGCATCGCCCCCGCCACCGCCTACGCGCTCGGCGTCCTGCACGCCGACCAGCGCCACGAGGTCGAGGCGGCGCGCTTCGTGTTCGGCCGGGCCTGGCTTCCGGGCCCGGTACCCGAGGCGGCCCAGCCGGTCCGGAAGGGGTGAGGGAGAGATGTCGGTGCCCGGGAAACCCGTCAAGGCGGCGGGCTGTGTGCTGTGGCGTCGTTCCCCCGACGACGGCGGACTCGAAATAGCCCTGGTCCACCGGCCGAAATACGACGACTGGTCACACCCGAAAGGGAAACTGAAACGCGACGAGGACTGGCTCGCCGGCGCCCTGCGCGAAGTGTCCGAGGAAACCGGAATGCGATGCCACCCCGGCGCCGGACTCCCCACCGTCCATTACCTGGCCAACGGCCGCCCCAAAGAGGTCCGTTACTGGGCGGCCGAGGCGATCGGGGGCGACTTCGAGCCGAACCACGAGGTCGACCGACTGCTGTGGCTGCCCCCGGAACAGGCCCGGCGCATTCTCACGCAGGGGCGGGACCGGGAATTGGTCGACGCGCTGCTGGAAGCGTTGCACGAGGTGGGCGGGGGCTGAAGGGCGAGGCCGGAGCGGTCGGGGCCGGTGGGGGCGTCACATCACGGGCCGTGGCGCGAGACGTTCCTTCGGCCCCCGCCGGCCGTGCTGGATCGCCCGCGCCGACGACTGCCCGCATTGCTGACACGGAGCCCGTACGACCCGGTAGAGCCGCCCCTTCACGTCGTACTCGAAGACATCGCACACCATTCCCGCGCACCGGTCGGTCCGGCACGGCGCGCTCCCGACCGCCCGCCTTTCCGGCGGAGCCGGATACACGGCGTTCCGGTCGCAGTGCAGACAGGGAAAGGGTGTCAGCCCGCCTCCATTGGCCACATAGGCGACCCCCTCGGCGCGGTCACAGCGCGGGCAGATCCAGGCCATGAGTGAGCTCCTCCGGGTGGGTTCCTCCGGTCGGTGGGGGACGGAGTATTCCGGGTCGGGGCGCCGATTTGGGGTGAATGCGTGGGCTGTCACCTGCATGGGGGACGGAGGCCCGCCCCCCGCCCCACCTGCCGCTCTGTCCAAGGTCAGCAACTAACCTGAGTCCGGGCTTGTCAAGTTTCCTTCGCCGCGCTATACCAGAAGGCGAAGGGCATCGCACCCAGTGCCTTCGGAAGGAGATGACCCGTGATGCTCATGCGCACCGATCCGTTCCGCGAGATCGACCGCCTCACCCAGCAGGTCTTCGGCACGGCGGCGCGTCCGGCGGCGCTGCCGATGGACGCCTACCGGTCCGGCGACGAATTCGTGATCCACTTCGACCTGCCGGGGGTCGACCCGGAGAGCATCGATCTCGACATCGAGCGCAACGTGCTCACCGTCCGCGCCGAGCGCGCCGCCGCCGCCCCGGAGGGCGCCGAGATGATCGCGAGCGAGCGGACGACCGGCAAGTTCAGCCGGCAGCTGTTCCTCGGTGAGACGCTCGACAGCGAGCGGGTGGACGCGTCGTACGAGAACGGCGTCCTGACGCTGCGCATCCCCGTCGCGGAGCAGGCGAAGCCGCGCAAGATCCAGATCACGGGCGGCAGCTCGCGCCGGCAGATTTCCCAGTGAGCCGGCGGATGTCCCGATGATCCGGCGGATGTCCCGTTGACCAGGGCCGGCCGCGCGGCACCACGGCCGCGCGGCCGGCACACCGCCGAGCCCGCTCTGCCTGCGAGCCGGCTCTGCCTGCGAGCCCGGCCTACCGGCGAGCCCGCTCTACCGGCGAGCCCGCTCTCCGCCGAGCGCGGTCTACCGCCGCCGCAGCGACGCGTCCGCGAGGGCCGGCGGGGTGTAGTAGCTGTCGGCCTTGTTCAGGTCCGTGCCCGGCGGCACGATCGCGTCGATACGGTCCAGCACGTCCGCGCCGAGCCTCACCTCCGCACCGTCCAGCAGGCTTTCCAGCTGGTCGTACGTGCGCGGCCCGATGATCACGGACGTGACCGCCGGATGCGACCGTACGAACGCCGTCGCCAGGTGCGGCAGCGTCAGCCCGGCCTCGGACGCGACCTTCGCCAGCTCGGTGACCGCCTCCGCCTTGCGCGCGTTCTCCGGGACGGACAGATCGAACTTCGCGTTCTCCAGGGCGGCCCGCCCACTGGCCGACAGGTCCCGCCCGGACAGCCAGCCCGCGCTGAGCGGCCCCCAGGTCAGCACGCCCATCCCGTACCGCTGCGCGGTCGGCAGTACCGCCGCCTCCACGCCGCGCGCCAGCATCGAGTACGGCGGCTGCTCGCTGCGGAAGCGCACATGGCCCCGGCGCTCGGCGACCCACTGCGCCTCGACCATCGCCTCGGCGGGGAAGGTGGAACTGCCCACCGCCCGCACCTTCCCGGACCGTACGAGATCCGAGAGCGCGCCCAGCGTCTCGTCGATATCGGTCGCCGGATCGGGGCGGTGCGCCTGGTAGAGGTCGATGTAGTCGGTGCCCAGCCGCCGCAGGCTGTCCTCCACCGCCCGTACGATCCAACGCCGCGAGTTGCCGCCGTGGTTGGCGTCCGGCCCCATCCGGTTGAAGAACTTGGTGGCCAGGACCACGTCCTCGCGCCGCCCCCGGAGCGCCTTGCCGACGATCTCCTCGGACTCGCCCGCCGCGTACACGTCCGCGGTGTCGATGAAGTTGATCCCCGCGTCCAGCGCGCGGTGCACGATCCGCACGCTCTCGTCATGGTCCTTGTTTCCCCAGGCCCCGAACATCATCGCGCCGAGCGCGTACTCGCTGACCGAGATGCCGGTGCCGCCAAGAATCCTGCGCTGCATGAATCCTCTTCTCGTGGGGGCGCGCCTCGCGTGCCCCTGCGGTGTCGTCCCACCACCCTGTCCGCCGCCCCCGCGCCGCGCCAGGCCCGCCGTAACCCGGGTCCGGCGGAACCACCCTGACGGACGGCGGCCGGCGCCGGGCCGTCCCGCGCGCACCGCGCCGCATACTGGAGCGATGGGCGTGCACACGGAACCCGAGATCAGAGCGTTTCTCAAGGCGCGCCGCGCCGCGCTGGACCCGGCCGAACTCGGCCTGCCGGACGGCCTCACCCGGCGCCGCGTGCGCGGCCTGCGGCGCGAGGAGGTCGCGCAGCTGGCCGGTATCAGCGTCGACTACTACACGCGCATCGAACAGGGCCGCGCCAACGCCATCTCGGAACCGGTGCTGGACGCCATCGAACGCGCCCTGCGGCTGACCGACGCCGAGGCCCGCTACCTGCGCAACGTGGCCGGACCACGGCGCTCCGCCCCGGCCCCGGAGCCCGAGCGGCGCGTACGGCCCGAGATCCGGCACCTGCTGGACGCCCTCGACGAGACCGTCCCCGCGTACATCCAGGGCCCCGGCATGGACGTCCTCGCCTGGAACCGCCTCGCCGCCCGCCTCGCCTTCGACTACGACGCGATCGAGCCCGCCCGGCGCAACAACGCCCTCCTGATCTTCCTCGACCCGTCCGCCCGCACCCTCCACCTGGACTGGGAGACGATCGCGGAGAGCGTCGTCGGCAATCTGCGCGCCGAGGCCGGACGCAGCCCGGAAAGCCCCCGGCTGTGCGCCGTCATCGGCGAACTCCTCGACCACAGCGCCGACTTCCGGCGCCTGTGGGAGGCCCAGTCCGTACAGGAGAAGTGCAGCGGCACCAAGCGTGTGCGGCACCCCGAGGCCGGCGAACTCGTCCTCTGCTACGAGAGTTTCCGGCTGCCCCAGGAAGCCGAGCAGACGCTGTGCACCTACACGGCGCCGCGCGATTCACCGACGGACCGGAAGCTGCGGGAGCTCGCCCGGAGGGTGGGGGTGGGGGCGGGGGCGCGGTAGGGCGGGCCTGAAGGCGCGGTGATGCGGGTCCGGGGCGAGGTAGCGCCGGCCTGGAGGCTGGGTAGCGCGGGCCTGGAAGCGCGGTGGGGTCGGCCCGCGGCCCCGCGGTCACACCGGCGCCAGTGCCTCCCACCGCACCGTGACCTCCCCCTGCCGCCACCGCCGCGGCCCGTCGGCCAGCGGCCATGCCGTACTCAGGGCGAGCACACTGCGCATCCACCGCTGCCGCGCGCCCAGCGACGCGTACGGGGCGGCCGCCGCCCACGCCCGGTCGAAGTCCCGCAGGAACGCGTGCACGGGCTGGCCCGGCACATTGCGGTGGATCAGTGCCTTCGGCAGGCGCTCTGCCAGGTCGGACGGGGTTTCCAGGGCGCTGAGCCGGGCCGCGAAAGTCACCGTGCGCGGCCCTTCCGGGCCCAGCGCCACCCACACGTGCCGCCGCCCGATCTCGTCGCAGGTGCCCTCCACCAGCAGCCCGTCCGGCGCCAGCCGCGCGCACAGCCGCTCCCAGACGGCGGCGACCTCGTCCTCGGCGTACTGGCGCAGTACGTTCGCCGCCCGGATCAGCACCGGCGGGCGCCGCCCCGGCAGCGGCACCTCGAAACCGCCGTGCGCGAAGACCAGCCCCGGGCACGCGTACGGCGCCGCCGCGGCGACCCGCGCCGGGTCGATCTCGATGCCGACCACCTGCGCGTCGGCCCGTACCGTACGCAGCCGGGCCAGCAGTTCCACGGCCGTCCACGGCGCGGCGCCGTAGCCGAGGTCCACGGCGACGGGGGCGGGGCCGCGGCGCAGCGCGGCGGCGTGGGTGGCGGCGATCCAGCGGTCCATGCGCCGCAGCCGGTTCGGATTGGTGGTTCCGCGGGTCGCGTTCCCGAGGGGGCGGGAGGGCGGGGGAGAGGCGGGAGACGCGGACGTGCTGCGGACCATGTCCTGACTTTATGCGCACGGCGGGCCCGGCCGTCCCGGCAGGCTGCTGCCGGAGGGTGGGCCTGGCCGTCCCGGCAGGCTGCTGCGGCAGGGTGGGCCTGGCCATTCCGGCAGGCTGCGGCCGCGGTGGCGGCGGGGCCCGCCGTCCAAAGGGCGCGCCGGGAAACACTCCAAGGTCACGCTTTGGCAAAGTGGCGGGAGAGCGGGCTCACAGGGAAATGGATGCCCGGATTCCGTTGTTACGGGCTTCGGAGGCGCCGCACGCCCCGGCCCAGGCCGTACCGGCTAGGAGGTAGCCCGCAGTGAGCCAATACGTGTCCAGGCTCCGCAGCCGTCCCTACGGTCCGTTCCCGGGCCGTTCCGGGCTGCGGCTGCCCGGAACGGCCCGCCGCCCCCGCCGGGTCGCCATGCTGAGCGTGCACACCTCCCCGCTGCACCAGCCGGGCACCGGCGACGCCGGCGGCATGAACGTCTACATCGTCGAGCTGGCCAGGAAGCTCGCCTCCCTCAACATCGAGGTGGAGATCTTCACCCGCGCCACCACCGGCACGCTCCCGCCCGCCGTCGAGCTGGCCCCCGGCGTCCTCGTACGGCACGTCGACGCCGGCCCGTACGAAGGCCTGGCCAAGGAGGAGCTGCCGGCCCAGCTCTGCGCCTTCACCCACGGCGTGATGCAGGCGTGGGCGGGCCACCGCCCCGGCTACTACGACCTGGTGCACTCCCACTACTGGCTCTCCGGCCACGTCGGCTGGCTCGCCGCCGAACGCTGGGGCGTCCCGCTCGTCCACGCCATGCACACCATGGCCAAGGTCAAGAACGCCGCGCTGGCCGCCGGCGACACCCCCGAACCCGCCGCGCGCGTCATCGGCGAGACCCAGATCGTGCGCGCCGCCGACCGGCTCATCGCCAACACGGACGAGGAAGCCGGGGAGCTGATGCACCACTACGAGGCCGAGCGGAGCAAGGTGGCCGTGGTGCATCCGGGGGTGAACCTGGACCGGTTCCGCCCCGCGGACGGGGGCACCCCCGGCGCCGACGTCTCCGCCGCCCCCGACACCGCCGCCCTCGACACCTCCGCTTCCCGCGCCGCCGCCCGCGCCCGCCTCGGCCTCCCCCAGGACGCCCTGATCCCGCTCTTCGCCGGCCGCATCCAGCCGCTGAAGGCCCCCGACATCCTGCTGCGCGCCGTCGCCGTCCTGCTGGACGAGGACCCGTCGCTGCGGTCGCGCCTGGTCGTCCCGGTGGTCGGCGGCCCCAGCGGCAGCGGCCTGGCCAAGCCCGAGGGCCTGCAGAAGCTGGCCGCCCGGCTCGGCATCACCGACGTCGTGCTCTTCCGCCCGCCGGTCGGGCAGGAGCAGCTCGCCGACTGGTACCGCGCCGCGTCCGTCCTGGTCATGCCGTCCTACAGCGAATCGTTCGGCCTGGTCGCGATCGAGGCCCAGGCGTGCGGCACACCGGTCGTCGCGGCCGCCGTCGGCGGTCTGCCGGTGGCCGTGCGCGACGGCGTCAGCGGGTTCCTGATATCCGGCCACGACCCGGCCGACTACGCCCGCGCCCTCGGCCGCTTCGCCCGGGACACCTCCCTGGCCGGCCGGATGGGCGGGGCCGCCGCCCGGCACGCCCGGTCCTTCGGCTGGGACACCGCCGCCGCCGCGACCGCCGAGGTGTACACCGCCGCGATGCAGGAGCGGCGCCGTCACCTACGATCTCCCCATGGCTGACGACGCGGCACGACAGGTGATCGAGGCGGCTCTCGACGACGCCGGCCTGACGTGGGAATCGCCCACCGACGGCACGTACGTGGTGACCCTGCCCGGCACCCGCAAGCTCTCCACGACCTGCTCCCTGATCGTCGGCAAGC
Organism: Streptomyces albofaciens JCM 4342; assembly: GCF_008634025.1. NCBI lineage: Bacteria > Bacillati > Actinomycetota > Actinomycetes > Kitasatosporales > Streptomycetaceae > Streptomyces > Streptomyces albofaciens. The sequence continues at coordinate 3,846,375 of NZ_PDCM01000002.1, read as the reverse complement.
ACTCCCTGTCCGTCAACGCCTTCGTCGTCCGCCGCCCGGACGAGAACCACGAGGCCGTGCACCGCTGGCTCCTGGAGCGCAACACCCGCCTGTACGGCGTGAGTTACGCGATCGACAAGCTCGGTGACGTCTACCTCGTCGGCAAACTCCCGCTCACGGCCGTCACCGCGGACGAACTCGACCGCATCCTCGGCACGGTCCTGGAGAACGCCGACGGCAGCTTCAACACCCTCCTGGAGATGGGCTTCGCCTCCGCCATCCGCAAGGAGTACGAGTGGCGGGTGGCGCGAGGGGAGTCGACGCGCAACCTGGAGGCGTTCAGCCACCTGACGCAGCGCCCGTCGGACTGAGGGGCCGCAGCTCCGTCTACCCCTCCGTCTCCGCGTGGACATCCCTGCACGAAGACCGCCATACGGACTTCACCGTACGAACATACGGACTTCGCCGTACGAACATACGGACTTCACCGTACGAACCGGACCTCCGGGAACCGGGCCGACGGCCCGTCCAGCAACCCACCGTCGCACCCCCGCAGCCACCGGTCGAAGAACGCCGTCACATACGCCCGCTGCGCGGCCACCGAACGGTCCGGCGCGACCGTACCCACCAGCTTCTCGACGGTCTCGCGCGGCAGCACACCCGCCCCGGCCAGCTGCGGCACCAGCGACTGCGCGTCCGTGAAGCTCGCGTGCGCGGCACCGGTCAGGGTGAGATCCCGGTGCCACCCCGAACTGTGCTCCCAGACCGCCTTCCAGGAGGCGACCGTGTGGTGGTCGTCGCCCTCCTTGCCCATCAGGAGCAGCGGGCGGTCCAGCCCGTCCGTACCGACCGTGGACGGATTGGCGGGATCGTCATCACGCTGCGTATACCCCATCACGCCGTCCATGTTCACCGCCGCCTTGATCCGGCGGTCGTCGTGCATGGCCTGCGCCGCCGTGAACCCACCACCGGACTGCCCGAACATCCCCACCGCCCGCAGGTCCAGCGCGCCCCGCAGCCCGCGCGGAAGCGCCGCGGGCCGCGCCAGCTCGTCCAGGACGAACCGCGTGTCGGCCACCCGCACCGCCGTCAGCTTCTTCAGCAGCGCGACGACCTGCTCGGGCCGCTGCGCCTTCCCGGCCTCCTCCGGCATACGGGTACGGGCCACCCGCCCGTCCGGAAACTGCACCCCAGGAGCCTCGTACGTGTGGTCAACGCTGACGACGACGTAACCCCGCGAGGCCAGCTCGTCCGCGAGCGTGCTGCCCAGCGAGCGCGGGTCCCCCGCCCCCGGCGAGTAGAGCACCACCGGGAACCCCCGCCCGGCATGCCGTGCGACCGGCGCGCCGAGGTGCGCGTGCGTAAGAGTGGCGCCCCAGTCGGCCAGACCCTTCGCGATGTCCCCCGAGAAGTTGCTCCACTCCTCGAACGCCGCCGCCTCACCCGGCAGCATCTGAGGCGCGAGCGGACATCCGCCGGCCTCACGGGCCGGATGGCGCACACTCACCATCAACTCCCGGTACCGGCGCTCGGCCACCCAGGGGTCGCGCCGGCCGCCGTCCACCAGGTGCAGAGAGGCGATCCCCACCTGATACGGCCCCGTCGGCGCGGGCAACACCATCCGGACCGGCCCCGAGCCCCGCGGGCGACGCCCGCGCCCGCCCTCCGTCCCCCTGGCCGCCGGGGCCGTGAGCGCGAGAGCCCCCACCGCCCCCAGCCCCGCCAGCACACAGGCACGTCGCGTGTACACCGTCATTCTGCAGCTCCCCGTCCCCGCCACAGGTCCATGGCATGTACCCGTCCCCGACACGTACTCGCCCCGGCATGTACCCGTCCCCGGCATGCACCCGCCCCGTACGTGGCCCTTCACAGTGGGCCGCGGCGATCCCATGGCCGGATGTCGATTACGCTCGAAGGCATGGCCGACGCACCGTACAAGCTGATTCTCCTTCGCCACGGCGAGAGCGAGTGGAACGCGAAGAACCTGTTCACCGGCTGGGTGGACGTCAATCTCAACGAGAAGGGCGAGAAGGAGGCGGTCCGCGGCGGTGAGCTGCTCAAGGACGCCGGCCTGCTCCCCGACGTCGTGCACACCTCCGTCCAGAAGCGCGCCATCCGCACCGCGCAGCTGGCCCTGGAGGCCGCCGACCGCCACTGGATCCCGGTCCACCGCAGCTGGCGCCTGAACGAGCGCCACTACGGTGCGCTCCAGGGCAAGGACAAGGCGCAGACCCTGGCCGAGTTCGGCGAGGAGCAGTTCATGCTCTGGCGCCGCTCGTACGACACCCCGCCGCCCCCGCTGGCCGACGACGCCGAGTTCTCCCAGATCGACGACCCGCGCTACGCGATCATCCCCAGCGAGCTGCGCCCGCGCACCGAGTGCCTCAAGGACGTCGTCGTGCGCATGCTGCCGTACTGGTACGACAGCATCGTCCCCGACCTGGCCGCCGGCCGCACCGTCCTGGTCGCCGCCCACGGCAACTCGCTCCGCGCCCTGGTCAAGCACCTCGACGGAATCTCCGACGCCGACATCGCCGGCCTCAACATCCCCACCGGCATCCCGCTCTCCTACGAGCTCGACGCCGACTTCCACCCGGTCAACCCGGGCGGCACCTACCTCGACCCGGAGGCCGCCAAGGCCGCCATCGAGGCCGTGAAGAACCAGGGCAAGAAGAAGTAAGCATCGCGATCAGGCCCCTCATCCGCACGTTCGGTGCGGATGAGGGGCCGTCGTTTCTTTCGGGCCGTCCGCGGGCCTGCCGCGACGTGCGCCGGAGGTGGCCGCCGCCGGGCCCTTCCCCCAACCATGATCGGGAACGCTCCACGGAGCCTTACCGGTCACTGTAAAGAAATCCCTAAAAGATCCGCGGGACGATCCGGCCGTTGGCATTTCAACCGACGACGACGGGAGCGCCGAGATGTGCGGAATCTCTGGGTGGCTCGCGTTCGACCACGACCTGACCAAAGAGCAGGCGACGGTGGACGCGATGACCGGGACCATGGCCTACCGGGGCCCCGACGCCGGAGGGACCTGGGTGGACCGGCACGTGGCACTCGGCCACCGCCGGCTGGCGGTGATCGACATCGAGGGCGGCACGCAGCCGATGCGTGTCGACACCCCCAACGGCCCGGTGGTCATCACCTACAGCGGCGAGGTCTACAACTTCACGGAACTGCGTGAGGAGCTGCGTCGCCACGGACACCGCTTCCGGACGGCCAGCGACACCGAGGTCGTGCTGCGCGGTTACCTGGAGTGGGGCGAGGCGCTGGCCGACCGGCTCAACGGTATGTACGCCTTCGCGGTCTGGGACTCCCGCCACGAGAAACTCGTCATGATCCGCGACCGGATGGGCATCAAGCCCTTCTACTTCCAGCCCACCGCCGACGGCGTGCTCTTCGGCTCGGAGCCCAAGGCCATCCTGGCCCACCCGATGTTCAAGCGGGTGATCGACGCCGACGGCCTGTTCGAGCTGCTGAGCGTGTGCAAGACGCCTGGGCACGCGATCTGGGCCGACATGCGTGAGGTCCGGCCGGGCAGCCTCGTGGTGGTCGACCGGGCCGGAGTGCGCGAGCGGACGTACTGGAAGCTGGCGACCCAGGAGCACACCGACGACCGGGACACCACGGTCGCCACGATCCGTGACCTGCTCGAAGACATCGTGCGGCGCCAACTCGTCGCGGACGTGCCGCAATGCGTGCTGCTCTCGGGCGGACTGGACTCCAGCTCGATCACGGCGCTGGCCGCGCGGGAGCTGGCCGCGCACGGCGACAAGGTGCGCAGCTTCTCCGTCGACTTCACCGGCCTGGCCGACAACTTCCGGCCCGACAGCATGCGGGCCACCCCGGACTCGCCGTACGTGCACGACGTGGCCGACCACGTCGGCTCGCTGCACCAGGACGTCGTGCTGCCCTACACCGCGCTCACCGATCTCGATGCGCGCAGAGCGGTCATAGCCGCGAAGGACTTCCCCAGCGGCCTCGCCGACGTGGACGTATCGCTGTACGTGCTGTTCAAGGCGATCCGCGAGCACTCCACGGTCGCGCTCTCCGGCGAGTCGGCCGACGAGCTCTTCGGGGGTTACCCGTGGTTCCAGGACCCGGTGGCGCAGCGCGCCGGCATCTACCCGTGGATGGTCCCCGTCATGTCCGCGTGGTCCAGGGCGAGCGTGGGGGGAGGGCTCAACCCGGACCTGCTGACCACCAGTGACCTGATGACGTACCTCAGGGACCGGTACAGCGAGGCGGTTGCCGACGTCGAGATGCTGCCCGGGGAGGACGAGCACGAACGGCGCATGCGTGTCATGAGCCACCTGCATCTCACCCGGTTCCTCCAGGTGCTGCTCGACCGCAAGGACCGGATGAGCATGGCGGTCGGCCTGGAGGTCCGGGTGCCGTACTGCGACCACCGGCTGGTGGAGTACGTCTACAACACCCCGTGGTCGATGAAGAGCTTCGACGGCAGGGAGAAGAGCCTGCTTCGCGCAGCCGCCGGCGATCTGCTCCCGCAGTCGGTGGTGGACCGGCTGAAGAGCCCCTACCCGTCCACCCAGGACGCACGCTACGCGGGCGGGCTGCAGCAGATGGGCAGGCAGCTGCTCTCCGAGGCGGACCACCCGGTCTTCCAGCTCGTCACCCGCTCAACGATCGACGAGATGGTGAAGCTGGACCCGGCCAAGATGCCGGACGCCGTACGCGAGCAGCTCGACCGGACGATCGACATCGCCACCTGGCTGGACATGTACCAGCCGGATATCCGGGTGTCCTGACCGCTTGGTGCCGGAGGCGATGACGGGCGCCGCGGCAGCCTCTGTCCGGCCGCCGGCTCCCCGCTCAGCAGAAAGGCCCCGCTCGTCACACACCGTCGAGCGGGGCCCGTAACGCCCAACCGCGATCACACCCCGAACGCCCGCCGGAACGTTCGGGCGACCGCTGCTGGTCAGTCGGCCGTGGGTGCCTCCGGGGTCACCCGCACCCGCCCCCGCACTGGCACGGGCCGCCGGACTGGCAGCCGCAGGAGCAGCCGGGGCCGCAGCCGCAGTTGGACAGCCGGGGGTCGGGGGTGGAGGAGCGCGTCATGGTGTGCCTCCTTGGGAAGAGGGGCATTGTTTGTCGTCCGCTTCCATTGGAGGCCCGCTCGCCGAGGCGCATCAACGGCGCGCGGTGGCACGGCGCGCCGTCGAACGGCATCCGGGCGGCGGTGGGCGCCGCTACGCGCCCTCCACCGGTGCCGGCGCGGCGATCTCGTCCGCGTGCTCGCCGGTGACCAGGTAGACGACGCGCTTGGCGACCGACACCGCGTGGTCGGCGAACCGCTCGTAGTAGCGGCCGAGCAGCGTCACGTCCACGGCCGTCTCGATGCCGTGCTTCCAGCGGTCGTCCATCAGGTGCTGGAAGAGGGTGCGGTGGAGGAGGTCCATCGCGTCGTCGTCCTGCTCCAGCTGGAGCGCCAGGTCGACGTCCTTGGTGATGATGACCTCGCCGGCCTTGGCCATCAGGCGCTGGGCGAGCTGGCCCATCTCCAGGATCGTGGCGTGCAGGTCCCGCGGTACGGCGCGCTCCGGGAACCGCAGCCGGGCGAGCTTGGCCACGTGCTGGGCCAGGTCGCCGGAGCGTTCCAGGTCGGCGCTCATGCGCAGGGAGGTGACGACGATGCGCAGGTCGGTGGCGACCGGCTGCTGGCGGGCGAGGAGGGCTATCGCGCGCGCCTCCAGGTCCCGCTGGAGATCGTCGACCTTCTCGTCGGCGGCGATGACGGCCTCGGCCAGCTTCAGGTCCGCGTCGAGTATCGCCGTGGTGGCGCGCCCGATCGCGGAGCCGACGAGCCTGGCCATCTCGACGAGGCCCTCGCCGATCGAATCCAGCTCCTCGTGGTACGCGTCCCGCATCAGTGACCTTCTCTCGGTTCGGGGGGTGACGTTTCGCTCGGGATGGTGATCTGGTGTTCGGGGTGGTGACGTGGGGGCCGGGACCCCCACGCTCCCACGTTCCGGGCCAAACGCGACCGGTTCTGCCATCCGGAGTGAACCGGCGCCGACACCAAGGTGAACTCTGGGCGACGTATGTTCGATCAGGCCCTCGAACGGCTGGGGAAGTGTCACAGCCGACGCATAACCTGGAGCCATGAACGTGGACGCGGCCGTCGCCGCAGTGGCAGCGATCGCCGGCTTGTGCACCGGCGTCTTCGCCATGCTGGCGTTCCGCTGGAGCGAGCGGGAACAGGCCAAGCCCACCCGTACCTCCTTGCACACCGACGCGGTGCTGCCGCCCGGTGTGGACACGGTCCTGTCCGTGCTGCGCTCCTCGGCCGTCGTCCTGGACGAGGCCGACGCCGTCGTCAAGGCCAGCTCGGCCGCGTACGCCCTCGGGCTCGTACGCGGCGGCAAGCTGGCCGTCGAGCCGATGCTCCAGATGGCCCGCGAGACCCGCCGCGACGGGGAGATACGCCAGATCGAGCTGGACCTGCCGCGCCGGGGCACGGGCCGGGGCGGCGACGCCCTGGCGGTCTCCGCGCGGGTCGCGCCCCTCGGCTCGCGGCTGGTGCTGCTCCTGGTCGAGGACCTGACCGAGGCCCGCCGCATAGAAGCGGTCCGCCGCGACTTCGTCGCCAACGTCAGCCACGAGCTCAAGACCCCGGTCGGCGCGCTGTCGCTGCTGTCCGAGGCGGTCATGGACGCGAGCGACGACCCGGAGGCCGTCGAGCGTTTCGCGGGGCGGATGCAGAACGAGGCCACCCGGCTGACCAACCTCGTGCAAGAGCTGATCGACCTCTCCCGGGTGCAGAACGACGACCCGCTGGAGGACGCCGAGCCGGTACGCGTGGACGAGCTGGTCGCCGAGGCGATCGACCGCTGCCGCCAGCAGGCGGGCACGAAGCAGATCACCATGGCCGCCGCCAGCACCGCCGACCTGCACGTCTGGGGCAACCGCGGCCAGCTCGCCGCCGCCCTCGGCAACCTTGTCGAGAACGCCGTCAACTACTCGCCGGCCCGTACCCGGGTCGGTATCGCGGGCCGCCGCGTCCAGGCGCACGGCGGCGGGGGCAGCTCCCAGGCTCTCGGCACCGGGGGCCTCATCGAGATCTCGGTGACCGACCAGGGCATCGGGATATCGGAGAAGGACCGCGACCGTATCTTCGAGCGGTTCTACCGCGTGGACCCGGCGCGCTCGCGCGCCACCGGCGGGACCGGCCTCGGCCTCGCCATCGTCAAGCATGTGGCCGCCTCGCACGGCGGGGAGGTCACCGTATGGAGCGCTGAGGGACAGGGCTCCACCTTCACCCTGCGTCTTCCGGAGGCCGGCGCCGTGCGCGACCGTGCGCGTACCGCCTCCGACCCGTCGGCGGAAGGCCTCGACGACGAGGACCGCCCGTACGAGACCTTCAACGATCCGCTCCCTGCTCACCCCGCCCCGGAGGTCCTTCCGTGACCCGAGTGCTCGTCGTCGAGGACGAGGAATCGTTCAGTGACGCCCTGTCGTACATGCTCCGCAAGGAGGGCTTCGAGGTCGCCGTGGCGGCCACCGGCCCCGACGGCCTGGACGAGTTCGAGCGCAACGGCGCCGACCTGGTCCTGCTGGACCTGATGCTGCCGGGCCTGCCCGGTACCGAGGTCTGCCGTCAGCTGCGCGGCCGCTCCAACGTCCCGGTCATCATGGTGACCGCGAAGGACAGCGAGATCGACAAGGTGGTCGGTCTGGAGATAGGAGCCGACGACTACGTCACCAAGCCCTTCTCCACCCGGGAGCTGGTGGCCCGGATCCGCGCGGTGCTGCGCCGCCGCGGCGAGCCGGAGGAGGTCGCCCCGCAGGCCCTGGAGGCCGGTCCGGTACGGATGGACGTGGACCGCCACGTCGTCACGGTCTCCGGCGGCAAGGTGGACCTGCCCCTGAAGGAGTTCGACCTCCTGGAGATGCTGCTGCGCAACGCGGGCCGGGTGCTGACCCGTATGCAGCTGATCGACCGCGTATGGGGCGCCGACTACGTGGGCGACACCAAGACGCTGGACGTCCACGTGAAGCGCCTGCGGGCCAAGATCGAGCCGGACCCGGGCGCGCCGCGGTACCTGGTCACGGTCCGCGGGCTGGGGTACAAGTTCGAGCCGTAAGAGGCGGCGGGAGATGGTGGGAGGCGGTGGGAGGAGGGATCCGACGGGGTACCGAGCCCCCTCGCCTGCCACCGGGCAACGGAAATGCCCGCCGCGTCCGTACGTGAATTCACGTACGGACGGATGGACGTACGTACAGCCATACGAGCGCCGTGCGGCCCCGGAACCCCGGGGCCGCACGGCGCTCGCGGTCGTCCTGCGGGTGGCGGCTGTGCGCCGCCACCGGCGTCGGCGGCCTCCCGGCCTCAGCGGCCCTCGGGCGACTGCGGCGTGCCGTTGCCGCCGGGCGTGGCGCTGCCGCTGGGAGAGTTGCTCGGGGTGGCCGCGCCGGACGGGCTGCCGGACGGCGAGGCGGGGCTGCCGGACGGGCGGGCCGAACCGGACGGCGTCGGCATCTCGCTCGGGCCGAAGTCCTTGAAGTAGCTCTTGGCCGGGACGACGAAGGCCCGCAGGGAGACCTTCCCGGCGTCGCTGAAGGCGAAGGTCACGGACTGCGCGTCACCGTTCTTCACGGACTCGCGGCCGCTGTTCAGCACGGCGGAGGCGTTGTTCTTGCCGCCGATGACGATCGAGCCGCCGGCCGGGACCACGATCGGCCCGGAGCCCTTGGCGGGCGCCAGCTTGGCTTCCTTGTTCGTACCGTTGACCTTGATGGACTCCAGCGTCTGGTCCTTGCTGCCGTTGTTGAACACCGTCGCGGTCACCACGGCCGGGCCCTGGGCCTTCGGGTCGGGCTGGGTGACGACGGAGGCGTTCTGGATCATGATGTCGCCGACGCTGGTCGCGGCGTTGTCCGGCTTGACCTGGAGCGTCTGGGCGTCGTTCCCGGCTCCGCACGCGGAGAGCGTGGCGATCGAGAGCGTGAGAACGGTGGCGGCGAGGACGCCGCGTCGAAGGCTGCGGCTCACGGCGGCGGCATCTCCTTGGACGAACTACGGCGGCCGAACTTCGAGCCCGGTCGCGGGGGCGGCTGGGCGGCCCGTGCGCGGCCGCCGTGTCGACGTCCGCGTAAAGCCGCCCTAAGGGTGTGTCAGCGCCGCTAGGTTACCGAGCCGCCCCCGGGCCGCCGCACCCGACCCGCCCCCAGGACGATCACACCCTCGTCACATCCCTCCACAGCACGCCACGGACGCCCTCCGCCGGGCGTCCGAATGGCGCGGACCGCCCGCCACCGGGAAGTTTCCGGCCCGCCCCGCGGAAGGCTCCGGTGAGCTCCTAGAAGAAACCCGAATATGGGGCAAGGGGCCGTTCGGGTGAAGCCCGCCGGTTTCCCCGGAGGTAAATCGGCATTCGCAGGGAATGCGAGGGCTTCCCGGAATTGATCACGTACGGCGGCCGGTGCCCGATGATCAATTCACGATTCGGCGGACACCCGTCCTCCGGAACCGAACGGAGTAGCGGAACTACGGCATCCGGATCCCGGCAAAACGGGACGTACGGGCATCCCGCCGGACCTCTTCCGGGGTGTGACGTACGTGTTTCAAGCCGCGCGCGAAGCGCCTCCGACCTGCGAATTCCTGCACCCGGAGGGCCGCCGAAGCACGTTCCGGGCGTTGTTGTCAAGCCCCGAGATATGCCCTGACCTGCGAAAACGCCATTCAGAACAGCTCGTTCCCGTGTTAGCATGGATAGCCACGGAAGGGGTACCTGTCACATGACGTTCAAGGTTGGCGACACCGTGGTCTATCCCCATCACGGGGCCGCGCTGATCGAGGCCATCGAAACTCGCCAGATCAAAGGCGTGGACAAGACCTACTTGGTGCTGAAGGTCGCCCAGGGCGATCTGACTGTTCGTGTACCAGCGGACAATGCGGAGTTCGTCGGCGTACGCGATGTGGTCGGCCAGGACGGGCTGGACCGGGTCTTCGAGGTGCTGCGCGCACCGTATGCCGAAGAGCCGACGAACTGGTCCCGTCGTTACAAGGCAAATCTGGAGAAGCTCGCTTCGGGTGACGTGATCAAGGTCGCCGAGGTGGTGCGTGACCTGTGGCGTCGTGAGCGGGAGCGCGGCCTGTCCGCCGGTGAGAAGCGGATGCTCGCCAAGGCGCGCCAGATCCTGGTGAGCGAACTCGCCCTCGCGGAGAACACCAACGAGGACAAGGCCGAGGCCCTGCTCGACGAGGTCCTCGCGTCCTGACGACGTAAGAATGCCGCGGTGCCCGAGTGGCGGCCGACTCCGGCTCGGAGCGGTCAGTTGCCGGGCGCTGCGGCATATCTGCCTGCGCCGTTCTGCCTGTGTCCGCATTGTGGTCCGCGTCTGCGTGCTGCCCGCTTCACCGCGGGAAGACCGCACTCCGCCGTACTCCGGGAAGACCGCACCCAGGGAAGCCCGCACCACGGGGACCGCATGCGGCGCACCGCGAAGGCCGCGGCAACCGCGCAGAGCCGCGGAAACCGCACAGAACGGTGCACCACTACCGCACTCTGTGATCGTTACCCGTGGTGATCGCCCCCGTGTTCGTCCCGACAAGATCCGCCGTCTCGCCGGCTTATGGCGTGCCGGGCCCGGGCAGCTGTCCCGACCGGTCGTCACGGAAGGGTCCGGATCGGGGCGTCGCGCCCGGCACACTGCGGCCATACCCATGTCGGCTCAGGAAACAAACCTGTCTGCGCTAATTCCGGGGTCTCCCCGGGCTTCGGAGCGACCGATGTCAGACGTATCCCCAGATTCCGCCGGTCACACCGGCGCACCCCGGCTGCGTACCGCAGCGGTGATCCCCGCTGCCGGACGCGGCGTACGGCTGGGCCCGGGCGCCCCCAAGGCGCTGCGAGCGCTGGGCGGCACGCCCATGCTCGTGCACGCCGTACGCGCCATGGCCGCCTCCCGCGCCGTCTCCCTCGTCGTGGTCGTCGCCCCGCCGGACGGCGCCACCGAGGTACGCAACCTGCTGGACCAGTACCCGATCTCCGAACGCACCGACCTGAAGGTCGTGCCCGGCGGCGAGACCCGCCAGGAGTCCGTGCGCCGCGGCCTGGAGGCGCTGCCCGACACCATCGACGTGGTGCTGGTGCACGACGCGGCCCGGCCGCTGGTCCCCGCCGACACGGTCGACTCGGTGATCGCCGCCGTACGGGACGGCGCCCCCGCCGTCGTACCGGCGCTGCCGCTCGCCGACACCGTCAAGCAGGTCGAACCGCGCACCGGGGAGCGCAGCGGCGAGCCGGAGCCCGTGGTGGGCACGCTGGAGCGGGCCCGGCTGCGCGCCGTGCAGACCCCGCAGGGCTTCGACCGGGCGACCCTGGTCAAGGCCCACGAGACCGTCGCCCTCCAGGGTGATGGCGCGACCGACGACGCCGGCATGGTCGAACAGCTCGGCGCGCCCGTCGTGGTGGTGCCCGGCCACGAAGAAGCGTTCAAGGTGACCCGGCCGCTGGACCTGGTGCTCGCCGAAGCCGTACTCGCCCGCAGGAGGGCCACCGATGGTTATGTATGAGCCGCAGCGGGTGCCGCTGGTTGGCATCGGCACCGATGTGCACGCCTTCGAGAAGGGGCGCGAACTGTGGGTCGCCGGGCTCCTCTGGGACGACGCGGCGAGCGACGGCTACGGCCTGGCCGGGCACAGCGACGGCGACGTGGTCGCACACGCCGCCTGTGACGCGCTCTTCTCGGCCGCCGGTGTCGGCGACCTCGGCGCCCACTTCGGCACCAGCCGCCCGGAGTACGCCGGCGCCTCCGGCGTGACGCTGCTGTCCGAGGCGGCCCGCATCGTACGGACCGAGGGCTTTGTGATCGGCAACATCGCGGTGCAGGTCATCGGCGTACGCCCGAAGATCGGCAAGCGGCGCGCCGAGGCCCAGAAGGTCCTCTCGGAGGCGGCCGGCGCGCCGGTCTCGGTCTCCGGCACGACCTCGGACGGCCTGGGCCTGACGGGCCGCGCGGAAGGGCTGGCGGCAGTGGCCACGGCCCTGCTGGTGCCGGGGATCTAGGGGGTTGGCGGGCCGGCGGGCCGGCAGGCTAGCGGACTAGCGGGCTAGGGATGGGGGAACGGGGGGACAGGCCCCGGCGGGACTCGGGGGCAGGACCCGGCGCGGGGGTAGGAACCGGGGCGCCGACCGGCGCGGATTATCGGCTGAGCGCGGGCGTATGAGCCGGGCGCGGCGTACAAGGCGGGCGCGGGCGCAAGAGGCGTCTCGTTCAGCCGCCGCGCGCGGGCGCGCGCCCCGGCGCCGAGGGGCGAATACCGGTCAGGTGGCACGGGAATGCCGCGCGGGGGAGGGGAGTTGGGCAGAGTCGGGAGCGCGGCGGCAGTACGGATCCGTCCGTACCCAGCACTCCGCAGTCCGCAGTCCGCAGCCCGCCTCCGGCCCCCCGTACTCCGAACCCCGCAGCCCGTCGCCGATCGCCCGATCGCATGATCGCCCGTCTGATCGTCCGGTCGCCCGATCGCCCGATCGCCCGCCCGCAGGAAGGACTCACCATGGCAGTCGCCCTGTCCGACGCCCTCAAGACCGTCCTCGACGGCCCGGTCTTCGTGACCCTCGCGACCATCCAGCCCGACGGCAGCCCCCAGGCGTCCCCGGTCTGGGTCAAGCGGGACGGTGACGATCTGCTGGTCTCCACGACCGTCGGGCGCCGCAAGGAGCGCAACCTGCGCCGCGACCCGCGCGTGACGGCCCTCGTGCTCCCGTTCGACGCGCCGTACACGTACGCCGAGATGCGCGGTACGGCCACCCTGAGCCTCGACGAGGAGCGGCGGCTGATCGACGAGCTGTCGTACAAGTACACCGGCAAGCCGTACGACGAGTTCAACCCCGGCGCGCCGGACGACTCCCCGCGTGTCATCGTCCGGATCACTCCGCGCAAGGTGATCGCCCGATTCTGACGCCGCGGTGACCACACGCGTCGTGCCGAGGGGAAATATCACGCTTCTGTGACCGAGTGCCCCAGGGGTCGCGGGGCACTGTCCGGTTCGGACTACCCTTGACGCGTGACTATTCGCCTGTACGACACCAGCGCCCGGCAGACTCGTGATTTCACCCCGCTCACGCCGGGCTGTGTCTCGATCTACCTGTGCGGCGCGACCGTGCAGGCCGCCCCGCACATCGGACACATCCGGTCGGGGCTGAACTTCGACATCATGCGCCGCTGGTTCCTGTACCGCGGCTACGACGTGACGTTCATCCGCAACGTGACGGACATCGACGACAAGATCATCACGAAGGCCGCCGACCAGGGCCGCCCGTGGTGGGCCATCGGCTACGAGAACGAGGTCGCCTTCAACACGGCCTACGACACGCTCGGCTGCCTGCGCCCCACCTACGAGCCGCGCGCGACCGGTCACGTCCCCGAGATGATCGAAATGATGCGGGGCCTGATCGAGCGCGGTCACGCCTACGCGGCGGACGGCAACGTCTACTTCGACGTGCGCTCCTTTCCGGACTACCTGGAGCTGTCCAACCAGGAGCTGGACAACCTGCTCCAGCCCTCCGGCGAGGGCGAGACCGGCAAGCGCGACCCGCGCGACTTCGCCATGTGGAAGGCGGCGAAGCCGGGCGAGCCGAGCTGGGAGACCCCGTGGGGCCGCGGCCGCCCCGGCTGGCACCTGGAGTGCTCGGCGATGGCGCACAAGTACCTGGGCAGCGCCTTCGACATCCACGGCGGCGGCGTCGACCTGGTCTTCCCGCACCACGAGAACGAGATCGCGCAGGCCAAGGCGTACGGCGACGACTTCGCCGGCTACTGGTGCCACAACGCCTGGGTGACCATGAGCGGCGAGAAGATGTCCAAGTCCCTGGGCAACTCGGTGCTGGTCTCGGAGATGGTCAAGCGCTGGCGCCCGATCGTGCTGCGCTACTACCTGGGCACCCCGCACTACCGCTCGATGATCGAGTACAGCGAGGAGGCGCTGCGCGAGGCCGAGTCCGCGTTCGCGCGGATCGAGGGCTTCGTCCAGCGTGTGGTGGAGAAGGCCGGCCCGGTCGAGCCCGCCGCCGAGGTGCCGCCGGCCTTCGCCGAGGCGATGGACGACGACCTCGGCGTCCCGCAGGCGCTGGCCATCGTGCACACCACCGTCCGGCAGGGGAACTCCGCGCTGACCGCCGACGACAAGGAATCGGCCGTCGCGCGCCTGGCCGAGGTCCGCGCCATGCTCGGCGTGCTGGGCCTGGACCCGCTGGACGAGCACTGGTCGGGCGGCGGCACGGACCGCGGCGAGGACCTGCACGGCGTCGTCGACTCGCTCGTCCGGCTGGTCCTGGAGCAGCGCCAGGCGGCCCGCGCCCGTAAGGACTACGCGACCGCCGACGCCATCCGCGACCAGCTCCAGCAGTCCGGCCTGGCCATCGAGGACACCCCTTCGGGCCCCCGCTGGTCACTGTCCTGAGGCGTCGGCCGAGGCAGGCCCGCACGGCAACCGGTCGGTAGCGGCTCGCGCCGCACCGGCCGGTTGGCCGTACCGGCCGCCTACAGGCGACACTTCTTGCAGACACGCATCGGGCGCACAGCGCATCCGCGCACAGCACACCCGCGCCCGGCGCACCAGACACACATCCGTACGTACGTATCCACTCCACGTCGCGAGACGTCGAGAGCAGTGAAGAGACAGGTGACCCATGGCCGGCAACAGCCAGCGCAGGAACCGCCGCACGTCCAACAAGAAGGGCATGCAGGTCGGCAGCGGCGGCCAGCGGCGCCGGGGCCTGGAAGGCAAGGGCCCGACCCCGCCCGCGTCCGCGCGCAAGGGACATGTGAAGAACCGCATCGCCAACGCCAAGGCCAAGCAGGCGGCCAACCGGCGCCCGGCCCCGCGCCGCGGCGGCGCCAAGGGCACCTCGGAGCTGGTCGTCGGCCGTAACCCGGTCTTCGAGGCGCTGCGCGACGGCGTGCCCGCGACGACGCTGTACGTGCAGCAGTTCATCGACAACGACGAGCGGGTGCGCGAGGCGCTGCAGCTCGCCACCGACCGCGGCGTCAACCTGATGGAGGCGCCGCGCCCCGAACTCGACCGGATGACCAACGGGCTCAACCACCAGGGCCTCGTCCTCCAGGTGCCGCCCTACGAGTACGCGCACCCCGAGGACCTGGCGGCCGCCGCCTTCGACGACGGCGAGGACCCGCTGATCGTCGCGCTGGACGGCGTCACCGACCCGCGCAACCTCGGCGCCGTGGTGCGCTCCGTCGCCGCGTTCGGCGGGCACGGCGTGGTCGTGCCGGAGCGGCGCGCCGCCGGTATGACGGCGGGCGCGTGGAAGACCTCGGCGGGCACCGCGGCCCGTACGCCGGTCGCGCGCGCCACGAACCTGACGCGCGCCCTGGAGGCCTACCAGAAGGCGGGCATGACCGTCGTGGGCCTCGCGGCGGACGGCGAGATGGAGCTCCAGGACCTGGAGGCGCTGGACGGCCCGGTCGTCATCGTCGTCGGCAGCGAGGGCAAGGGCCTGTCGCGGCTGGTCGGCGAGACCTGTGACGTACGCGTACGCATCCCGATGCCGGGCGCCGCCGAGTCGCTGAACGCGGGTGTCGCGGCGGGCGTGGTCCTGTGGGAGGCGGCGCGACGGCGCGCGTGAGGTGGTGAGGGCGCGTGGGCGGGGCTGACGGGCCGGCCTGACGGGCTGGGCTGACGGGCTGGGCTGACGGGCTGGGCTGACGGGCTGGGCTGACGGGCTGGCCTGACGGGCTGGCCTGACGGGCTGGCCTGACGGGCTGGCCTGACGGGCTGGGACCTGTGCCCCGACCTGTCGCGCCTCGGCCTCGGCTCTGCCCTGGGGCCTTGGCTCCTTGGCCCTTGGCCCTTGGCCCCTTGGCCCTCTGGCCTTGGCCTCTTGGCCCCTTGGCCCTCGGTCTGGCCTTGGCCGCACGTCCACTCCCCGTACGTATATCCCTGTACGTACATCCCCGTACGTACGTCCTCGTACGTGAGTCCGAACCGTCACCCGGAAGGCTGTTCGGCGCTGGTGTGCGCCGGAGTCCGTACGGCAGGGGCCTCCCCGCGGTCACGCGGAGGCCGCCCGCGCGACCGCCGGTGATCCGCTCTCCCCTTGACGGGCCTCGGACAGATCGACGCGGTCAAAGCAGTGTCTTAAACGCGGGTCACTCGGTTAGATGAGCGTGGACACCAGAACACCCCGCACACCTACGGGGGGACGCTCGCCGGGCTTCGATGACGAGCCGGTGCTGAGCTCGGTCAAGGTGCCGTGCGATCCCGCGCAGGTCATCGTCAATCACGCCAGCTTCCGTGTGCAGCTCGCCGCGCCCGCCGCCACCAGCAGCGCCATGGCCGACACCGCGCGCATCCCCGTGGTCCGGGAGCCGGTCGTGGGCAGACGCCGCGCGCCCGTGGTGTGGAGCGGCCGTACCGAGCCGGGCGGCACGACCGCGGCCACCAGCCAACTCCTGCACGCCGTACGGAATTCCGGCCGCACCACCGCCGCCGAGCGGGGCGAGGACGCCGGCACCACGACCCAGGTGCTGCCCAGGGTCCGGCTCGACGAGGAGCAGCCCGCCGCGGGCACCGGCGGCCCGTCCTCGACCGTGGTCGGCCAGCGCGGCCCCGTGGACGCGGACACCACCCTGCTGGAGGGCGTACGCCCGACCACGGGCGCCTACGACCACTACGAGGACGAGCCGCCGTACGCCGACGACGACACCACCGCGTACGAACGCCACGGTGACGGGCCCAAGCGGCGCGGTGAGACGGTCCGCCACGCCTACTACCCCGGCCACCGGATGAACCTCGGCGTCGTCCTGCTGCCGCTGCGCATCTTCCTCGGCCTGATCAGCGTGTACGCGGGCATGGGCAAGCTCTGCGACCCCGTCTACTTCGACGGCGGCGAGCGCGGCTCGATGGTCAAGTGGCTCCAGTCGCTGCACCCGTGGACGCTGGTGGCGCCACTGCGCGACTTCGCGCTCTCGCACCCGGTGGGGGCCGGCCTGACCGTGGCCTTCCTCCAGGTCGTGGTCGGCGTACTGACCATGTGCGGACTGTGGCAGCGGGTCGCCGCGTCGTTCGGCGCGCTGCTGTCCGCGACGCTCCTGATGACGGTGAGCTGGCGCACCGTACCGGTCTACGACGCGCCGGACATCATCTACCTCGCCGCCTGGAGCCCGCTGATCATCGCGGGCGCGCCGGTCTACTCGGTGGACGCCAGGCTGGCCGGGGAGGCGTGGCGGCGGCTCGGCCCACGGGTCGAGCTGTGGGACCTGCGGCGCCGGGTACTGCGCCGCGGCGCAGTTTTGACGGCTGTCGTCGCCGGTCTCACGCTGCTGGCAGGGTCGCTGCTGGGCGGTGCCGTACGGTCCGCCACGGTGCCGTCCGTACCGAAGCCCGGCGAGCCCGCCACGAACAACCTGCCCGGCTCACCGCTGCCCCAGCAGTCCCAGGGCGGCGGCTCGAAGGCGCAGCACGGCCCCGGACACACCGGCAAGACGCCGAAGCACCCCGGGAAGCCGTCGGCGGGCGCCTCGCGCAAGGCGGGCTCCCCGAAGTCCAAGGCCCCGTCGGCCTCGGCACCCGGCACGGCACGGGCCACCGGCAGCGTCACCGGATCGGCACAGCAGCCCGGCCGTACGCCCAACGGCACGCCGCCGCGACAGTCCGTACCGACACGGGCCCCGGCGACGACCCCCCAGGCGCCCTCCGTCGGCGGCACCGCCGGTGGGGCCAACGGAGGCACGAGCGAGGGTGGTTCGACCAGCTCCAGCACCGGCAGGGGGCGAGGCAGCACGCTGGGCGGGCTGCTGGGGTAGAGCGGGCCTGGGGCGCTGTGCGGCGCCTTACGGGAGCCAGGCCTTAACCGAACTGCACGTGACGAACCGCCTCCATGGCAATGGCTATGGGGGCGGATCGTTGTGCTGCGGGGGCGCGCGCTGTAGGGCCCGCAGGGGGCGTGCTGTAGGGCAGAGGTCCCTGGGGGCCGGGGAAGCGCACCTGCCTGGCGCGGGGCCAGGCGTACGGCGGCGCGGGGCCAGGCTTACGGCGGCGCAGGCATAGCTGTACGGCTGTACGTACACGAGCCGGCAGAGATGGGGCATCCGTACTCGACACCGACACCGACACCGACACCGACACCGACACCGGAACCGGCACCGGCACCCGAGCAGGCGCTCAGCACCCCTGCGCGCCCAACTCCTTGGCCGCCTCGGTCAGGTCCTTGGCCGTGTCGATGGCCCGCCAGTACGCCCCGTGCGGCAGTGGGAAGCCCGCCAGCCGCCGTTCGCGGGCCAGGCGGGGGAACGTGGTGCGCTCATGGTCCCCGCGCGCGGGCAGCAGCCCGGTGAAGGCGGCGGAGAAGACGTACACACCAGCGTTGATCAGGTAGGGGGAGGGCGGCGCCTCGATGAAGTCGAGGACATGGCCGAACTCGTCGGTTTCCACGACGCCCCAGGGGATGCGCGGCCGGGCCAGCGCGAGGGTGGCGTCCGCGCCGCGCTCATGGTGGAAGTCCGCCATCTCGCGCAGGGAGAAGCGGGTCCAGATGTCGCCGTTGGTCGCGTACCAGGGCTCTTCCGGGCGGGGCAGCGAGGCGGCGGCGTACTTCAGACCGCCACCGCGACCGAGCGGCTCGGTCTCGACAACGGTCGTCACACTCAGGGGAAGTTGTGCCTGGGACAGCCAGTCCTGGAGCACTTCGGCCAAGTGGCCGCAGGAGACGACCGCGTCCGTGACGCCCTCGGAGGCCAGCCAGGCGAGCTGGTGGCCGATGATCGGGGTCCCGGTGCCGGGGATCTCGACCATCGGCTTGGGACGGTCGTCGGTGTACGGGCGAAGTCGCGAACCCTGGCCTCCGGCCAGGACCACGGCCTGCGTGGGGTGCGGGTACGGGGCTGTCATGGTTCGCACCCTATGCGGTGCGAGCCGGGGTCACTGGACAGAGGCGACGCCGGTGGCGAACGACGTATCGCAGACCGGCCGGGACCAGGCCTGCGCACGGTGCGTGGCACCGCCGTACTTGGCGACCGCGGCACGGCCCAGGGCGCGCGCGATGGCCATGCAGTGCTTGGCCAGCGAGGGCCGCTTGGTGGTCTCCTCCTGGAGGTGGGTCAGGGCGACGCCGGGGTTCTTGTCCTGGAGTTCCACCAGGAGCCGGTCGCGGAGCACGTCCTGTGGCGCCCGGGAACCGGCCTTGGTGGAGGCGTTCTCGGAGGACGCGGTCAGCATCTGCGAGTCCGTCCCGGGCGACGCCCACGGAACGCGGGTGACAGCGAGCGTCCCGGACAGGACGAGGACGACGGGAAGGACGAGGGCGAGGGTTCGGCCGATACGGCGGGCTGCGGAGTTCACGGGGCGATGGTAGCGAGTAGTGATGATTTGGCGACATTTAGTCACCGAATCGAGCGATATTTTCGCTCTCGGAAGGTGCGCGGTGTTGACGTACAGGCTCGAAATGACGGCTGTGCCGGGGTATTTGTCGACAAGGGGGGCAAGGGCGGGCCGCGCTCCGGACGCGAAACGGCGGTGGCGGCCCCGAAGGGCCGACACCGCCGTGTGAATCGCTGTGAGGCACTGCTCGGACGCTGGATTCCAGGCGTCGGCATTCGGGTGCTGGGGAGGGGGCGGACACCGGCTTCCCGTTGCGGAATGCCGGGCGCTGATCCCTGCCGGCCGACCGCTCACCTACCCACCTGCTCGGCCACTCGGCGGGAGCTGAGCCTCAGCGACCGCGGCTCAGCCGATCAGCGACATTGTCCAGCCGCCCAGCCGCCCAGCCGCCCAGCCGCCCAGCCGCCCAGCCGCCCAGCCGCCCAGCCGCCCAGCCGCCCAGCCGCCCAGCCGCCCAGCCGCCCAGCCGCCCCGTCACCCAGCCGCCCCGTCACCCAGCCTCTCAGCCTCTCAGTCGCTCAGCCGCTCGCCCGTCGACGTGGAGAAGACATGCGTCTCACCGGGACGCGGCACGACGTGCAGCTCAGTGCCCTTCTCCGGAACCTGCCGCCCGTTGACACGTACGACCAGGTCCTTGTGCTCGTCACCGACGACCGCCGACCCGTACACGTACCCGTCGGCGCCCAGTTCCTCGACGACGTTGACGGTGACGGCGAGGCCCGCCGGAGCGTCCGCGGCCTCCTTGGAGAGCGACTTGGCGGCGCTGCCGTTCTGCTCCACGATGTCGAAGTGCTCGGGGCGGACGCCGACGGTGACCGTACGGTCCCCCTTGTCGGCCGCGGCGGCCAGCGCCTCCCGGCTGACCGGCACGACGCTGTTGCCGAACTTCACACCGCCGTCCGTGATCGGCACCTCGACGAGGTTCATCGCCGGCGACCCGATGAAGCCCGCGACGAAGAGGTTGCTGGGCCGGTCGTACATGTTGCGCGGCGAGTCGACCTGCTGGAGCAGCCCGTCCTTCAGGACGGCCACCCGGTCGCCCATCGTCATGGCCTCGACCTGGTCGTGGGTGACGTACACGGTGGTGATCCCGAGGCGTCGCTGCAGGCCGGCGATCTGCGTACGCGTCTGTACGCGCAGCTTCGCGTCCAGGTTGGACAGCGGCTCGTCCATGAGGAACACCTGCGGCTCCCGCACGATGGCGCGGCCCATGGCCACCCGCTGGCGCTGACCACCGGAGAGCGCCTTCGGCTTGCGCCCCAGGTACTCGGTCAGGTCCAGGATCTTCGCCGCGTCCTCGACCTTCTGCCGGATCTCCGCCTTGTTGACGCCGGCGATCTTGAGCGCGAAGCCCATGTTGTCGGCGACGGTCATGTGCGGGTAGAGCGCGTAGTTCTGGAACACCATGGCGATGTCCCGGTCCTTCGGCGGCAGGTGCGTGACGTCCCGGTCCCCGATACGGATCGCACCGTCGTTGACGTCCTCCAGCCCCGCCAGCATCCGCAGCGAGGTCGACTTCCCGCATCCGGACGGCCCGACCAGGACGAGGAACTCGCCGTCCTCGATCTCGATGTCCAGTTTGTCGACGGCGGGCTTCTCGGAACCCGGGTAGATCCGGGTTGCCTGGTCATACGTGACCGTAGCCATGGTGTGTCCCTTCACCGGCAGGAACGTGCCGGACGATCCGAGTAAAAGGAGTGGTGTAGTCCACTGCTGAGGACTGACCGTGACGGTACCCGCGCCGACGCCCGGTGTCAGTAGCCCGCGGGTCACGAAATAGCGGCGCCAGGTAGGCTGCGAGCCTGGGTACACTTCACCAGGCACGCCTCCTTAGCTCAGCTGGTCAGAGCAACGCTCTTGTAAAGCGTAGGTCGTCGGTTCGAATCCGACAGGGGGCTCGGAGAGAGAAGGTCCCAGGTCACCGGTGGTGACCTGGGGCTTTCTGCTGCTACTTGATCCGGGGGCGTATTCGTCGGCGCTATAGGTGATGGGCGTGCGGTCGATGATGTTCAGGCCGCTGCGCAGGGCGTCGGTGTCGCGCCGCAGGTCCCGCATCGCGCGGGACGCCTGGCGCACCTGCGAGAGCAGACGTGCCGCATCAACGCGCATCTGCACCCTGAGCGTGTAGTCCGACACCGGGCGGCGCCCTAACTCCCCGCGCCCTGCCCTTCACCTTTGGCGGCGCCCCAACGCCCCAAGGTGTACTGCTACTGCCGGTGGTGCTGTTCGCGCGGCATCAGACCGATACGCATCCCGTAGCCGTCGGGGCCGCCCGGCACCTGGTCCTGCTCCGTGGCGATCAGCTCGCAGCCCACGCACCGCACCGTGGTGCCCACGTACGCCTACCGGTCACTGCCCTGATCCTCGTCCCACTCCGCGGCCCGCGTGCCGCACTGCTCACACACGCTGCGCCGGTACGCCTCGAACGCCAGCGCCTTGGCCCGATCCGTCTGGGACCAGCGGCCGTCCCCGGCGCCGGGAAAGAGAGAGTGGGAGTGCGGTAGCGGTCGCACAGTTCCAGCTCCGCCCTAAGCTGCGCGTCCGCGATCAGTCTTTTCCCAGCTCCTCCGTACTGGCCCGGCTGATCTGCTGGGCCCGCCACGCCGCCGCGAACAGCGCGTTCGTCTCACTCGCCGGCCACACGTCCAGCAGATCCTGGGCGTCCTGTTCGGAGAGGCCCCCGACCGCCGCACCTGACTCGTCCCGCTCGATGTGGGCAGCGGCGACCAGAACGGCGGGGAACGTCTCGGGATTTCAGGCATCCCCGTCCTCCGCCTGCTCCTCCGTCGGCGGGCAGCACTGGATCAGCCCGTCCAGCACCGGACGCGGCAGCGCCCTGAACGCCAGCGACAGCGACGCCGCCTCGTACGCGGCCTTCGCCTCCTTCAGCTCCACCTCGGCGCGCTCAACCTCGGCCGGGTCGGCGCCCGTATCGGCGTCGGCCATGCGCAGCCGCGCGGCCTCCAGTTTCGCTTGGTCGAAACGTTTCTTCGCGGCCATGTCGTCACACAGCCGCAGTGTGTACTCGGGAAGCTGCCGGGCGCGGAGCCGGGCGAGCTTGCGCGCCCAGTGCGCGTCACGGGCAATCACCTCAGCGGGCGGGGCAGTGGGAGAGGGGAGGTGCCCCAGGCATGGAGGGCTCCAGGAGAACGGGGCCCGGCCGGGCCGCGGGCTGACGCCGAGGAGGTGGTGGGACGCCGATGTGTGCGTACCCGGCCGGAAGCGGGGAGGGGCCGGGTTACTTGTCGAACTTCGGCGGCGGGGTATCAGCGGCCGGAGTCTCGGCGTACTGCGTCGGCTTCTCCGTGATCGAGAACGACACGGTGAACTTCGCGGCCTCGTTGTCGGTCGAGTAGTTCGGCGACCGGGAGCCGATCCGGATGGGGAAGACGTCCATGGACCGGTTGCCGGGCACATCGCCCTTGCGCAGGAACACCACCCAGCCCGTGGCGTCCTCGGCGAGAAGCTGCTCAATCGCGTCGCTGACCTTGTCCTCGTAGAACCCCAGCGAGGAGTCGTCGGCCTTATCGCTGCCGGGGATACTGCTCTCGAAAGTGCTGCAAAGTGCTGCCCAGATCTGGCGTCTCTTCACCGCATAGCAGCATCAATGGCCACTTTCAGCGGTGAGACCGCCGCACGCTCCACGAAAGGGTGTCGTTGGGTTGATAGGCTGCACAAAGGATGTTTCGATCCCCTTGGTTCCATTGTTCGACGTCTGGAGCGACGTAGGTGTAATCCAAGCTTGATTCGCGATAGGCGATGCCAATGTACTTCTGGAATTCTTTTTCGCACGAGCTGCGAACCTGCGCATTGAAAACTTCGTATCCGGGATACTTCCCGTCAGTCTTCCCGAGAGTCCCACGGTAGAACACCTCGCCGTCATGCTCTGTCTCACATGGCACCACTTCGGAAACTCCCGGCCACGCCTTGTCGGTGTCTCGAATGTCGGGATCCTTTACGCAGTCCCCCGCCCGCAACAAGTCGATTTTCAGGTACCTTGAGTGCCTATTCTGGGTGCTTGCGCGCTCATTGGAGGCAGAGGAAGTGTTCGAGGTTGATGGACTGCCTGGAGCTAGCTCGTTCGTCGACTTGGGAAACTGCCATTGCAGTAGGCCGATCAATGCGCCGGCAATCGCGGCAAGCAAGGCGATATTCGTGCCGTTCAGTCGCGCTCTAAGGCTGTGCACGCGGATCAGCCGTGCGCTGTAGCCGCGTAGCCTGGCTGCAAGACTACTAATTCCGGCCGCAAGCCTGCCAGTCATTCGCGCCCCCGTCCAGGTGCCGATCATTCACCCCTCAAGGTAATTGATCAGAACTATGCACGCCGTCAAGGATAATGCACGCCTACCGGAAGGTGGCAACCAGAAGTCAGTCACTGAGTAGCGGGGGGTGGCTGGAGAACCTTGTCGCACTCCGGGGCTCAGGAGGTCATTCATTGCTTATGGAGGTACATAGTGTTTGGGGTGCTGAAGAGTGGTCTGCGGTCACCCTGCCCTGGGCGGGGAATCAGCGAGCCGGTCCTACAGGCCAGGCCGAGATGTTGACACAAGCACTGGACTGTCGATCAGCTCACGGACGTCGACCGCGAGCCCGCGAGCTGATGGGCAGATGCGAGAAGCGGGGCCAACGAGGTGTGGCGAAGGGGGCCTCCCCGCCCGAGCGAAACGAAAGCTTGGGGGTGCCTCTATGCCTTTCGTCAAGGTGCCCGGGTTTGGTTCGGGGTGATTTGGTTTGCCGGGGTCATGCGGCGAGTTCGATGTCCTCGGGGCGCGGGGTTCGTAGAAGGTGCCGTTTCGGAGCATGGCGAACAGGACGCTGATGCGATGGCGGGCTAGGCGGAGGAGGTCCTGGGGGTGGGACTTGCCGCGGGCTCGCTGGCGGTCGTAGTAGGTGCGGGAGTCCGGATCGGCGTTCATGCAGGCGAAGGCGGAGAGGAACATGGCGCGTTTGAGCTGCCGATTTCCGCCTCGGGGTGCGTGTTCGCCGTGAATGGAGGTCCCGGACGACTTCGTGGTCGGGGCGAGGCCGGCGTAGGAGGCGAGGTGGGCGGCGGTGGGGAAGCTGGTGCCGTCGCCGACGGTGACCAGCAGGACGGTGGCGGTCCTGACGCCGACGCCGGGCATCGACGCCAGGACCGGGGAAAGAGGGCGGGCCTGCAGCACGGTGTTGATCTGGGCTTCCAGGGCCCGGCGCTGGGTGTGGACGGTGGCCAGGGATGCGGCCGGGGTGGGGATGACGAGGTCGAGGGTGGCGGTGTCCGGTACGACGTCGGTCTGTTCGTCGAGTGCGTCGAAGACGTCGTCGATGAGCCGGGCGGCCATGCCTGGGGCCTTGGGCCGGATCGGTTCGAGGAGTCTGCGGCGGCCGGCTTTGCGCAGTGCGGCCGGGCAGCCGTGGCGTTCCAGCAGCCAGGTGACGGCCTGGTGGTCCAGGCGGGGGCCATGACGCGTTCCGGGCCGGGGTGGAACTGGGTGAGCAGACCGCGTATCCGGTTGGACGTCGGGTGGCCTCGGCCGCGAGGTCCTGGTCGAAGGGAGGCCAGTGCCCGGAGGACGACGTCCGAGGTCAGGCGCTGCACCTTGGGCATCTCGACGGCGCGGGTGGCGACCGGGGCATCGGCCGCGGTTCCCATCGAGCCCAGCGCTCTTGAGGAGTGGCCGTGGCCGGGTGGCACGCAGAGCCGGCTGTACACCGTCGGCAACGAGCTCGACCACATCGTCGAGCGGATAATGGCCCGGCCTCCGACATCAGAGGAGGCCGAGGAACTCGGCCTCCAGAAGGGCGTCTCCGTGATCGTGCTCCGCAAGATCTCCATCGACACCGAGGGACGGGTGGTGGACGTCTCCGACGTGATCAGACCCGGTGACCGCACCGAGCTGGTCTTCACGACCCGTCTGGACCGGTGGTGACGATGACGAACCTCATCACGGTGATCACAGCCGTCCACCCGCCGGCCGCCAAGTTCCTGGCCGACGCGTACAAGTCGCTCACCGAGCAGCAGCTGCCGGACGGCTGGGACTGGCAGTGGGTGATCCAGGAAGACGGCGAGACCGACGGCGTAACGCCCCACCTGCCCGACGACCCGCGCATCTCCTTCGGCCAGGGCCGACAGGGCCGCGCCGCGATCGCACGCACACTGGGCCTGTCACGCGCCGAGGGCGAGTACGTCAAGGTGCTCGACGCCGACGACATGCTGACCCCGGGCGCCCTGGCACGCGACCTCCAGGCCCTCGCATCCGACTCCTCCCTCGGCTGGGCCACCTCCCGCGTACTGGACCTCCTCCCCGACGGCTCCACCGTCGGCTTCGACCAGGACCCGCCCGAGGGCCCGATCGAACGCGGCGCCGTCCTCCAACACTGGAAGGCCCACAACTACCGCGCCCAGGTCCACCCGGCGACCCTCTTCGTGCGCCGCGACCTGCTCCTGGCGCTGGGCGGCTGGATGGCCCTGCCGGCGAGCGAGGACACGGGCCTGCTGATGGCTCTGAATGCGGTCAGCCGCGGGTACTTCTCCGCCGAGACGGGGCTGCTGTACCGAAAGTGGCCTGGGCAAGCGACTAACCAGGCGGCTCACGTTCATGAGGGGGAGCGGGAGGCACGGTTCGCGGTTGTGGAGGCTCGGGCCCGGGTTCTGGCGGGGATGAGCGATTGGCGGTACTGAACCGCATAGTTACGACCGTGGAGCGGCTGTTGGGGGTGAAGCTCATCCCTCAACAGCCGCTCCACGTTATCCCGCTTCGCCACGTCCTGATGTCGACACGACATGCCAATGTCGCGGTGGCCATTTGACTTTGCCTGGGGTCAGGCTGGTGGTTGCGCAATGCCCTCTTGGCCCTTGACGGCGGCGCCCATCTCACCCGGAATGACGAGACAGTAGCGGCAAAATTTGACGGAAGCCCGACTGTCGAAGTCGTCCTCACCGGGTACGGGGCGATGCGCGCGGACCGGGTTGCCTGGATCGGCGCGGAGTTGGGCTATTCGCTCAGTACCGATGAGCCTTACGGACGAGGGCAGCGCCGCCTGCACTTCAGGCGTGACGACAGCCCGTCAGCCTGACAACGTGCCCAAGCGACCGCAGAGCGCGTGCGTGCGGCCGGCTCGTGGAGCGCCGTTACCCAGCCTTGGTCAGGCACGGATCCTCACGTACCGTCGGCTACCGACCCGCCACTGATCCATCCGGAACGCGCCGTGCGTGCGTAGAGGCAAGCCCAAGCCTACGAGAGATGGCACCCGGCTCAGTTGGTCAGCGTGTGCTGCGTCGTCGCTGTGGGGCTCTTCGCACTGGCGCGGGCCGTTCGTGAGACGGTGCCAGCCGCAGTCATCTCTTGCCTCCTCGGACTTCTGTGCCTGGCCCGGAGCCGCCCTCGGCCCGCGCTACACGAGGAGCTGGCACCAAGCGAATCTGCGACTGCTTGAGCGTTTCCGTCGTCAGCAGGCAGCCCAGTTCCCCGTTCCGCCTCCTTCCCCTTCTGCGAGCCCGCACCATGACCAGAAGGGAAACTAGAGTTGGAATTCATCGCACCTGCGGGCTTTACGGAGATTCCTATAGGGATGACTGCCGAAGAAGCGCGACAGGAACTGAGGTCGCGCGTGTCACGGGAAGCTCACGAAGCGAGGCCCGTAGCTACGAAAACAATGTGAGTAACCTGCAGAAGGTGTCCCAGGCGCTCGAAGAGTCCGGGACGCTGTATGCCGGGACCTGCTTGCGCCCCTACGAAGGCGAACTGTCGCTCGGCACCTTGCTTGTTACGGTAACGCCCTTCACATTCGGATATGCGGCAGTGGCGGCAGGCGGTATGGTGCGCTCCCTGGTCGCCGCACGAGGAGACTCCTGGGCCGGAACCGTACTCGATACCCCTGTCGGTCCCGCTGCGGTGCTGACTGGCGTAAACGGCTTCGTAATCCCCGCTGACACCTCCGCATCGGGGGAAGAGCTGAACCTGCCGATGGCGGATATGCAGGTGCACTTGCCCGTACCAGAGGGCGTGGAGACTCAGGAGCAGTGTCTCGTCTCCTTCAACCTCACAACACCGTGCGAGGACCATTGGGACGCATACTGTTCCGACATCGTGGCATTGCTGAACAGCGTGACGTTCGACGAGCCTGACCACACTCTGTCCGAAGGAGGCCCGCAGCCCACCTCTCCGAGCTCGCCTGTGCTCTCACCGCCGGCGCAGTCCTTGTCCGGTGTGACACACGCTGAGGGCAAGGCACTCGCGACGCCCTTCGGCTGAAGCCTTGGTGAAGTCGGGTAGATGATGTGCTGGGGCGGCCATCGGAGCGGCTATACGCCTCGAAACTACGGCAAGTATTCAGCGTCAACGCGGGAGAAGAGCAACTCGCTCTCCTCGGTGATCGGCTCCCGCCACCGAATCGGAACCTCTGATCCGTGGCGCAAGGCTGCTGGGTAGCGTCCGGCGGCGTAGTCGTTCTGAAGGCGGTACATGTGGAATCCGTTCGCCCTCAGCGCGCCCAGCAGTTCGTCGGCCGAATCCCCCAGTTCAAGCATCCGCTGCGGAGTCACCTCGATCGCCAGCTCGACGTCGGGCCGAAGCTGGTCGAGCAACGGAACCAGCCCTCGGACGACAGCGCCTTCAGCTCCCTCCACATCAACCTTGATCACCCTCGCTCGGGCAATCTCCCCAGAGCTGAGGACGTCCGACAGCGGCTGAGCAGCCACTTCGAAGGTGGACTCGGCCTCGCCGGCATACGGCACGATGCTGTTCGCCCCCATGTTGTGGGAGCTCGCGAGGACGAACGTGAGCATCTCGTCCCGGTCGGAGATCGCGGTGTTCACCGCACGCACGTTGCCGCACCCGTTGATCGCCGCCTGCTTGAGCAGCACCCGGTGGAAGTCAGGGGACGCTTCAAGAGCAACCACAGCCCCCATATCCCCGACCAACCGCGAGGCGAGCAGGCTGTAATAGCCGATGTTCGCGCCCACATCCACGAAGACGTCGCCAGGCCGGAGCCGACGCTGCAGCCAACGCGTCAGATGCGGTTCCCACACCCCGAAAAGGTAGATGTACCGCTGGATCAGGTCCTGGGTGTCGGTCACGAACGTCGCGCCGAAGCGCGCACGGGCCCGGCGGATACGCGGATGGTCACGCAGCTCGGAATTGAGGAAGCCGTTCACAATGCCGGCCTTGCCGAGCGTGCCGGGGACGTAGCGCACGTACCAGCGGGAGAGGTCGAGTTTGAACTGCGTGAGTAAAGAAGTCATCTGAGTCCCCGAAGAGGTCGAGCCGACGGTCGTGCGGATCACCCTACGTACGACGTCCGATGGGGACCTCGTAAACGATCTCGCAGTACGCATCCGGTACGACGATGTCCGCCGTCTCGACCGGCCGGCCGTCCTCGGAGATGTACGTACGCCGGATATGAGTCACCAGCGCGCTCTTCTGGATGCCGAGAAGGTCCGCCTCCGCGGCGGTGGCCCGCCGCGGCTCCGGCTGCTCGACGGCGTGAGTGATCACCACGCCAATGGCGGCCATCCGCTCGATGACACCTCGGCCGGCGTACGGTCCGCCCTCGGGCAGCACCACGATCGTGCCCTCGGTGATGCTGTACGGCTCCCAACTGGTCGACATCCCCGGCTCGCTGGCGGGCCCTCCTTGCTGCATTAGACCGCGCTGACCGATTCGCCTCCGAGGGAACGAGTACGGGCTCACCGCCTGGGCCCTGGTCCGGACGATGTCGGCTCGGGTAGCCCCAACAGACGCGACGAGGATATGAATCCGTGAACGCCTACACGAGGAGACCCTGAGACTCCCTGCACCCGAGCTGGAGGAGGCGATGACCCCGCGTGGCTCATCGGTACGAGTAGGTCGCCCAGACGGGGGGAACTGATCGGGAAGCGCCATGGGCGGGGTAATTCGTACGAGCAGCAGGCCAAAAGATCGAGTTCGCGAGCGAGTGGACTGGCTGTCCAAGGCCGGCATCGATCTACACACCATGTAGTCGTACGCCTTACGGCGAGGCCCCCGAGCGGGCAGGAAGCGTTGGAACTGGGCACCGCTCCCGGTGTGGCGGTGATCGCGATTCAGCGCACATCGATCGATACCCGAGGCGAGGTGGTGGAGACACCTGACCTGGTGGTGTCAGCAGACCGAGTAGCGGCGGTCTGCTCCACCCACTCCGCACGCGCGGGCCAGCCCTGCTGAACCAGCATCTTCTACAGGGGCCGTACCGAGAGCAGCCCTTCGGTACGGCCCCTTTTACGAATAGCTGCTCACTTTAGAGTGCAACAAGCCGCTCTCCACGGGCCTGGGAACGCAGAGTTGAGCCGGCAGCGCTTGAAAGTTCGGCCATCTGGATGTACGGCAGTCTCCTGTCAGCGCGCCTGATGCCAGAAGCGCTCTACTTCGGCATTCAGCCCTGCGAATTCGGCATTCAGCCCTGCGAAAACGCTTCGTTTCAAGCCCGGATACAGGCAGCCGCTCAGAATCTCTGCTGCTTCGCTCCCGGAGGGAGAAAGCAGGGCGTACCGACAGACAGGCGTAGGGTGTTGGGAGGTTTCACGCTGTCAGCGATGATGTCGAACTTTTCTTTGGAATGATGGCCGTAAAGAATGACCCGGGGCTTCTCCTCGTATGCGGTGATCCTCACTTCACCGTCTTTTTCCAGTGCTTCGCGGAGTTTGCCGACGGCCTTTTCGTGGTCTGCTAGCGGAAGATTCGCATATGCGGTGTACTTCAACGTGTAGCGTCCATCATCCGCCACCTCGTCGTTACGGCCGACGCAGTCCTGAAAGTCAACGTGAGGGGCCGTGGCGGTGTCCAGTGTCACCCCAGCGTAGTGCGCCATCGCTGAGACGTACTGTTTGGCCCACGCCTCAGAGTCCTCCCGGCTTTTTCTGGGCAGTGGCCGATTAGGGTCGTCTTGTGTGTTCTGAGTCACGCAAGCTCCAGTTAGGAAAGTGATCGAAGCTACCAATGCAAGCAGGCGGAACCTGTTCCGAGGTGATTTGTTCCTCACGATGGGGCCTCGCATCGCATTTTTTGGTCACCACAAGGGGTTGGGAAGCGTCTTTGTCGGCGTGAGGCCAGCAATGATCGCTCCTTGATTGGTTAGACTCTGGCTTCCTTCGTCCCAGTAACCGCTATGCCCACTAGTGTCGGTGGCGAAGCGCGTACCACCGAACCCGTATTGGTTGGGGTCAGGGCCAAGCGTGAGGTTTTGCGCCAAACTGATGCGGTCGTCGTCAGCGAGTCCTGTGTAGAAGTTGTCGGCGCCGACGTGCAAGTCGGATGCTTTGCCAACGGTTACTCCCGGGCTGCCGACGACAGAAATGCGGTCTGCATCGAGCCCGTCACCACCAGAATCAGCGTCGCCCACGACAGAGGACCCGTAGCTATGCCCGAGAACCGTCAGATTCGCTCGTTCCGGGCCTTCGTGTGATGCGCGCAAACCATGCGTGAAATCTCGCAAGTGGGGAGCTGCCTCGTCGGCACGCCCTGTGCCGGCGATGCCCAAGTTGGGAGCTTCCGCGAGAGGAACCTCTGGCGCGTCGTATCCCAGCCAATAGATCATCGACGTCTCTGCCGAGTGATCGGCGCTTTGGGCCGAATCCTGAAGCTTTCCTATGCGTGCCAACTGGCCTCTGGTGGAGTCCATCGTGGTAGCAGTGCCGGGAACCTGCACACCCACATTGTCAGCCGTATCCGGGTTTCCCATAGCGATTACGGCTTTCCCGTCGTCGGATCCCTCGAAGTCGAGCAGGTATAGCTGCTTGTTGCCCTTGGCGCCGTCATTCCTGTCGAGCTCTTCCTTCAGGGTCTGAAGGTTGTGCTTGTACTCCGGGATGCCCGGAACAGCCTGATCGCTCGCGGTGGCCATACTGAGGTCCTGTTCAAGGGCTATCCGATTCGCATCATCTCGGACGCCGCTCGGGAGGCCGTTAGCCTTCCCTATTTGCTTTGGGTACAGGTCGACGTACTCTTGGCGCGACGTCTCGTCGAGCCCCTTCCACCATGCCGCAGCATCTTTTGGATCCTTGGGGATTTGCGGACCCTTGATTCCCAGGTCTTTCATGGCTTCTTGCGTGTCGGCGCGACTTTCGGATGCCATACCCTTGTTTTTGCGGTCAAGAATCTCTCCGCGCAGCTCGGACAATGCCTTCTGTCCGTCATCGCTGGCCTTTTGTGCGTCTTTCAAGGCGTCATTGATTTCATCCTGGAAATGTTTCATCCGCTCCAGCTTGGCCCTGGCCTCGGCGTCCGGGTTCACTTCACATGCTGCTTCTGTCACGCCACCGGAGTCGTTGACGGTGAATCCTTCTGCTTCAGCGTTGCGTACGGCATTACGCAAGTCCGTCTGGGCCTGCTCCATACGGAAACGAACCGTGTCGATCGCTTTGGATATGGTCATTGCCTCGACGCGGACCACGTTGATGCGGGTCTCGACGTCTTCGAGGAAGGTCAGAGCAGCCTTTCCGTCCTTCCCCTCCCAGGCCGAGTGCAGCGGGCCGGTAACCTTTGTGCGATGTTGGTCGAATGCGGTGTCCATCTCGCGAGACACCACTTGCCATGCCTTGGCTGCGGCCTTCATGTCGGAGAAATCTTGCTTCAGCAGACGCGCGTAATCGGAAGCCAAGGCCTATCCAAAGGGGGTGTGTTGGGCAGGAGTCGGAGTGCCAGCCTGTCCCGGCTCCGCGAACACGCCGTCTGGCCTATAGGTGGGCATCGCCGGCTTGGCGTGCAACATATCGTCCGCGCTGGGCAAGGGCGTGCCAGCCGGCGGCGGCTGGTACTCAGCGGTTCGAGCTTGGGCTGAGTCGACACCGCTCGGGCGCCCCGGTTCCGCGTAGACGGGGGGAAGAGTGTCCTGCCCAGACGCTCCCAAGCGAGGCAACTCGTCAACTACCGGACTGCTCGGGTCGGGGAGACCTCGGGCCGGCGTCTGCGGACCAGAGGCGTGGCTGTCAGCACCGGGAGGGCCTCCTGAGGCGGGAGCCGACATGATTACGCCCGACATGTCGCCGTCGAAGTCTTCGAAGTCCTGGTTGACCATGTCTTCGTTCCACTCGTGCTTGTCAGCCGTGTCGGCGAGATTGCCCGACCCCCACAGCAGACGTTCACGCAACCCGTCGAGAGCGGGCTTCCAGGTCTCGCTGATCATGTGCAGGGCCGATGCGACGGACCAACCCTCGACGGCTCCGGCAGCTGCGGTGGTATCGCTGATGGCAGTACCGAATGGCTTCTTGACATCGTTGGCTATGCCTTCTTGAGCACGCCCCGAAGCGCGTAGCAAATCAGGCTGGACCGACAATTGATCCGACATTGTGTGTCCCCTCCCCAGTGACTCAAAGCAAGGTCACGCTACCAATCGATCCACCGCACCCCCTTGGACGGCAGTTCCGAAGCCCCTCGGGCCTGCCAACAAGGTTACTTTTGGCTCATGCAGACGTGGCGGAAGTCATTGGCCAACGGCTTGCCCCAGAAAGACAAAGAGGCCTGAAATTTCTCCTTTTCGCCATCGAGCGGGTAGCACCCAGAGTCCTGCGGGATGGCCGCCAGGGGCGACCGGTCTTCTGGCAGCGGCCGGAGGGCTCTAGCCGCGAGGTTAGGAGGGTGGTGCAGCAGCTGCTAGAGGTCTTCGATGGCTGGGGTTACGTGAGGTCGGAGCTCAGTCCGGTTCCGGTGAGATAGCCGTCGATCAGGTCGGGGCGGTGTCGCATCCGCTTGAGACGAATCTTTGACCAGCAGGGTGAGCTGGGCGATGCCGTGCTTGGCCAGGTTGGCCAGGGAGCGCTTCAGGTGGGCCCAGACGGCCTCGACGGGTCAGTTCGGGTGCGTACGGCGGCAGGTGGGCGACGGTTAGCCAGGCCCGAGCGGCGACAATGTCCGCATGGTGGTGCTTCGGTGGGTGTTCAGGTTGTCCCGCGCCAGCAGGATCGGTCCGCCGAGTTGCTGATGTGCGGCGTCCAGCCGCCGGGTGCAGTCGGTCTCGGTGAACCCTTGCGCCCCCCGCGAGCCGGACCGTGGTGCACCCGCGTGCGATAGAGCAGCCGCGGCCGTCGGCCGGGCCGGGTGCACACCAATGCGGCCAGCGAGACCGTTTGGTGCCTGCCGCGGTCATCTGCACCACCGGGGTGTGTCCGCGGCGGCCCCAGGTGCGGCCCCGCGGCGGTCTCAGCCGCTGGCCGGCCTCGTCTTCGAAACTGAGCCAGGCGCCCAGGTGCGCCGACGTCCTCTTAATGCCGGCCACTGCCCGTCCTTCCATTCGGCGATGCGTGCTTCGTCCCGCTCCGCCGCCCTGCGGGCCGGGATCTGCACGCTCCAGCCGATGCGGTGCAGCAGCAGGCCCACCCTGGCCAGCGTGTAGTGGACCCCGAACCGCCGGTGGATGACTGCGCCGATCCGCGCCAGGGTCCAGCAATCCTCGCCCCAGCAATCCTCGCCCCAGCCGTGGGCGACCGGACCGGCGTTCAACGTGTCCTTCAGTTGCCGTAGCTGACGGTCGCTGAGCCGGCAGCGGGCGACACCGGCCCCTTCGGATGCCAGCGCCTCCCGTCCGCTGCTGGCCAGGGCCCGGCGCCAGCGGCTGACCGACATCCGGGTGACCCGAAACCGCCGGGCCACTTCCTGGTCACCGGCGCCTGCCTTGATCCACTCAGCGGTTTCCAGCGCACGCGTTCGCGCCGGGCGCGCTCCCCGGCGGTCAGCCCGCCACCGTCGGGATACCTCGTCCCTCCGGCATACCGAGTACACCACCAGCCGGATCACCTGGACAGAGAACTCCCACCGTTAAAGATCTCCAGCTCCAACTCTGCGGTCGTCGTACAGAGTGGAGCCGAAGTGCCCTCCACACTTGTCGGCTTGGTTGAGGGCCGTGTCTGCGCTGCGGTTCAGCAGGTCATCTGCAACCAGGCCGGGTACTTCTGGCGTACGTACGGGCGGTAGCTCGGGTGCCAGAGCGGGGAGTCCGGCGGGACCGGCCCGTTGGTCTTGCCGAGCGGGCCGCCGCCGCGCTCGCGGTCGTGCTGGGCGAGCCGGTGAGTTGCCTTGACTGCGGTGGTGTTGGGCTCCGCGGCGGCCGCCGGCGTGCACTTCGGGGGCGTCGTCGTACGCCGTGATGGTGTCGGGGGCGTCCGGGGCGGCGCTGTGGTCCGGGTTGGGCGTGTATCAGTGCTCCGCGGTGCAACGCCCACCAGCCGAGTTGTAGGGTCTCGTCCTCCCGCACCCGCCTTGACAAGCCGCCAACTCAGGGCCGCATGCGCCAGGTACCGCGGAGTTCGCGGCCCCTCCCTTCCTCCCCCTCCCCCCAAGTCAGTCGGTGGTCGCCTTGATCAGGTCGTACGCCAGGTCAGGGTGGACCCCGTCGGGGTTCTTCAGTCCTGCGCGCTCGTACCACGACGCATCGGCCTCCGGGTGAGGGCCGCTCACCCCGACACGGCCCTTCCCGTAGCGGGCGACGGCCGCGGCGGGGAGATCGTTGCCGGGGTAGGTCGCCAGGACTTCGACGTCCTTGGCGGCGGCGCCCCGGTCGAAGTAGAAGACCGGGCCGTCCTGGAAGTACATGTGGCGCGGCCTGCCCCGCCACGCCACCTTCAGGACGGCATCGCGGTCGTCGTCGACCACGGCGCCGCGGGAGTCGGTGTAGCCGCCCGCGTCGCCGGGCAGCAGGCCGAAGCCCGGATTACGGCCCGCCAGGTAGGCGCCGAAGCACAGCCCCAGATAGCTGCCGCCCTCCCGGACCCACGTGCGAAGAACGTCAGCGGAGCCCTTCAGGTCCCGCCAGGTCCGCTCCAGGTCAGCGCCGCCGCCCGGCTGCACGTACAGCTTCGCCCCGGCGAGGTCGGATGCCTTCAGCGGAGCCTTCACGTACCTGATCCGGTAGTGCTGCGGCGCCACGCGCAGCACCTTGGCCACCGACGGCGCGCAGTCGGGGCAGCCCTGCGGACCGTCGTAGATCACTGCTAGGGGGCGCTCGGTGGGCTGCTGCTTCCCAGCGGCCGAGGACGGGGCGCAGCTCGCAGCCAGCAAGGCGGCGGCCACGAGGGTGGCGAGGAGGGCGAGTGGGCTACGAGTGGGGCGCGTGTCGGCCATGGCCTCAACCTCCCGCTCCACGGCTCGTGCCCGGTACCCGCCGGTCGGCGGGTAGGGCTCCCCCGACCAGCCGGAGTCCTTCGCCCGAGCGGCCGCCGGGGCCGTACGGGTCATAGAGTTGGCGATGTGACGACGTACAGGGGACCGCGCACGTGATCCGGACCGTGGTGGTCGACGATGAGGCGTTCGTGCCCTCCGGTTTCCGGCTCATCCTCGACGCCGCCGAGGACATCGAGGCGGTCGCCGCGGTCACCGGTGGCAAGGCCCTCGCAGCCGTCCGGGAGCACGTGTCCGGCGTCATCCTCCCCGATAGCTGCGAAAGCCGTATGCCGGACGTGGACGGCCTCGCCGTCCTGGCTGGTGTCGTGATGTCGCCGAAGGCGACCCGTTCCCTGTCCAGCGGCCATCCCGGTACAGGAGGGGCCGACAAGGCCACCGCGAGGGTCGAGCGGCTGTCCGAGCGGGTACGGGACGTGCTCGTGCTGGTCGCCGAAGGGCTCTCGCATGTCGAGATCGGGGGTCGGAGCCATCTGGGCAGCGGGACGGTCAAGGGCCATATCGGCGCGTTCCTCACCAAGCTGCGGGTCGGCGGCCGCGTCCAGGCGGTGCTGCTCGCGCAGCGGGCTGGGTTGTCGGGGCAGCGGGTAGGGCTGCTGGGACAGTGGGTAGGGCTGCTGGGGCAGCGGGCTGGGCTGTTGGGACAGTGGGCAGGGCTGCTGGGACAGTGATGAACAGGATCCCCACCGCACTCGCCGACGCCACCCTGGTCGCCCTCGCCGGGCTCGACCTCTGGCTCAACCTGGAGGACGACACCCCCTACGGTCTCGCCCTCGGCGTTCTGTCCTGCGCGGTGCTGCCCCTGCGCCACTGCCTTCCCCTGTCCGCCTTCCTGCTCTGCCTCCCCGGCTCCCTCGTCCAGGACGTACTCATCGCGCCGATCGTCGCGCTCTACACCCTCGCCGCGCGCACCCGCGACCGGCGGCTGCTCGCCCTGTACGTTGCCCTCTTTGCGCTCACCACTGCTGCTCCCTGGCCACTGACGGACTTCGCAGGCGAGGAGCGCACGTGGACGCTGGTCACCTTCGTTTACATGCTCGCGATGGCCGCTGCCCCCGTACTGCTGGGGCAGTTGGTGCAGACCCGACGGGACTTGGGGCGACAGCTGGTGGAGACCGAGGCGGCCAAGGAGCACGAGCGGGAACTGCACGCGCAGACCGTCCTGGCCCGCGAACGGGCTCAGCTGGCCCGGGAGATGCACGACGTCGTCTCGCACCAGGTGAGCCTCATCGCCGTACAGGCAGGGGCCATGCAGGTCGCCGCCGCCAACGACGAGGCCCGCGAGACGGCGCGTACGATCCGCACGCTCAGCGTCGACACCCTCGACGAGCTCCGCACCATGGTCACCCTGCTACGCGCCTCCAGCGGCGACAGCACGGAGCTGGCCCCGCAGCCCACCCTCGCCGACCTCCGCCATCTCGTCCACAACAGCGGCCTGGAGGCCGAGCTGACTGGCGAACTCCCGGACCCGGACGCCGTTCCCGCCCCGGCCCAGCGCGCCCTCTACCGCACCGTTCAGGAGGCGCTCACCAACGTGCGCAAGCACGCCCCCGGAGCCGCCGCGACCGTCGACCTCTGGCACGACGGCGCGGCATACGGTGTCACCATCACCAACGGCACCCCGGTCCGCCCTGCCCTCCCGTTGCCCAGCGCGCACCACGGCCTCGTCGGCCTTCGCGAGCGCGCCGAACTGCTGGGCGGCAGCCTGGAGTCGGGGCCGTCCGGGGACGGTGGCTGGCGGGTCCGGCTGTGCCTCCCGGACCGCCACAGCTGATCGCCACTCTTGGAACGCCTCCAGACCGAACACCCGTGCCTTGCCCACGCCGCTCCTCGGAAGGTCGCAACCTGGTGATCATGAAGGGATGACCGTCCCCTCCGTCAGGTGGACGGCGTGACCGGAGCTGAACCGTCAAGTGCGCGAAGCGAGCGGCACCGGCAGGAACATCGGGTGTCGTCGCTGGCCAGGCGGGTGACTGCGAGGGGTGTTTTCGCTGTTCGGGAGGGTGCGGGGACCGGGCGGGGTGAGGTGGGACGAGGAAGTGTGGTCTTGGTGGTGGGGGTTCGGCCTAGGCTGGTGCGTATGGCTGGTCTGCAGCGACATCCACTTGTGGAGACGGCGGTTCGTTATCACCAGGCTGTTGCTCGTGGCGCTGTCGGGGAGGAACTGGCCGGGTTCTTTCATGAGGACGTTGTGCAGCGTGAGTACCCCAACGTCCTCATCCCCGGCGGGGCGGTGCGGGATCTGCCTGCCATTCTTGAGGCGGCCGAGCGTGGGCGTGGTGTGTTGCGGTGTCAGAGGTTTGACGTGCTCAACGCTGTCGCGGTGGGTGATCAGGTGGCCCTTGAGGTGGACTGGGCCGGGACGTTGGCGGTGGCGTTGGGGGACCTGCCCTCCGGGCATGTACTGCGTGCGCGTATCGCGGTTTTTCTGGAGTTCCGTGATGGCCGGATCATCGCTCAGCGTAACTATGATTGTTATGAGCGTTTGCGGTCGGCCGGGCAGGGGGAGGCCGGGTAGCTGGATAGCCGGGGGCTGGGTAACGGGGGGCTCGCCCTCGGGCTTGGGGCTCGCGTGCCGGCTCGGGGCTCGCACTCCGGCTTGGGGCCCGGGCTTGGGGCTCGCGCTCCGGCTTAGGGATTGGTCTTACGCTCCGCTTCCGGTTTCTCTCACCCTCTCCACCGGAATCCACAGCTCCGCCTCCGCCCGCGATGTACCCGACGCGTCCTCTGACAGCCGAGTGCGCAGGATCTCCGGTCCCGGCCGGCTCTGATACGGGTTGGACGGGAACCACTGGGTGAACACGTCGCGCCAGAGGAACTGCAGTGCCTCCGGGAACGGGCCGGAGTTCTCGAATACTGCCCAGGTGCCGGGCGGGACGACCAGGGTGTCCAGGGCATCTAGGGCGCCCGAGTCGCCCAGGCCGTGCGGGTCGTCCGTGGCATCCGGGTCGTCCGTGGCATCCGGGGCACCCGGGCCACCCGGGCCACCCGTGGCACCTGGGCCACCCGTGGCACCCGGATCATCCGTGTCGTCCGGAGCGGGTGACCGGCTCACCACGCCGTGGTAGTAGTCGAGTTCGGTACCCTCCGCCCGGCTCGGGTCGAGGTCGTCGCAGACCGCGACGAGTCCCTCCGGCTGCTGGTCGGACAGTGCTGTGATCCGGTCCAGGGTCTCCTGGCCGATGCTGCGGATGAAGTCCGCGATCGCCGGGTTCACGCCCTGGTGGACGAGCGGAACGCGGGCCTTCTTGCCGATGACGTAAAACTGTTCCTTCTCCACGACCCGGTACCGCATGCTGCTGCTCCCCTCGATGATGAGACGGAAGGACATCCGGGGCTGGGAGCGCAGTGCGGCGCCGGTCCGCCGGGCCTCACCCGGTCCGACACCGTGTACGGCCCGGAACGCGCGGGCGAACGCTTCGCCCGAGCCGTAGCCGTACCGCACCGCGATCTCCAGCAGCGTCCGTTCGCCGGCGAGCACCTCGGCACCCGCGACGGTGAGCCGCCGGCGCCGGATGTATTCCGACAGCGAGACCCCCGCCAGCGCGGAGAACATCCGGCGGAAGTGGTATTCCGACGTCATCGCGATCCGCGCCAGCTCGCTCACCTCGATCCGCTGGTCGGGGTCGGTCTCGACGAGGTGGTTCTCGATGTGTTCCAGGGCCTCGTTCAGCCGCTCCAGCACTCCGGCCTCCCTTTGTTTGCGCTCACCACGTTAGGAAGATCGCACGTGGCCGGGCCCGACATTCCGTGCCCGGTCCGGTCAGGGCCTCATCGGTGACGTGTTTCATCGGGTGCGCCGGACGCGCGACGGCGTAGGTTCACCGGCATGGTGACTTCGACGGGGCGTGTGGATCACGAGCGGCGGATGATGCGGGCGGCCCGGGCCGCGGAGGACGCCGGGCTGGCCGGGCTGATCGTGACGCCTGGGCCCTTGATGGTGTGGCTGTGCGGGTACCTCCCTGCGCACGTCAGGGGGCTGGTCACCGCGCTGGTCATCAGCTCGGGGCCCGCGGAGCGGCGGCCGCGGCTGCTGGTGCCCGCGGACGAGAAGACCGTCGCGGAGCAGGCTCCTGGCGCGGATGCGCTGGAGCTGACCGCTTGGGCGCCGGGTGCGGCAGACCCGTATGCCCTACTGGTGAACTGGCTGGTTCCGGATGGGCGTTACGCGATCTCGGACATGACATGGGCACGCGATCTGCTGGCCTTGCAGCGCGCCGCGCCGGGGACCTCGTATCTCGCGGTGACGGAAGCCCTGCCGATGCTGCGCGCCGTCAAGGACGCGCACGAAGTGGCGCTGCTGGCGGCCGCGGCGGCGGCCTCTGATGCCACGTACGAGGCGGCCCTCGGCCTGCGGTTCGCCGGGCGGCGCGAACGTGAAGTGGCCGCCGAAGTC
The DNA here is from genome assembly GCF_008634025.1 of Streptomyces albofaciens JCM 4342. NCBI lineage: Bacteria > Bacillati > Actinomycetota > Actinomycetes > Kitasatosporales > Streptomycetaceae > Streptomyces > Streptomyces albofaciens. The sequence continues at coordinate 3,806,534 of NZ_PDCM01000002.1, read as the reverse complement.
GCGCGGTTGCTCACCGGGAACGGACACGAGGTGGTCGCCTTCACGGTCGTGGGGTCCGGCCCCAACGGTGCCGATCCGCAGCACGAGGCGGGCGATCGGGTGATCGAAGACGGTGACATGGTCGTGCTCGACTTCGCCGGCCTGAAGGACGGCTACTGTTCGAGCACCGGCCGGACCGTACGCGTGGGGGCGCCGCCGTCCGCGGAGGAGCGCAAGGTGTACGAGGTCGTACGGGAGGCGCAGCAGGCGGCCTTCGAGGCGGTACGGCCGGGTGCGGCCTGCCAGGAGATCGACCGGGCGGCCCGGAGGGTGATCAAGGCGGCGGGGTACGGGGAGTACTTCACCCACCGTACGGGCCGGGGAATCGGTTGCGTCCCGCACGAACCGCCGTACCTCGTGGAGGGCGAGCAGCTGCCCCTCGTTCCCGGAATGTGCTTCTCGATCGAGCCGGGGATCTACCTTCCGGGACGGTTCGGCGTGCGGATCGGGGATGTCGTGACCTGCACGGATGCCGGCGGACGGTGGCTGAACGGCAGCGATCGGGAGGGGGCGGGGGTGGTGAACTGAGGGAGGCGATCGGGAGGGAGGGGAAGGGCGGGGAGAGAGCAGGGAAGGGAGCAGGGAAGAGAGCAGGGAAGAGAGCAGGGAAGGGGAGGGGCAGCTGTAGGGGACAGCCGCCCCACAGCACCTCTACGGAATCAGCACAACCTTCCCCATCGTTCCCCGGCTCTCCAGGGCCCGGTGTGCTGCCGCCGCTTCCGCGAGCGGGAAGCGCTGTACGTCCGGTACGAGGCGGCCCGCTGCCGCTTCGGCAAGTGACGCGGTCTCCAGGGTGCGCATCGGATTGTCGCCGCCTGCCTTGGCCAGCATGGCGGGGCCGAGTACGGACTCGGAGGTGATGCCGCGTTCGGCCAGCTCGCCCTCGGCGAACTCCAGTGGACCGCCGGTGAGCGGGCCGCCCGAGGACCAGCCGAAGACGAGGTGCCGTCCGCCCCGGGCGAGCAGGTCCACGGCGGCGCGGCCCGACTCGCCGCCCACGGAGTCGAAGACGACGGTGGCGCCCGGTATCCCGCGTACCTTCAGAAACGCGCGCACCACCGAGGTCCAGCCGGCGTTGGTGTAGTCGATCGCGAGGTCGGCGCCCAGTTTCCGTACGCGTTCGACCTTGGCCGGGCCGCCCGCCAGGCCGATGACGGTGGCGCCGACATTCTTCGCGTACTGGACGAGCAGCGAGCCGATGCCGCCGGCCGCAGCCGGGACGAGGGCCACGTCCTCGGCGGTGAGATCGGCGAAACGGAGGATGCCCATGGTGGTGCGGCCGGTGCCGATCATGGCGACGGCCTGGGCCTCGTCCAGGTTGACGGGGATGTCGTGGAGCTTTTCGGCGTCGACGACGGCCTGCTCGGCGTAGCCGCCGGGGTTCATGCCCAGGTGGGCGACGACCCGGCGGCCCAGCCACGCGGGATCCGTGCCTTCGCCGAGGGCGTCGACCGTGCCCGCGACCTCCCGGCCGGGGATGGTCGGCAGGTCGGGGAGCGGGGCCGGGCCGCCCGAGAGGCCCTCGCGCAGCGCCGTGTCGAGCAGGTGGACGCCGGCCGCCGCCACGGCGATCCGGACCTGGCCGGGGCCTGGCAGCGGGGTCTCGGTCCGCTCGTATACGAGGTTCTCGGCGGGGCCGAAGGCGTGCAGGCGGATGGCGTGCATGGTGGTCTCCAGGGTGGGGCGGGAAGGGCGAGGTACGGCAGGTGGACTGGTGAACTGGTGGACTGGTGGACGGCGGCCTGCGGACGGGGCCTGGAGAGGCGTGGCCGTCCGGGACTGATGGCCCTCACTCTGGAGCCTCAACTTTGGTTGAGGTCAAGGTCGGTTGCTGTCCGGGCTCCTCTGGAGGGGCGTCACGGCAGACTCACGACGAGCTGAGACGCGGGACGGCGGCGGTGTTGTCGGCCTTGGCGGTGTCGCCGGTGGTGGTGTGGCCAGTGGTGGGGGTGCCGCTAGTGGCGGAGGTGCCGCCAGTGGTGGGGGTGGGGCTGGGGCTTGAAGTAGGGCTGGTGCCGGTGCTGGTGCCGGTGCCGGTGCTGGTGCCGGTCCCGCGGCCGGTGCTGGAAGGTGCGTACGGCTTCGCGCGGTCGGCCCTGGCGGAACGGAGCGCCAGAGTGCTTGCTTCCAGGGCACTGCTGAACGAGACCTCACTGAGTACGCCGGGCGCCGCCACCTGGTCGCCGGCCAGGTAGACGCCGTCGCCGCGTTCGACGGCGGGCCGGTCGCGCCAGGTGGTGCCGGGCAGGTCCACCGCGCCCGTACGGCCGAGGCAAAGCGCTTCGCGGCGCTGGACAAGGCGCTCGCGCCACTGTGGGAAACCGGCGTCCAGCAGGCGCTCGGCGCGGGCGACGCCGTCGGCGCGGTTCTCGTCCGGGCCGATGCCGACCTGGCACTGGAGCAGTTCCTCGCCGTGCGGGGCGAGGGAGCGGTCCTGGGCGGTGAAGCGTTCGACCCAGCCGGGGAAGTCGAGACCGGAGATCGCGAACAGGTCGCCGCGCCGGGAGCGCAGCGCGACGTCGAGCAGCACGGTACGGGCACTGTCCCAGGTCAGACGCTCGTCCTTGAGGAGCGCGCGGGCGGCTTCGAGGTGCGTCGCGACGATCACCGGGCCGTCCTCGGGCAGTGTGTCGAGGCGGGCTCCGGTCTCGATGCGTACGCCCGACTGGCGCGCGTGCTCGGCCATACGGGCGATCAGTTCACCCCAGCCGCCTCGAATGTAGTGCGCTTCGGGCGGGAACGAGGTGGTACGGCGTAGCCGCTCTTGGACGAAGGCGGCGGAGAGCATGCCGGAGTCGTGGTGGAACGTCGCGACGCCGACGTAGTTGGCGGCGGCGCGGGCCGCCGCCTCGCCCTCCTGGGAGGCGGCCCAGCTGAAGAAGTCCCGGTCAACCGGTGCGCTTTTGCGTCCGCGCAGCTTGAGGAGGCCGGCGGGAGGCAGGCGGCGCGGCACGCCGTCGCGGTGGAAGCGAAACCGGGACGCCTGGAGGGGCGGCAGCGGGGCGAGCGGCTTGAGAAGGCCGCGCTGTTTGAGCCAGGTCCAGTGCGGGCCGCCGTTGTAGAGGGCGTGCGGGCCCTCGTTCGTACGGTACGGGCCGTCGGCGGTACGGGCCCGGCCGCCGAGCGAACGGTGCGCCTCGTACAGGGTGACCGCGGCGCCGCCCTCGGCGCAGGAGATGGCCGCGGTCAGCCCCGCGAAGCCGCCTCCGATGACGGTGATGGTGGGTCGTCGCATGGTGGGTCCTCCTTGGGTCGAGGTGAAGCGACGGATCTGCGGGTCGCTGGGCGCCCCGGGTGGTCGGGTGGCCCTCGTGGATGCGACGAATGGGGTGGCCGCGCTTGTGACATGCGTGCGGGGGAGGGGTATCTGCGCTGGTCAGAGGCCTGATTCCGGCGATTGTCAGTGGGGTGGTTCACGATGGGGTCAGTCGGCGGTGCGCGGGCGGAAGCGGCAGGCACGGGCAGGAAGGCGGTGGGCGGGCGTGTGGGAACGCGATGAGGGGTCGGAGCGAATGGGGCGGGCGAAGCGGATGGGGCGGGCGGCTGGGGAGGGCCGTTCGGCGGGGGAGGGGCGTTCCGTACGGGAGGGCCGTTCCGTACGGGATGGTCGTTCAGTGCGGGAGGGGCGAGGGGCGCGTACGGGGCGAGCGGCGGGTTCGGGGCCGGCTGCCGATCGGGGGGCGCGCACGACGGATGCGGGGCGCGCCGTGCGGGAGGTACGGCGGCCGTCGGTTCGGCTGCCGGAGCTGAGCCCGTACACCGGCGCGGAGTTGGAGACCGAGGGGGATTACGACGGGCTGGAGCTCGCGGACACCGACCTGACGGGGCAGGTGGGGCGCGGGGCGCGGTTCATGGACTGCGCGGTCCGTCGGTGCGCGCTGAACGACACGGTTCTGAGCCGGGCGCGCTTCATCGACAGCGTGCTGGACGGGGTACGCGGCGTGGGCACGGACCTGTCCCAGGTATCGCTGCGCGATGTGGAGATCCTGGACGCCCGGCTCGGTGGCGTTCAGATGCACGGAGCGGTGCTGGAGCGGGTCGTGGTGCGTGGCGGGAAAGCCGACTTCCTCAACCTGCGCAAGGCGAAGCTCAAGGATGTCGCGTTCGAGGGCTGCGTCCTGGTCGAGGCAGACTTCGCCGGCGCGGAGCTGGAGCGGGTGAGCTTCGACGACTGCACGCTGTCCCGGGTGGATTTCAGCGCCGTACGGATGCGGGACGTCGACCTGCGCGGAGTCGCCCGCCTGGACATCGCCCGGGGCATCGACCGGCTGTCGGGCGCGGTGATCAGCCCGGCCCAGCTGATGGATCTGGCTCCGGCCTTCGCGGCGGAGATGGGGGTGCGGGTCGAATGAGGCTACGGGTGGGGACGGGAGCGTGGGGCGGAGCGGGACCGCCCGTACGGGCGGCCCGGCCGCGGCTCACACACGGGGGAAGCGGGCCTGGAGGTCCCATACGGTCGGGTTGTCGGCGAGCCCGTCGTGCATGTCGGTGAGGTCGGCGATCAGGTCGTGCAGGAAGTCGCGGGCCTCACGGCGCAGCTCGGAGTGCTGGAAGGTGAGCGGGGCCTCGTCGGCCGGCATCCAGTCGGCGTCGACCTCCACCCAGCCGAAGCGGCGCTCGAAGTACAAGCGGTCCGCCGATTCGGTGAAATCCAGCTCGGCGTACTGCGGCTGAGCGGCGCGGTTGCCGAGCGGATCGCGGTCGATCCGTTCCACGATGTCGCACAGGGCCCAGGCGAAGTCCAGCACCGGCACCCAGCCCCAGGCGGTCGAGACCTCACGGTCCGCCTTGGTATCGGCCAGATAGACGTCGCCGCAGAAGAGGTCGTGGCGCAGGGCCCGTACGTCCGCGGAGCGGTAGTCCGTTTGCGGCGGGTCCGGAAAACGGCGGGAAAGGGAGTAGCCGAGGTCGATCACGTCCTCGATGGTGTCACGCTCGTACGTTCGTCCGCGCCTCCGCGGTCGGTGCAGCATCCGGGGGCGTCGGCCGACCGGCACGGCACACGCGTAGCGGCTCGGACCAACGAGCCGAGGCGACGAAACCGGGCGGAGCTACGACACCGGCCGGAGCAACGAAACCGGGCGGAGCTACGACACCGGCCGGAGCAGCGAAGCCGGGCGGAGCAACGGAACCGACCGGACCGACGACACCGGCCGGAGCAACGAAACCGGCCAGGTCAACGAGCTGGACCGACGAACCGGATCAACGAACCGGATCAACGGACTCAGATTTGTGCAATTTGTGCATCCGATCAGTCAGAGGGTGGGGATGATCATGTCAGGTACCAAGGCCAGACGCTCGGGCGTCGCACTGTTCGCCGCCGCGGCGCTGATAGCGCTGCCGGTGCTCGGTACGGAGCGGGATGCGGCCGCCGTGGCCGCGTCGCCGTCGGTACCGGCGGCAGCGGGCGCGGGGGCGGGGGAGAAGGGGGCCTCGCCCGGTGATCGCGGCAGTGGGCAGCGGTGGCGGGGCGCCTGGGCCACCTCGCCGCAGGCGCCGCACGCACTGATGCCCAACTGGTCGGTGGCGGGCTTCACCGACCACACGGTCCGGCAGGTGGTCCGGGTCAGCACGGGTGGCACCAAGGCCCGTATCGAGCTGTCCAACCGCTACGGCCGTACGCCGCTGAAGGTGACCGGCGCGACCATCGCCCGAGCGGGCAAGGGGGCGTCGGTGCAGCATGGTTCCGTACGGGACCTGTACTTCGGGCGGCACCGGTCGGTGACCGTACCGGCGGGCGGCGAGGTGCGCAGTGACGGGCTGCCGTTCAAGGTCCGGGCGCTGGATTCGCTGACCGTGACGCTGTACGTGGCCGGGCCGACCGGTCCGGCCACCTTCCACCAGGCCGCCCTGGCCACGACCTACCGCGCGAAGGGCGACCACCGGTCGGACACCGGCGCGGCGGCCTTCACGGAGAAGTCCCAGTCCTGGTACTACCTGTCGGGCGTCGAGGTCTCCGGCGGCAAGGACGACGCGCGCCGGAAGGCGGTGGTGGCGTTCGGCGACTCCATCACCGACGGGTACGGCTCCACCACCGATGCGAACCGCCGCTACCCGGACGCGCTCGCCGAGCGCTTCGCGGCCACCGGACGCCCGCGCGGCGTGCTCAACCAGGGCATCGGTGGCAACCGGATCACCGCGGACTCGTCGTGGGCCGGGGAGAAGGGCGTGGCCCGCTTCCGGCACGACGTGCTCGGTGAGCCGAACGTGGGCTCGGTCATCGTGCTGGAGGGGATCAACGACATCGGCGCCAGCGCGTCGCCCAATTGGCCCGATGGCTCGGCCCCTGACGTTTCGCTCGCCCAACTCGTGCAAGGGCAGCGGTCGTTGATTCGCCAGGCGCACGCCGCGGGGGTGAAGGTGATCGGCGCGACGGTCACACCGTTCAAGGGCGCCGCCTACTACTCCGAGCGCGGCGAGGCCAAGCGCGACGCGCTCAACGCCTGGATACGCAGCTCCGGCGAGTACGACGCCGTGGTCGACCTGGACCGGGCCCTGTCCGACCCGGCCGACCGTGACCGCCTCGCCCCGGCCTACGACTCCGGTGACCACCTGCACCCGAGCGACGCGGGGTACCGCGCGATGGCCGAGGCGGTGGATCTGGACGAGCTGTGAGGCGGTGAGGGTGAGGCGGTGAGGGTGAGGCGCTGAGGTGGTGAGGCGGTGGCGCTCTCCGGGGGCGGATAGGGCGCGGCCCCCGTCGGGTTCGGCGTAAGGCCCGATGCGGCACCGGCCATTTCCCACCTGGCCGGTGCCGCACGGACCGCGGCGACTGCGGCATGGCCGGAGCCGGAGCCGCAGCCGGAACCGGGCCCGAGGCTGGGCCGGAGCTGGGTGTGGGGTCGGGGCCGGGGTCGGGTGAGAGATCGGGGACGGGCGTTACGGCTTTGTCCTCGTGGCCGCGTTGATCTTGTGGAGGTGGACGAGGACATCGAAGGAGCGGGCGATCGCGACGTGGGCGTCCGGGTGGGGGAACTCGGTGCCGATGTTGCGCGTGGGGCGAGTGGTGTTCAGCCAGGTGCGGGCGGCCGGCGGGGCGTGGCGTACGTCGAGGTAGAAGTCCCGGTGGCGGACCTTGTCGAGGACGTACTCGTTCGTGGTGGGTTTGGGAGCGCCCACGGTGAACTTCTTCCAATCGCCGGTGAGGGCGGCGTCCTTCGACAGGAAAGAGCCCTGGTAGAAGGTGAAGCCGATGGGGAGGTAGTTCCTGCCGATCATGTCGCGCAGGAACGAGCCCTGTGTCTTGGGGTACAGCTCGGGATCGCCGGCGGCGTAGCCGACGTGGTCGTTCTGCGCCGAGAGAAGGATCTTGTGGCCGGTACGCCGTTGCCACCAGGTGACGTTCCGGGCCATCACCTCGTCGCGGAAGCGCTGGGCGGCGGTGACCGAGGCCGGGTCGTTGATGTCCATGGTGAGGAACTTGGCGGTTTGCGCGATGAACCGGGCGTTCTGCACGGCCCACGCGTAGGCGTCTCCACCGGACCCGGACCCGGACCCGGACCCGGACCCGGAGCCGGTCCTGGGCTCGGCCCCGGAGCCGGGCTCGGACTGGCCCCCGGAGCCGGTCCTGGGCTCGGACCCGGAGCCGGACTCGGACTGGACCCCGGAGCCGGACCCGGGCCTGGTTCCAGCGCTGGCCCCGGGCCTGGCCTCGGTGTCCTTCAGGCTGGTGATCAGTTTCAGAGCCTGCTGTGCCTTGTCGGCCAGCCGCTGTCGTTCCGCTATCGGCTTGCGGAAGTAGGCGAAGACATCGTCGATCGGGCGCAGCCCGGCGTACAGGTCGTTGAGCCGTGGCAGCGACTCCGGGTGGGTGCGTTGTACGTAGCCGGTCACCCGGGCGAAGAACGCGTCGTTGATCGACGGGGCGCCGATGTCGTCGCCCATGAAGTGGACGGTGCGGTGGGGGTGGCGGCGGTTGTAGTCGCGCATCCAGGTGATGAGGCTGACGAATTCCTCGCGGTCCCACGGCGAGTTGGCCAGCGCCCGCTTGGCGATCTGGCGGCCGTCGCCCTTACCGGTCTGTAGGTACTCGTCTATCTCAAGACCGGCGGACCAGCTCAGTTCCAGGGCGAAGGTGGTGAAGCCCTTCTCCTCGACCAGGTGGCGGAAGAGACGCTCCTTCATGGTGAAGAACTCGTGCGAGCCGTGCGTGGCCTCGCCGAGACCCACCACCTTGGCGTTGCCGATCATCGCGGAGAGGGCGCGCAGATCGGCCGTGTTACGGCCGGGGCCGGTTGAACGGAGCGGGTGGGCTGCCTGCTCCAGGGCACGGACGGGGCTCTGGTTCCCGTAGGCGCTGACCGAAGCGGCCGGGGCGGTTGAGGTGGCTGAGGCATTTGACGCATTTGAAGCCGATGAGGTCATTGAGGCCGACGACAGAGCCGGAGCTGGAGTCGGATACCGAGTCGGCGCTGGAGACGGATCCCGAGTCGGATTTGCCTGGGCCGTTGCGGGGGCAAGGGCCGCCGCTCCCAGCGTGATCATCGCCGTCGTCGTCAGGAGTCTCCGTCGGCTGACGCGGTTCCGGTGCTTGGCCATGATGTCCGTCCTCGGCTTGTGCGCGGTGGCTTGAGAAGGATCATGGCCTGCGGGCACATGGCGGCGCGCTGTGGCCAGCCGCCCGATTCGGCAGGGGACACACCCACCGGAGAGGTGCTCTCACCAGGGGGATGCCCTCACCTGAGAGGTACCTTCTCTAGGGGGCTACCCCCACTGCGGCATCGCTCCGGCAACCCTCCGGCGCCCCTCCGGCCACGGCCGAATCTTTTGGCGGCGGCGGCCAGTAATGTCGGCACCCATGAGAAGCGCTGAACTGCCGGACACCGTCGAAGACTTCGGTCACCTGGTCGCTCACGTCGAGCAGACGGGAGAGCGCGTACTCCTCACCCAGGGCGACCTACCGCACAGCGTGCTGCTCCCGGCGGCCGAACTGGCCAAACTGGAGTACTGGGCGCAGCGGTTCCTCGGTGCGCCGATACCACTGCCGGACGCGGCTGAGGAACGGCCGCCCGGACCGGTGCGGCATGGTCCGTACACACGATACGTGCATGCGGACGGCGAGCGTATGACGTTCACCCGGGGGCGGACGGTGGTGGTCGAGTTGCGCCCTGCCGGGTGGCTCGACTGGCTGGAGCGGCAGGCGGTCCATGGGCGGCAGGGGTATATGGACCCGAAGCAGGCGGCGGCGTTCGCCGAGTTCCTGGCCCGTCAGCCACCGGTCGGTGAGCAGTGATGGACGGGCGCGGCCGGGGCGGGCGGCCGGCGGGCGATCTCCCTGGTGTGTGCGTTTGTAAACGCCGACGTCGGCCCGCACGACCACGAAAGGCCGTACGGACCGACGTCATACCGGGCGCGCAGAGGACACCGGGCGCGCAGAGGACACCGGGCGCACAGAGAACACCAGGCCCACAGGGGACACCAGCCCCGCAGGGAACACTGGGCCCACAGGGGACACTGGGCCCACCGGGCATCAATCGTTCACCTGGCACCAGTCGCCCACCGCGCGCCCGGGGCAAGGCGTACGGCTACGAGGTCAGACGTTGACGCCGAAGTCCTTGGCGATGCCGGCCAGGCCCGAGGCGTAGCCCTGGCCGACGGCGCGGAACTTCCACTCGGCGCCGTTGCGGTACAGCTCGCCGAAGACCATGGCGGTCTCGGTCGCCGCGTCCTCGCTCAGGTCGTAGCGGGCGATCTCGGCGCCGCCGGCCTGGTTGACGATGCGGATGAAGGCGTTGCGCACCTGGCCGAAGTTCTGGCTGCGGCTCTCGGCGTCGTAGATCGAGACCGGGAAGACGATCTTGTCGATGTCGGCCGGGAGGGCGGCCAGGTTGACCTTGATCTGCTCGTCGTCGCCCTCGCCCTCACCGGTGACGTTGTCACCGGTGTGCTCGATGGACTGGTCCGGCGTGACCTTGTTGTTGAAGAAGACGAAGTGCTGGTCGGAGTAGACCTTGCCGGCCGCGTTGACCGCGATGGCGCTCGCGTCGAGGTCGAAGTCCGTGCCGGTGGTGGTGCGGACGTCCCAGCCGAGGCCGACCGTGACGGCGGTCAGGCCCGGTGCCTCCTTGGTGAGCGAGACGTTGCCGCCCTTGGACAGGCTTACAGCCATGGGGATGTCCCTTTCCTCGTCGAATCGTCGGGCTCCGTACTCCGGACGAAGCTACCGTCACCCTGGACAACGTGATGAAGGGACCGTCAGGTTCCAGCTCCCTTTACTTTCTTTGCCAAATCCTGATGCCACATCCTTCCGCCGGCTCCCCACGTCGGCAGAAGAGCCAAGGATCGATGAGCCCAGGAGCCCAGGAGCCCAGGAGCCCAGGAGCCCAGGTGCCCCCCAGGGGCGCGGAAGCCCAGAGCTCAGAAGCCCACGAGCTCAGAAGCCCACGAGCGCACAAGCCCACGAGCGCAGAATCCCGGGGGCGGCAGGAGCGGCCCCGCAAAACGACGTGACGTGATCCGGCGGACGCGAGATCATGGGGGCATGTCAGGGCCCTATGTCATCCGCGGCTCGGTCGCTCTCCCGGAGGCCGAGCTGACGTGGCGTTTCTCGCGTTCCTCGGGGCCCGGCGGCCAGCACGTCAACACGTCGGACAGCCAGGTCGAGTTGCGTTTCGACCTGGCCGCGACGGAAGCGCTGCCCGAGGTGTGGAAGGAGCGGGCGCTCCAGCGGCTGGCCGAGCGCGGGCGGCTGCTCCAGGGCGGAGTGGTGTCCGTACGGGCCTCGGAGCACCGTTCCCAGTGGCGCAACCGGGAGACCGCCGCCGTGCGGCTCGCCGCCCTGCTCGCCGAGGTCACCGCGCCGCCGCCCAAGCCGCGGCGCAAGAAGCGCATACCGCGCGGCATCAACGAACGCCGGCTGCGGGAGAAGAAGCAGCGGGGCGACATCAAGCGCGGGCGCTCCGGCCGCGACTGGACGTGAGGGAAGGACCGCGCCCGCGCCGATCCGATCCGATTCGATCTGATCCCCCGGCCGTACACCTTCCGGCCCCCAGCGCCTTCCCCCACCCCTCACCAGTAAAGAGCCCTCTCGCCAGCTCCCCCTCACCGGCGACCAGCGCCCCCCTCGCCAGCGCTCCCTCGCCAGCGGCCAGCGAACCCCCCTCGCCAGCGCCCCCTCACCAGTAAAAAGCCCCCCTCACCCCAAATGCCGATACTTCCCCCGGAAGTACATCAACGGCCCCCGGTCCTCCTCCGCGGTGTGCGCCGTCAGTACCCGGCCGATGACCAGCGTGTGATCGCCGGCGACCACTCGTTGTTCCGTGCGGCATTCCAGGCGTGCCAGTGCGCCGCCGATCAGCGGGGCGCCGGTTGCTTCGCCCTGTTCCGTGGGAATGTCCGCGAAGAGCAGTCTGTCGCTGATGCGGTTCTTCATGGCGAACCGGCCCGCGATGTGCCGCTGCCCTTCCGACAGCACCGAAACCGCCCATAGGGGCTGGCGCTCCAGAAGGTCGTCCATGCGGGAGTCGTTGCGAACGCTCACCATCACCAAGGGTGGTTCGAGCGAGACGGACAGGAAGGCCGTGGCGGTCATGCCCACGTCCTCGCCGCGCGGACCGTCCTCCGGATCGTGCGCGGTGATCAGTACGACCCCGGCGGCGAGCCGGGACAGGGCGGCGCGGAACTCGTCGTCACTCACCCCACCAGGATGGGGGATCGCCGTTCCACCGGGCGCGGAGCGTGGTGGAACGGGCGCGGCGGAGCGATTGCCGGAGGTGGCGGCGGAGGTTTTCGTGAACACGCCATGAACGCTAACGGGGGGCGTGGCGGCTCCGCATCGGGCTCGGGAACCAGGCGCGCCCTAGGTCCGGCGGCGGAGCCCTCCCTTGCGTCCGGATTTGCGTTCAGGAATTGTAGAAGTCCCTCCAGTGGCGCCCATTCGAAGATCATCAAGCAGCCGCCACGCTCTGTGACTTGAGTCACAGCAGCCAGTAATTGTTGACCCTGTGTACCGAGTGAACAGCTCACTGTGATTCAGTGGCCGTGGCAATCGGACGACACCCAATCCTGGAGTTGCTGTCGAGGTCTCGGGGAGAGCGAGCGATGGAGACCGAGTCGGAGCCATACGTCCGTCTTGCGACCCTGCGGCAGCTGCACCAAGTGGTCGCCGATCTGAACACCGCACGCAGCCTTGCAGACACCCTGCAGACCGTCGCCGACGGAGTGATCACGGGGCTCGGGTACGAGCTCGCCGCGGTCAACCTCGTACGGCCCGACGGTGACCTCGTGGTGGCCGCGGTGGCCGGCAGCGCCGGTGCCGAGGCCCTGATGGCCGGCCGGGTCGGCTCCCGCGCCTCGTGGGACCGCCGGCTGAACATGGCCGAGCGCTGGGGCGGCCTGTGCTTCATCCCGCACACCGAGGGCTGGGTGCTGGACGACGACGATGTGCCGCAGTGGCACGCCGCCGGGCCCGAGCCGCGCTTCCCCGACGAGTGGCATCCGATGGACCGGCTCTTCGCGCCCATGTACACGGCCGCGAACGGCGGCGGCGAACTCCTCGGAGTGCTCTCCGTCGACAAGCCGCGCAACGGCCGCCGGCCCGGCGCGTGGGGGCGGGAAGCGCTCCAGATGTACGCGTTCCAGTCCGCCATCGCGATCAGCAACGCGCGGCTGCGCGCCAACATGCAGCGCGCGCTGGTGCGCCTGGAGCGCGAGCAGCAGGCCCTGCGCGCCAGTGAGGAAAGCTTCCGGCAGGCCTTCGAGTACGCGCCCAGCGGCATGGCCATCGCCGAGATGGGCGGCGACCAGCACGGCCGGCTGCACCGGACCAACGACGCGCTGTGCCGGCTGCTGGGCCGCCCGGCCTCCGCCATGCGCCGCTACTCGTTCTCCGACCTCGTCCACCCCGAGGACATCGGCACGCTGCTGCGCACCTCCGCCGAGGGCGGGCGCGCCGAGCTGCGCCTGGCGCGCCGCGACGGCACGTACGTGTGGGTCTCGCTGCGCAACTCCGTCGTCGCGGACACCGCCGACGGGCCGCGCTTCCTGCTCACCCACGTCGAGGACATCGAGGAGCGCAAGCGCCACGAGCTCCAGCTCGCGCACCGGGCCAGCCACGACGCGCTGACCGGGCTGCCCAACAGCGCCGAGCTGCGGGCCCGGCTCGGCGCCCGGCTGTGTTCGCGCCCGCCCGGCTCGGACGCGGACGCGTACGCCTCGGCGGCGTCCGCCGCCTCGGTCGCCGCGTTCCAGGAGGCGCACGGTTTCGGCTCCGACACCTCCGAGGTCTTCGACGGGTACGACGCCGTCGACGGCCCGGACGCGGTGCCGGCCGGCCCGTACGACCATCATGTGCACGTCATCGCACCTTCGGACGGGCCGGAGGACGACGGCGCCAAGGGGCTCGCGGTGCTCTTCTGCGACCTGGACGGCTTCAAGTCGATCAACGACCGGTTCGGGCACCACACGGGTGACGCGGTGCTCATCGAGGTGGCCCGGCGGCTGACCAACGGCGTGCGGGACGGCGACACGGTCGCCCGGCTCGGCGGCGACGAGTTCGTGGTGCTCGCGGACGGCCTGGGCAAGGCCGACGCGCAGGACCTCGCGGTCCGGCTGCGCAACGGGATCATCCCGCCGATCCGGGTGGACGGCCGGGCGGTACGGGTCGGTGCCAGCTTCGGCATCGGCTGGGCCGCCTGCGGGATGTCCGCCGAGGAGGTCCTGCAGTCCGCCGACCAGCGGATGTACGTGGAAAAGCGGTCCCGCTCGAAGGCGGGCCGGCGCGCGGGCTGAGCGGAGCGCGCGCCGGCGGGCGAGCCGACGCGCACGCCGGGACGTGGCCGTGCGGCGCGCCGGCCGTGAGCCGTCCGCGGCGCTCGCGGGCACGTTCCGGCTCGGCGTGGCATCCCCCGAACGGGGTAGGCTGCGCCGATGCGGCGGGGCGCCGCCGGGGCCTGAAGATCAGTACAGCCATCTCGTACAGACCGCTGGGGAGTGACACGGAATGACGGCCGGCAACAACGGCGCGGGCACGCCCGAGGACGACGACCCGTTCGCCCACCTCTACCGCTCCGAGGGCGGCGAGAGCGGCGCGCAGGGCGCGGCGGGCGGCTCGGCGGCGCGGCGGCCGGGCGTACCGCGGGCCTCGTACAACCAGGTGCGCGCGGTCGGCGAGCGGCAGTACGGGCAGCGCCAGTACGGCCAGCAGCAGGTCCCCGCGCAGCAGCCCTACGGCCAGCAGAACGCCCACTACGCGGCCCCCGAGACGCTCCCGGGCGGCAACGGCACCCGCCAGGGTCCGCCCCCGGGGCACGGTCAGGACGGTCCGCCCCGGCGCAACCACAAGGGGCTGCTGATCGGCGCGATCGCGGTCGTCGCGGTGGTGTGCGTCGGCATCGGCGTGGCGGTGCTCACCAATCAGGGTGACAAGAAGGACGAGGCGGGCGGCGGCGACCCGACGCCGACGGCGGGCGAGTCCGTGAAGCCCAGCGAGAAGCCGTCCGACAAGCCGACGAAGGCCCCGCTCCCCAAGGAGGCGGCGGCCTCGCTGTCGCTCAGCCCGGAGGCGACCACGGACAAGTCGGTGCCGGGCGCGAAGGCGGCGAACGGCGCGTATGTGTCGCTGAACAAGGTCGGTGCCGCCGCCACCTGGTCGGTCGACGTCCCCGACGGCGGTGACTACACGCTGCTCATCAACTACGGCGTCCCGGGCAAGGACGCGAAGACATCGCTGTCGGTGAACGGCGGGTCGCCCGACAAGATCAACATGTCGAACTTCGCCCATGCCTCCGAAGGTGCCTGGGACAAAGGCTGGACGTTCACCTACCGTTGGATCAAGCTCAACAAGGGCACCAACACGCTCAAGATCTCCTGTGAGCAGGGCGACCAGTGCGAGGTCAACCTCGACCGCGTCCAGCTCAAGGCGGGGCATGTGAAGGGCTGACGGACCGGCCGCGGAGTGCGCCGACGACCCCTCAGGGGTGGTCGGCGCACACGCATTCCAGGCGGGCCGGGCGGTGCTGCCCCGCTTCTCACACCCCTACCGGCTGCTCCACAACCCTGATCTCCCCCAGCAAATCCTCATACGTCCCCCGGTCGAACTCCCCCGCCGCCGGGGCCCGTACCGTCGCCGCCGACAGGGCCACCGCGCGGGTCAGCCGGGCCGGCCAGGAGAGGCCCTCGACCAGGCCGGAGAGCAGTCCGGCCACCGCGGAGTCGCCGGCCCCGGTCGGGTTGCCGGCGATGCGGCGGGGCGGGGCGGCCTGCCAGGCGCCGTCCGAGGTGACCACCAGCATGCCTTCGGCGCCCAGGGAGGCGGCGACCGTGTGCGCGCCGCGGCGGCGCGCGTCGCGGGCGGCGCGCAGCGGTTCGGTGGAGCCGGTGAGGGCGGCGAGTTCGTCCGCGTTGGGCTTGGCGAGGTCGGGGCGGGCGGCCAGGCCGCGGCGCAGCGGTTCGCCGCTGGTGTCCAGGAGGACCGGTACGCCCGCCGTACGGGCGGCACGGGTCAGCCGCGCGTAGACGTCGACCGGGACGCCCGGCGGCAGGGTGCCGCACAGGGCCACCGCCCGCGCGTCGGCGAGCAGTTCCCGGTAGGTGGCCATGAACGTGTCCCACTCGGCGGGCGTCACGGTCGGGCCCGGCTCGTTGAGCTGCGTGGTGTCGCCGGTGGACTCGTCCACGACGGCGACGGTGCGCCGGGTCGAGCCGCCGACCGGGACCAGCGCGTCGGTCACCGCGGTCTCCTGGGCGAGCAGCGCGCGCACCGCGTCGCCGGTGCCGCCGCCCACGAAGCCGGTGGCGACCGCCGGGTGGCCGAGCGCGGTCAGCACCCGGGCGACGTTCAGGCCCTTGCCTCCGGGGCGCTCGACGACCTCGGTGACGCGGTGGGTGGTGTGCGGCTGGAGCCGGGGCACGCGGTAGGTGACGTCGAGGGCTGCGTTCAGCGTGACCGTGAGGATCATGGCTCCCCCTCCCCGGAACATACGTGGACGAACGCGGCACACCGGGCCGGTGACCGGTGGGCCCGTACGGGACGGACAGGCGCGCGGGTGCGCGAGTGCGCAGCGATCATGTCATTGCGAGCCGCGGTTGGCCCACCCCTTGGGCCAACCGCCGCACCGCCACGACCGGGACGGGGCCGTCCGGCCTCCGGCGCCCGGGGCCGTCCGGCTCCGTACCGCGGTACGGACGTCCCAGCGGTACCCGCCTGCCGTCCCCCGTACGCCCCGCGGTAGCCGTCTGCCGCCTTCCCGTACGTTCCCGCGGTAGCCGTCTGCCGCCTTCCCGTACGTTCCCGCGGTAGCCGTCAGGCGCATCGCCGTACGTCCGCCTGCCGCCCCGTACGTCCCGGCGGTACCCGTCTACCGTCCCCGTAACCCGGCGATACCCGCCTGCCGTCCCCCCTCCGTACGCTCCCACCGTCCATACGCCCCCACCATCCGTACGCCCCCACCATCCGTACGCCTCCGTCACACCCCCTGCGGCCGCACCACCCACTCGCCCCGCCGCACGACGCCCACCAGGTCGTACGACGCGTCCAGGACGACCAGGTCGGCGTCCTTGCCGGGCTCGATCGAGCCGGTGCGGTCGGCGATGCCGAGCAGCCGGGCCGGGTTGGCCGACAGGGCGCGCACGGCCTGGCCGATGGTCAGTCCGTCGATCGTGACGGCGCGCTTGAAGGCGCGGTCGAGGGTGAGGGTGGAGCCCGCGATGGAGCCGGCGGTCGGGCCGCCGCTGATCCGGGCGACGCCGTCCGTGACCTCGACCGTCATCGGGCCGAGCGGGTACATGCCGTCGTTCATGCCGGCCGCGCCCATCGCGTCGGTGATGAAGGCGACCCGGTCGGCGCCCGCGTCGCGGAAGGCCATCTCCAGGACGGCGGGGTGCAGATGCGTACCGTCGTTGATCAGCTCGACGGTGATCCGCTCGTCCTCCAGGAGGGCGGCGATCGGGCCCGGCGCGCGGTGCCCGAGCGGGGGCATCGCGTTGAACAGGTGGGTGGCGACGGTGGCGCCCGCGTCGATGGCCTCGCGGGTCGCGTCGTACGAGGAGTCGGTGTGGCCGATGGCGGCGATCACGCCGGCGTCGGCCAGCAGCCGTACGGACTCCAGGCCGCCGGGCAGCTCCGGCGCCAGGGTCATCATCTTCGCGGTGCCGCGCGTGGCGTCGACGAGCTTGCGGACGTCCGCCGGGTCGGGGTCGCGCAGCAGCTCGGGCTGGTGGGCGCCGCAGCGGTGCGGGGAGATGAACGGGCCCTCGAAGTGGATGCCGGCCAGCTCGCCCTGCTCGGTCAGCTCGGACAGCACGGCGGCCTGCCGGGCCAGGTCGTCCAGGTCGCCGGTGACGGTCGAGGCGAGCATGGAGGTGGTGCCCCGCCGCCGGTGGGTGCGGATGGCCGTCAGGCACTCCTCCGGGTCGGCGGACGAGAAGGAGCCGCCGCCCCCGCCGTGTACGTGGATGTCGACGAAGCCGGGGACGACGAGGTGCCCGGTCAGGTCGACCACCTGGTCCCCGGCGGCCGGGGCGGTGGCGTCGGCGCCGGTGGCCTCGGTGATCCGGGTGCCCTCGAAGGCCACCCGGCCCCCGTCGGCCACGCCGGTGGGCAGGGCGACCCGGGCGCCGGTCAGGACGGTGCGCCGGGGGCTCGGGGCGCTGTCCCCGGACTGTTGCAGCGGCATCAGGCAGTTACCTCCGTGGAGAGAAGATCCCAGGCGAGCAGACCTGCGCCCAGGCAGCCGGCGGCGTCCCCGAGCGCCGCCGGAACGATCAGGGGGAGCCGCTGGAAGGTCACCCGTGCGCGGACCGCCGCCCGCAGCGGCTCGAACAGCGTGTCGCCCGCCTCGGCGAGCCCGCCGCCGATGATCAGGGTGCCCGGGTCGAGCAGGGTCAGCGAGGTGACCAGGCCGTCGGCGAGCGCGTCCACCGCGTCCTGCCACACCGCCCGCGCCCGCTCGTCGCCGGATTCGACGGCCTTGGCGGCGTCCGCGGCGGTGGCCTGCGGGTCGCCGCAGGCGGCGGCCCAGGCGCGGCCGACCGCGGCGGCCGAGGCCAGCTTCTCCAGGCAGCCGCGCTGCCCGCAGCCGCACTCGGGCCCGCCGGGCCGGACGACGATGTGGCCGATCTCGCCCGCGCTGCCGTGCGCGCCCGCCTCGATCCGGCCCTCGATGCCGATCGCGCCCGCGATGCCGGTGCCCAGCGGGACGAACAGGAAGCGGTCGGCGTCCCGGCCGGCGCCGATCCGGCCCTCGGCCAGGCCGCCGGTGCGGACGTCGTGGCCGAGCGCGACCGGGACGCCGCCCAGCCGCTCGGAGAGCAGGGCGCGCAGCGGTACGTCGCGCCAGCCGAGGTTGGCGGCGTAGACGGCGATGCCGCGGGCGTCGTCGACGATGCCCGGCACGGCGACGCCGGCCGCCACCGCCGGGCTGCCGAACCGCCGGCGCCCGGTCTCGCGCAGTTCCCCGGCGAAGTCCAGGATCGTGGCGACGACCGCCTCCGGGCCGCGTTCCCGGCCGGTGGGGCGCCGTGCCTCGTAGAGCAGTGTGCCGTCCGCGCCTGCCAGGGCGGCCTTCATTCCGGTGCCGCCCACATCAAGGGCGATGACGTGTCTCACGGGACCAGTCTGGCGCGATCCGCCGTGAAAGGTCTAGTCCACTCGCGGGGATGGTCCGGTTCCGCCGGCAACTGTGCTGATCAAACCGGTGTGACCTGCGTGTGTGACAGCCGATGCGCAAGCGATATGAGGGGTGGTGTAGACCTTGTGTGGGTAAACGGGGGAGACTCGGCGTTCATGCCGGTTGAGGGCGAACCCCTGAAGCCACGGGGTA
Organism: Streptomyces albofaciens JCM 4342; assembly: GCF_008634025.1. Classification (NCBI taxonomy): domain Bacteria; kingdom Bacillati; phylum Actinomycetota; class Actinomycetes; order Kitasatosporales; family Streptomycetaceae; genus Streptomyces; species Streptomyces albofaciens. The sequence continues at coordinate 3,787,737 of NZ_PDCM01000002.1, read as the reverse complement.
TCCCCGGCAAGCACGGAACATTCGGGACAAAAGGCGGTAATGGCAGTGCAGCGGCGGTACTTGAGCCTGGCGGCAGCGGGACTCACCACGGCCATGACGCTCTCCCTGTCCGCCTGCGGCAGCAGCGCGGACGGCGGCGACGTCACGCTCAAGCTCGTCGCGGCGGACTACGGCGACACCCAGGCGAACTCCTCCCAGCACTACTGGGACAAGCTCGTCAAGGACTTCGAGAAGCAGAATCCGAACATCAAGGTCGAGGTCTCGGTCTACAGCTGGAAGGACGTCGACAAGAAGGTCGAGGACATGGTCAAGTCCGGTAAGGCACCGGACATGGCACAGATCGGCGCGTACGCGGACTACGCCGCCGAGGGCAAGCTCTACAGCGCCGACCAACTGCTCTCCATACCCGTGCACGCCGACTTCGTGCCCGCTCTCGCGGAGGCGGGGGAGTATCAGCGCATCCAGTACGGCATGCCCTTCGGCGCCAGCACCCGCCGCCTCTTCTACAACAAGAAGCTCTTCGCCGAGGCGGGCATCACCGACCCGCCGCAGAGCTGGTCGGACGTCGCGGCGGACGCCGCGAAGCTCAAGGCCAAGGGCGTGAAGATGCCGTACGCGCTGCCGCTCGGCCCCGAGGAGACGCAGGCCGAGACGCTGATGTGGATGCTCAGCGGCGGCGGCAGCTACACCGACAGCATCGGCAAGTACACGATCGACTCGCCGCAGAACGTCAAGACCTTCGAATGGCTGAAGAAGAACCTGGTCGGCCCGGGGCTGACCGGCGGCGACCCGGCCAAGCTCAACCGCCAGGACGCCTTCAACGCCTTCGCGGCCGGTGACGTCGGCATGCTCAACGGCCACCCCACCCTGATGAAGCAGGCCGAGTCCAAGGGCATCGACTACGGCACCGTCGACCTGCCGGGCGTGGACGGCAAGGCCAAGGCGACCATGGGCGTCGCCGACTGGATGACGGCCTTCAAGCAGGGCGGCCACCGCGACCAGGTCGGCAAGTTCCTCGACTTCGTCTACAACGAGAAGAACGTCATGGACTTCTCCGGCGAGTACGGCCTGCTGCCCGTCACCACCTCCGGTTCCGAGGCGATGCTCGCCGACAGCAAGTACGCCAAGCTGCACAGCTTCCTGCGCCAGCTGGGCGGCGCCGAGTTCTACCCCGCGAACAAGACCTCCTGGCCGCTGGTCAGCAAGACCGTCAAGGCCAAGATGGGCACCGCGGTGGGCGCCAACGGCAACCCGGCCGGTGTGCTCAGCGACATCCAGAACACGGCGAACGAGGCGGACAACGCGGGCCAGTGAGCCGGCCCGCGGCCCGGCCCCGCCGCACCCGGCCCTGGTGGGCGGGCGTGCGGCGGGGATTGTCGTACCGCGGCCTTATCGTGGACGGGTGATGACGAGCGACGGCACCCGGGGCGGCACCGGAGGCGGTGACATAGGAGCACTGTCCCCCCAGGACGAGGCGGTGCTCGGTGTCGAGCGCCGCTCCTGGCCCCGGCCGGGCGCCAAGGAGCGGGTCATCCGCGAGCGGCTCGGCATCTCGCCGACCCGCTACTACCAGCTGCTGAACGCCCTGCTGGACGATCCGCGGGCGCTCGCCCACGACCCGGTCACCGTCAACCGGCTGCGCCGCGTCCGCGAGGCCCGGCGCAGCCGCCGCTGAGCGTGGCGGAGCCGGTCGCCCGGCCCGGCGGCGACGGCACGGAACGCCGATGCGCCGGTACCCCCGGCACGCGCCCGCGCCCGACCGGTAATCTCGTCGCCATGGGCAGCCCCCCGAACACCTTGCCGACGCCGGTCACCGAAGCGGGCCGGGACGGTCTCGCCGCGCTGCTGGACAGTCCCGGCCGCGCCGTGCTCGCGCTCGACTTCGACGGCACACTCGCCGGTATCGTGCCCGACCCCGAAAAGGCCCGCGCCCACCCCGGAGCCGTGGCGGCGCTGACCCGCCTGGCGCCGCTGCTGGGCTCGCTGGTGGTCATCACCGGCCGCCCGGCCGGCGTCGCGGTCCGCCTCGGCGGCTTCGCGGACGCGCCGGGCCTGGAGCGGCTGGTGGTCCTCGGCGGTTACGGCGCCGAGCGCTGGGACGCGGCCACGGGCACGGTCCAGGCCCCCGCCCCGCCGCCCGGCGTCGCCGCCGTCCAGGCCGAACTCCCCGGCGTGCTGGACGGACTGGGCGCCTGGCACGCCTCGTGGGTGGAGGACAAGGGCCGCGCCATCGCCGTCCACACCCGCCGCGCCGCGGACCCGCAGGCCGCCTTCGAGCTGCTGCGCGAGCCCCTGTACGCGCTCGCCGAGCGGCACGGCCTGATCGTCGAACCGGGCCGCTACGTCCTGGAACTGCGCCCGCCCGGCATGGACAAGGGCGTCGCCCTGGCCGACCACGTACACGAGACCGGCGCCACCACCGTCCTCTACGGCGGTGACGACCTCGGCGATCTCGCCGCCTACTCCGCGGTGGACAAGCTGCGGTCGGACGGCCTGGCCGGGGTGCTGGTGTGCAGCGGCAGCGCGGAGGTCGCCGAGCTGGCGGGCCGGGCCGACCTCGTGGTCGACGGCCCGCCCGGCGTGGTCGCCCTGCTGCACGCCCTCGCGGACCGGCTCGGGGCGCCGCCCGCCTGAACGGGAGGCGGCCCCCGCCGGGAAGACCGGCCGCTACCGCTCCAGCGCCTGCAACTGCTGGAGGAACCAGCGGTCCGGCGGCAGCGCGGTGGCCGCCGCGGCCAGCCGCTTCGTGCGCTCGGCCCGCTCGCCGTCCTCCAGGGACAGCGCCTCGTGCAGGGCGCGGGCGGTGCCCGTGATGTCGTACGGATTGACGCAGAACGCGTCGTCGCCCAGCTCCGCGTACGCCCCGGCCTCCCGGGACAGCACCAGCGCGCAGCCCCGCTCCGAGATCACCGGGACCTCCTTGGCGACCAGGTTCATGCCGTCCCTGATCGGGTTGACCAGCGCCACGTCGGCGAGCCGGTAGGCGGCCAGCGACCGCGCGAAGTCGTCCTTCACGTGCAGCACGACCGGCTGCCAGCCCGGGGTGCCGTACTCGGCGTTGATCTCCTCGGCCAGCCGCCCGACCTCGTCCGTGTACGCGCGGTAGACCTCCAGGTCCTGCCGGGAGGGGTAGGCGAACGCTATGTGCACGACCCGTTCGCGCCACTCCGGGTGGCCGGCCAGCAGCGCCCGGTACGCGCGCAGCCCGCGCACGATGTTCTTCGACAGCTCCGTACGGTCCACCCGCACGATCGTCTTGCGGTCCTCGCCGCCGATCTGCTCGCGCAGCGCCGCCAGCCGTTCGTCCACGTCCGGCCGGTGCGCCCGCTCCCGCAGGAACTCCGCGTCCGCGCCCAGGCCGTGCACGCCCAGCCGGGTCGTCCGGCCCTCGTGCGTGACGCTCAGCTCCCCGTCCGCGTCGCGCGCCACCCCGGCGCCCAGCACCGCCGCGCAGCAGTCCGCGAACGCCTCGGCCCAGCGCCGGGTCAGGAACGCCGCCCGGTCGCCGCCCAGCATCCCGCGCAGCACCGCCTCGGCCACGTCGTCCGGCAGCATGCGGAAGTAGTCGGCGGGCGCCCACGGCGTGTGCGAGAAGTGCCCGATGCGCAGGTCGGGGCGGCGGGCCCGGAGCAGGCCCGGCACCAGCGTGAGGTGGTAGTCCTGCACCAGCACCACGGCGCCGGGCGCGGCCTCGTCGGCGAGCGCGTCCGCGAAGGCCGCGTTGTACGCCTCGTACGACGCCCACTGCGCGCGGAACGCCTCGTCGAAGGAGGGCTCCAGGGGCGTCTGGTAGAGCATGTGGTGGACGAACCAGAGCACCGAGTTGGCGATGCCGTTGTAGGCGTCGGTGAAGACCTCGGCGGGGATGTCCAGCATGCGTACGTGCTGGCCGCCCGTGTCGGCGGTGTCCAGGTGGCCGCCGCTGCGCCGGGCCGCCTCGCGGTCGCCGTCCCCGAGGGCGGCGCACACCCACACCGCCCCGGCGTCGGACCCGATGGCGGAGAGGCCGGAGACCAGCCCGCCACCGCCCCGTTTGGCGGTGAGCGCGCCGTCGTCCCCCTTCGTGTACGACACCGGGCCGCGGTTGGACGCGACGAGAACCTGGGCACCAGAACGCTCGGAGACCATGCTGCGAGACTAGCCCGCCGCCGATCCGCTCAAACGTGCGGAGCGGAGGGGGAACGTCACGGTTTACGCGGGACCCGGCGCCGCGCCTCCGGGGCGGGGCCCCGCCTCAGGCCGCGCGCCGCTCCGCGTACTCCGGGATCTCCGCCATCGGCGGCCGCTCCTCGGTGTCCACGTCCCAGGTGCGCGGTACGAAACCGGCCTCGCCGCGCTCGAACTGGGTCAGCCGCGGGCGCACCAGATGGCCGCGCGCCAGCCGCAGCTGCGCGGTGCGGTAGATCGCCGCGGCCATCCGGCCGAGCGCCTGACCGCCCTGGTGGCGGTGCTTGCGTACGCCGATGTCCACCTGGCCCAGCGCGTCCAGCCCGGCCGTGTGCAGCGCGTCGACCAGCAGGCCCAGCTCCACGCCGTACCCCACCGGGAACGGCAGCCGCTCCAGCAGGGACCTGCGGGCCGCGTACTCCCCGCCCAGCGGCTGCACGAACCCGGCCAGCTGCGGCCAGTGCAGGTTCAGCAGCGGGCGGGCGACCAGCTCGGTGACCCGGCCGCCCTGTCCGGCCGCCTCGCCCAGCGGACGGTCGTACATGCCCTTGACGAACTGCACGCCCGGGTCGGTCAGCAGCGGGCCGACGATCCCGGAGACGAACGTGGCGGAGAACTCGCGCAGGTCGGCGTCGATGAAGCAGACGATGTCACCGCGGGTGGCCAGCAGGGAGCGCCACAGCACCTCGCCCTTGCCGGGCAGCGCGGGCAGCCGCGGCAGCACCTCGTCCCGGTGGACCACCCGCGCGCCCGCCTCGGCCGCGACCTTGGCCGTGCCGTCCGTGGACCCGGAGTCCAGCACCACCAGCTCGTCGACGAGCGGCACCGACGGTGTCATCAGTTCCGTGCGGATCGTCTCGACGATCGCGCCGACCGTCGCCTCCTCGTCGAGCGCCGGCAGCACGACGGAGACCGTCTGCCCCGTCTCGCGCCTGGCGGCCAGCAGCCGGTCGAGCGGGCGGTCGGCGGCCGACCAGGACCGGCTGCCCAGCCAGCGCTCCACCTCTTGCAGCACCTGCGCGTCTCCTTCGTTCCCGGGACCACGGTGTGATCCATCTCGCGGTGCGGACGACTGTCTCGACCGCCCGGCCCTTCGGCTACAGTCTTGAACAACGCGATCGTCCCGGGCATGCCGGGGTCGGCGCGACAAACGCCTGGGCTCCGGCCCAGCGCCATACCGCTCATCCAGAGGGGCAGAGGGATACGGCCCGTTGAAGCCCCGGCAACCCTCCAGCCGGTCTCCGTCGCCGCGGCATCGCACGCGGCCCGCGAGGCTCCCGGCTAGGGAAGGTGCCAATTCCGTCTCGTGGCGAGATGCGCCGCGAGGAAGATGAGGAGAAAGGGCCTCGCCTCCATGGCTGTGCAGTCTGCTGAAAGCACCACCCGCCCCACTGTTTCCCTGGGCCCCGCCGCCGCGCTGTCCTGCCGCGAGTGCGGCGAGCGCTTCGACCTCGGCCCGATCTTCGCCTGCGCGGCCTGCTTCGGTCCGCTGGAGGTGGCGTACGACCTGCCGGCCGGCGACCCCGAGGGCCTGCGCCAGCGCATCGAGGCGGGCCCGAACAGCATCTGGCGGTACGCGCCGCTGCTGCCCGTCCCGGCCGACGTGGCGGACAAGCCCAACCTGAACCCGGGCCTGACCAAGCTCGTCAAGGCCGACAACCTGGCCCGTGAGCTGGGCGTCACCGGCGGCCTGTACGTCAAGGACGACTCCGGCAACCCGACGCACTCCTTCAAGGACCGCGTCGTCGCCATCGCCGTCGAGGCCGCCCGCGCCTTCGGCTTCACCACCCTGTCCTGCTCCTCCACCGGCAACCTGGCCGGCGCGGTGGGCGCCGCGGCGGCCCGCGCCGGCTTCCGCTCCTGCGTCTTCATCCCGCACGACCTGGAGGCGGGCAAGGTCGTCATGGCCGCGGTCTACGGCGGCGAGCTGGTCGGCATCGAGGGCACCTACGACGACGTCAACCGCTTCTGCTCCGAGCTGATCGGCGACCCGCTCGGCGAGGGCTGGGGTTTCGTCAACGTCAATCTGCGCCCGTACTACGGCGAGGGCTCCAAGACCCTCGCGTACGAGATCTGCGAGCAGCTCGGCTGGCGGCTGCCGGACCAGATCGTCATCCCGATCGCGTCGGGCTCCCAGCTCACGAAGATCGACAAGGGTCTGAAGGAGCTGATCGCGCTCGGACTGGTCGAGGACCGGCCGTACAAGATCTTCGGTGCCCAGGCCGAGGGCTGCTCGCCGGTCTCGACCGCCTTCAAGGCCGGTCACGACGTCGTACGGCCGCAGAAGCCGGACACCATCGCCAAGTCGCTGGCCATCGGCAACCCGGCCGACGGCCCGTACGTGCTCGACATCGCCCGGCGTACGGGCGGCGCGGTCGAGGACGTCAACGACGCGCAGGTGGTGGACGCGATCAAGCTGCTGGCCCGTACGGAGGGCATCTTCGCGGAGACCGCCGGCGGTGTGACCGTGGGCGTCACCAAGAAGCTGATCGAGAACGGCCTGCTCGACCCGGCGCTGACCACCGTCGTGCTGAACACCGGCGACGGGCTCAAGACGCTGGACGCGGTCGCGCCGACCACCGGGCCCACGGCCACCATCCGGCCGAGCCTGGACGCGTTCCGCGCGGCCGGCCTGGCGGGCTGACCGCCGGACCCCGGTCCGCCCGTCCCTCCGCCCACTCCTCCCGCGACCTGGAAGGCAGAACACCATGAGCGTCAACGTCCGCATCCCGACCATCCTGCGCACCTACACCGGCGGCCGGGCCGAGGTGCCCGCCGAAGGGGCGACCCTCTCCGAGGTCATCCAGAACCTGGAGAAGAACCACGCCGGCATCGCGGCACGCGTCCTGGACGACACCGGCAAGCTGCGCCGCTTCGTGAACGTCTACGTCAACGACGACGACGTGCGCTTCGAGCAGGGCCTGGAGACCCCGACGCCGGACGGCGCGGGCGTCTCGATCATCCCGGCGGTGGCCGGCGGCTGCTGAGCGCCGGGCAGAGCACCGGGAACAGCGCCGGGAAATCGTAAGGATCGTTTCCGGCCCTTTCGGGGGCCGACGGCCGGAATCGCCCCGTCCACCGCGAAGCGGACGGGGCGATTCCGTGTTGTTAAAGGCGATACAGTTGGGGTGACCCCTCGTCGAGCCCGTGCCGAACGCATCTGAGACCCCGGCAAGTTGCGGGCGAAGTGCGGACGTGGTTCGTCCCATTGGTGAGCTTTGCCCGGCCCGACTTGCCCGGGAGTAAGGGCTTATAACCGCATTTTTGCGATTGTTCGCGAGCAGAATTCTCGTCCGATTGACCTGTTGCGCTGGGCAGTTGGACAGATACATTCAGCGGCGGTCGACGCGTTCCGGCGCACACCCCCTCCTGTCGGGGGGTGAGGTCTGACCCGGGTCCGCGGAGTGCGGTCCTGTGCAAGGGCCAGTAATAGGGGAGTTAGGCATGGCTCAGGGCACCGTCAAGTGGTTCAACGCGGAGAAGGGGTACGGCTTCATCGCGGTCGACGGTGGTGCGGATGTTTTCGTCCACTACAGCGCGATCCAGATGGACGGTTACCGCACCCTTGAGGAGGGTCAGCGGGTCGAGTTCGAGATCTCGCAGGGCCAGAAAGGGCCGCAGGCGGACATGGTCCGCGTGGCCGGCTGATAGCGCCGACCGACTGCTGCGTACGAAGGTCCGCGTCCTCCCGTGGGGGCGCGGACCTTCTGTGTTGGGGTGGATCTTGCGGGGGAGGCCGGGTCGCCCGGCCCCGCCCGGTTTGACGCCGGGGACGCGGCGGGGAGGCTCCCCCAAGCCGCTTGCTCCCTCCCGTCGCCCGGCCGCCACCCCTGTAGGAGGCTTCTGCGAAGCCGCTTGCTCCCTCCCGTCGCCCGACCGCCACCCCTGGAGGAGGCTCCTGCGAAGCCGCTTGCTCCCTCCCGTCGCCCGACCGCCACCCCTGTAGGAGGCTTCTGCGAAGCCGCTTGCACTCTCGTGTGCCGAGTGCTAATCATTGCGTTAGCACTCTACGAGTGAGAGTGACAGCTAAGGACCGACTCGGTGAGGTCGGCGGGCCGGTGGGGCAAGGAACCACAGGGTCGCAGACCGTCCGTCGCGGGCGCCAGCGCGGTCCGGAGTATCCACCCTCCCCCAGACTCCGTCCGGGGGGACCCCCAGTCCGGGAGGACCACTTCACATGGCCAAGATCATCGCGTTCGACGAGGAGGCACGGCGCGGTCTCGAGCGCGGGATGAACCAGCTCGCCGACGCCGTAAAGGTCACCCTCGGCCCCAAGGGCCGCAACGTCGTCCTTGAGAAGAAGTGGGGCGCCCCCACGATCACCAACGATGGTGTGTCCATCGCCAAGGAGATCGAGCTGGAGGACCCGTACGAGAAGATCGGCGCCGAGCTGGTCAAGGAGGTCGCGAAGAAGACGGACGACGTCGCCGGTGACGGCACGACGACCGCGACCGTCCTGGCCCAGGCCCTGGTCCGCGAGGGCCTGCGCAACGTCGCCGCCGGCGCCAACCCGATGGCCCTCAAGCGCGGTATCGAGCGCGCCGTCGAGGCCGTCTCCGCCGCCCTGCTGGAGCAGGCGAAGGACGTGGAGACCAAGGAGCAGATCGCCTCCACCGCCTCCATCTCCGCCGCCGACACCCAGATCGGCGAGCTGATCGCCGAGGCCATGGACAAGGTCGGCAAGGAAGGCGTCATCACCGTCGAGGAGTCCCAGACCTTCGGTCTGGAACTGGAGCTCACCGAGGGTATGCGCTTCGACAAGGGCTACATCTCGGCGTACTTCGCCACCGACATGGAGCGTATGGAGGCGTCGCTCGACGACCCGTACATCCTGATCGTCAACTCCAAGATCAGCAACGTGAAGGACCTGCTCCCGCTGCTGGAGAAGGTCATGCAGTCGGGCAAGCCGCTGCTGATCATCGCCGAGGACGTCGAGGGCGAGGCCCTGTCGACCCTGGTCGTCAACAAGATCCGCGGCACCTTCAAGTCCGTCGCCGTCAAGGCCCCGGGCTTCGGCGACCGCCGCAAGGCCATGCTCGGCGACATCGCCATCCTCACCGGTGGCACGGTCATCTCCGAGGAGGTCGGCCTCAAGCTGGAGAACGCCGGTCTCGACCTGCTGGGCCGCGCCCGCAAGGTCGTCATCACCAAGGACGAGACCACCATCGTCGACGGTGCCGGTGACAGCGACCAGGTCCAGGGCCGCGTCAACCAGATCCGCGCCGAGATCGAGAACAGCGACTCGGACTACGACCGCGAGAAGCTCCAGGAGCGTCTGGCGAAGCTGGCCGGCGGCGTGGCCGTCATCAAGGCCGGTGCCGCCACCGAGGTCGAGCTCAAGGAGCGCAAGCACCGCATCGAGGACGCCGTGCGCAACGCGAAGGCGGCCGTCGAGGAGGGCATCGTCGCCGGCGGTGGCGTGGCCCTGCTGCAGGCCTCCTCGGTCTTCGAGAAGCTGGAGCTGGAGGGCGACGAGGCCACCGGTGCCGCCGCTGTGAAGCTGGCGCTGGAGGCCCCGCTGAAGCAGATCTCCGTCAACGGCGGCCTTGAGGGCGGCGTCGTGGTGGAGAAGGTGCGCAACCTGGCCGTCGGCCACGGTCTGAACGCCGCGACCGGCGAGTACGTCGACATGATCGCCGAGGGCATCATCGACCCCGCCAAGGTCACCCGTTCCGCGCTGCAGAACGCCGCGTCGATCGCCGCGCTGTTCCTGACCACCGAGGCCGTCATCGCCGACAAGCCGGAGAAGGCCGCCGCGGCCGGTGCTCCGGGCGGCATGCCGGGCGGTGACATGGACTTCTGATCCTCCCGGATCACCTGTCCTCGACCGCCGGGGCGGCACCCTCCTTCCAGGGGGTGCCGCCCCGGCGGCGTTTTCGTCCGGCGTGCATGGGTCTCGTACGGCTGAGGTCCGCCGGTTCCGTACGGCGGTCCTTGCGCCGCCCCCGGGCCATCGGTGCACGATCGGCCCATGACGACTCGAAACGGGCGGACCGCCCGACCGGACCGGTTCGACGCGGACACCGTCGCGCTGATCACCGGCGGCAGCAGCGGCGTGGGCCTGGCGGCCGCGCGGCGGCTGCTCGACGACGGCGCGCGGGTGGTGGTGTGCGGGCGCGACGAGCGCCGGCTCGACGCGGCCGCCGCGCATCTGAGGGAGCGGGCGGAAGCGGCGGTGACGGGCGGCGAGCCGGCCGCCGCGGCCGGTGCGACGGGCGTCCCCGGCGGCGGTACGGGCGTCGCCGGCGTGGCCGCCGGCCGGGTGCTGGCCGTACGGGCCGACACCGCCTCCGTCGCCGACCTCGACGCCGTCGTGCGGGCCGTACGGGATCACTTCGGGCGCCTGGACATCATCTTCGCCAACGCCGGTATGTACGCCGCGGCCCCTTTCGAAGAGATCACCGAGGCGGATTTCGACCGCGCGGTCGGCGTGAACTTCAAGGGCGTCTTCTTCACCGTCCAGCGCGCGCTGCCGCTGCTGCGGGACGGCGGCGCGGTCGTCATCAACGCCTCGTCGCTGCTCCAGCGCGGGCAGGCGGACGCCACCCTGCACTCCGCGACCAAGGCCGCCGCGCACAACCTCGCCCGGACCCTCGCGGCGGCGCTCGCCGGGCGCGGCATCCGCGTCAACTCGGTCAGCCCCGGCTATGTCGACACGCCGATGTTCGCGGGCTCGGACATCGATCCGGCGGAGGCGGAGAAGCTGCGGGCGCAGACGGCGGCGGGCCGGTTCGGGCACCCGGAGGAGATCGCCGACGCGGTCGCCTTCCTCGCGTCCGGCGAGGCGTCGTACATCAACGGGCAGGACCTGGTGGTGGACGGCGGGCTGCACGGCTGCGCGCTGTGAGAGGGTGTCGCCGGGGCGTCATGTCGTTATGTCGCTTTCTGTGAGATACGGCATGTAAGCGCCTCTGGTCCTGGTATGGGGATGGCGGCCATACTTTCCGGAGCCTCCCCGGAAGACGATCTTCCGGTACGGCCGCCCCCCGCCCCCGGACGCCCCGCGAGGACGCCCATGAGCACGCTCGACTCCCTGATCGTCGGCCTCAACGACGGTCTGTGGTCCTACCTGCTGATACCGCTGGTGATCTGCGCGGGCCTGTACTTCACGGTCCGGTCCAAGGCCGTACAGCTGCGGCTCTTCCCCGAGATGCTGCGGGTGCTCAAGGACAGGTCGCGGCCCCGGGCGGACGGCTCCAAGCCGGTCTCGTCCTTCGGCGCCTTCACCATCTCGGCGGCGGCGCGCGTCGGTACGGGCAATATCGCGGGCGTCGCCACCGCCATCACCCTGGGCGGCGCGGGCGCGGTGTTCTGGATGTGGGTGATGGCACTCATCGGCGGCGCCTCTGCGTTCGTCGAGTCGGCGCTGGCCCAGCTCTACAAGGTGCGCGACCGCGACGGGTCGGGTACGTACCGGGGCGGCCCCGCGTACTACATGCAGCGCGGCCTCGGGAAGCGCTGGCCCGGCGTCCTGTTCGCCGTCGCCATCACCGTGACCTTCGGTTTCGTCTTCAACGCCGTGCAGTCCAACACGATCACGGCCGTCGCCTCGGGGTCGGTGTCCGGCGGCGGGCCGGGGTGGTTCGCCCCGGCGGTCGGCCTGCTGCTGGCCGTACTGCTGGGCATCGCGATCTGCGGCGGTGTGCGCCGCATCTCCTCGGTCACGACCGTCCTCGTGCCGGTCATGGCCGTCGTCTACCTGCTGATGGGCACCGCCGTCGTCCTCCTCAACCTGGACGACCTGCCGCGCGTCCTCGGCGACATCGTCGGCGGCGCCTTCGGCCTCAAGGAACTGGCGGCCGGCGGGCTCGGCGCGGCGATCCAGCAGGGCATCCGGCGCGGCATGTTCTCCAACGAGGCGGGCCTGGGCTCGGCGCCCAACGCGGGCGCGGCGGCCGAGGTCACCCACCCGGTCAAGCAGGGCCTCGTGCAGTCCCTCGGCGTCTTCTTCGACACCCTGCTGATCTGCTCGATGACCGCCTTCATCATCCTGACGACGAGCCCGCGGCCGGGCAGCCGGCAGGGCGCCGACCTCACCCAGACCGCGCTGACCGACACGCTCGGCGGCTGGGCCGGGCACGTGCTGACGGCCGTCGTCTTCCTGCTCGCCTTCAGCTCCATGATCGGGAACTACTACTACGGCGAGTCCAACATCGGCTTCCTGACGCGGCGCGCCTGGGTCCTGCCCGTCTATCGCGCCATCGTCCTGGCGGTGGTCTTCCTGGGCGCGCTGGGCTCGGTGGGCGTCGTCTGGAACCTCGCCGACGTGTTCATGGGCGTCATGGCGCTGATCAACCTGCTCGCGATCCTCCCCCTCTCGGCCATCGCCTTCCGTCTGCTGGACGACTACCAGGCCCAGCGCCGGGCGGGGCGCGACCCGGTCTTCACGGCCTCGCGGATGCCGGACCTGAAGGGGGTGGAGTGCTGGCCGGACGAGCGGCCCGCGCCCGCGGCGGAGCGCGGGGAACGGGTGGGCGCGGGCGCGCGCTGAGCCGCTGCGTGCGTCACCCGCCCCTGGCCGCCTTGAGGTTGGCCTTCTTCACCTTGTTCCCGCAGGTCGCCATGGAGCACCAGCGCCGCCGCCCGCCGCGGCTGGTGTCCACGAAGAGCCCGTCGCAGGTGTCCTGCTCGCAGCGCTTGACCACGCCGTCGCGGTGACCGCCGAGGGTCGCGACGGCGTCCAGCGCGACGACGGCGAGCGCGGCGCGCGCGGGGTCGGCTTCCGGGAGGTGCCACCGCGCCTGCCCGCCCTCAAGGACGAGCCGCGCCCGGTGCCGTGCGCTCCAGCGGTTGAGCAGTTCCTCGTCCGCCCGGTCCGGGGCGCTGCCGGAGGCGACGGCGGTACCGGCCCGGTGGACGGCCTCGCGCAGGGCACGGGCGTCCCGCAGGAGGGCTTCGGAGACCGGCATCCCCGTATCGCCGAGCCCGTTGGCGACGAGCCAGGCCCGTAGCCGGTCCGGGGTGGCGATCCGCTCCACCGGGGCGCCGCGCCGCTCGCCGAGCGTGGCGACGAAGCGGAACGCGAGGATCTCGTTCCCGAGCCGGAAGCCGTCCGCGGCGCGCTGCGCGGGCTGGGGGGTGGGTGAACCGGTCATGGGGGTTCAGGGTAGCCGCTCCGCCGTGGCCGGGCCAACGGTTGACTTCTGCGACTCGAACCGTCTTAATCGGTTCTCATGAACCGCTTGAAACGGTTCAACGACCGTCCAGGAGGAGACATGACCCCGACGACCGTCCGCCCGCTCACCGGCTTCGGCACCGTGACCGGCGTCCCCTGGCTCCCGGACGGATTCACGGACGTCTTCGAGAGCACCCTCGTCCGCGTCGGCGAGGTCGGGCTGCACACCGTGCAGGGCGGCGCCGGGCGGCCCCTCCTGCTCGTCGGCGGGTGGCCGCAGAACTGGTACGTGTGGCGCCACGTCATGCCGCGCCTGGCGGAGCACTTCCGCGTCGTGGCGGTCGACCCGCGCGGCGTCGGCCGCTCCGACAAGCCCCACGGCGGCTACGACACCGGCACCGTGGCGGCCGAACTCGCCGCCCTCATGCGCACGCTCGGCCACCAGCGCTTCGCGATGGCCGGGCACGACGTCGGCATGTGGCTCGGCTACGCCCTCGCCGCCGACCACGGGGACGCCGTCGAACGCCTCGCCCTGCTCGACGCCACCATCCCCGGCCTCGCGCCGCCGGTGGACCTGTTCGGGCCCGAGGCACAGAACGACCTTTTGTGGCACTTCGCCTTCAACCGCAAGCGGTCCCTCAACGAACAGCTCGTCCGCCGCCGGGAGCACATCTATTACGGCGACCAGTTCCGCCACAAGGCCGCGCGCCCGCTGCCGGACTCCGCGGTCGACTTCTACGTCGAAACCCTCGCCCGCGACCCCGAGGCGCTGCGCGCCAGCTTCGACTACTACCGGGCCACCGACGAGAACATCGCCCAGAACACCCGGCGCAGGCGGCGGCCGCTCGCCATGCCGGTGCTCGGCGTGGCGGGGGACCGGAGCCAGGGGGAACGTCTCGGCGCTCTCCTCGGTCCGGTGACCGAACGGCTCGACAGCGTCGTCCTGCCCGACTGCGGACACTACGTACCGGAGGAGCAGCCCGACGCGCTCCTCGGCCACCTGCTGCCGTTCCTCAGGGACTGACCTGCGCCTCCGGCCGGGACGCGGCCGGCACGCCGGTGGCGGGCGCGGGGGTGACGGTGTTCAGATCCGCCAGGGCCTGCTTGCCGAAGCCGAAGAAGTACGTGGCCAGGAAGCCCGCCGCGTAGCCGATGAGCAGGCCCAGGGCGTAGACGAGGAGTGTCGCGCCGAGGGACCCGTTGCCCTTCAGGAGGGGGAACAGGGCCCAGCCGGACGGGCCGATGGCGGTCGAACCCGCCGTCGTGCCGAGCTGGTTGAACAGGCCCACGAAGCCGCCGCCGAACGCTCCGCCCACGCAGGCGGTGACGAACGGGCGGCCCAGCGGCAGCGAGACGCCGTAGATGAGGGGTTCGCCGACACCGAGGAGGCCGGCGGGCAGCGCGGACCTGATGGTCGTACGGATCGAGCGGTTGCCCGGCAGCCGGAAGTAGACCGCCAGCGCGGCGCCCACCTGGCCGGCCCCGGCCATCGCGAGGATCGGCAGCAGCACCGTGTAGCCCTGCTGCTCGATCAGCGTGGTGTGGATCGGGATCAGGGCCTGGTGCAGGCCGAGCATGACGAGCGGGAGGAAGAGGCCGCCGAGCAGGAACCCGGCCGCGGCGCCGCCGTGGGCGAGCAGCCAGTTCGCGCAGGTGCCGATGGCGGTGGCGACCTCACCGGCCACGAACATCAGCCCGAAGAGTGTGACCAGGCCGGACAGCAGCACGGTCACGGTGGGGGTGACCAGCACGTCCAGCGCCTCGGGGACGTGCCGGCGGCACCACTTCTCGATCTGTACGGCGAGCAGCGCCGCCCCGAGCGCGCCCAGGACGCCGCCCTGGCCCGGCGAGAGCTGCTGCCCGAAGGCGGTGACCTTGGCGACGCCCACGTACACGATGATCGCGGCGACCGCGCCGCCCAGCACGGGCGTGCCGCCGAACTCCTTCGCGGTGTTGTGCCCGACGAAGACCGCGATCAGCGACATGAAGCCGGAGGCGATGGCGGCCAGCGCCGGGACCAGGGCGGGGAGCACGCCGAAGTTGGTCAGCAGGCCGTTCAGCCCGGCGATGATGCCGCAGCCGATGAGGGCGGGGATCAGCGGGACGAAGATGTCGGCGATCCGGCGCAGGAAGAGCTTGACCGGGGTGGCGTTGCGGGCTTTCTGGCGGGCTTTCAGGGTGGCGCCTTGGGCGGCCAGTTCGTCGGCGGTGGCGGGGGCGGTGGAGGCGGAGGTGGTAGCGGGTGCGGTGGTGTCGGTGGCCGGGGCGCTCCCGGCCTCTCCGGCTGCCGTCTCTCCGGCCGCCGCCGTGCCGGCTTCCGCCCCATCGGCCCCCGCCTCCACCAGCGCCGCGAACTCCGGCGTGACGCGGGCGACCGTACCGGGGCCGAGCACGATCTGGTACGTGTCGTCCTCCACCACGCCCAGCACGGCGGGCAGCGCCTTCAGCGCCGCGTCCCGGACCAGCGAGCGGTCCCGGACGCCGAGGCGGAGCCGGGTCATGCAGTGGGTGACGGAGGTGACGTTGGCGGCGCCGCCGACCAGGGGGAGGAGCGCGGCGGCGGTGGCGCGGTTCTTGTCGTCGGACATGAGTGGTGCTGCCTTGCTGTGCGTGCCGGGACGGGACGGGCGGGGAAGCGCGTGGATCAGCCGTCCTGAAGGGGCGGGGTGTGCAGGGCGGTGTGCAGGGCGGCCCGGAGGTGGCCGCGGGATTCGGCCAGCAGGCGGGCCGCCGCCGGCCCGTCGATCCCGGCGAGCACGACGAGGATGGCGTTCTTGACCTCCCCGTCCGTGGCGGCGAGCGCGGCCTCGATCTCCGCGTCCCCGGCGCCGGTGGCCAGCGCCACGATCCGGCGGGAACGGGCCCGCAGCTTCTCGTTGGAGGCCCGGACGTCCACCATCAGGTTCCCGTACGTCTTGCCCAGCCGGATCATGGTGATCGTCGAGAGCATGTTGAGGACCAGCTTCTGCGCCGTGCCGGCCTTCAGCCGGGTGGACCCGGTGAGGAGTTCGGGGCCGACGACGACCTCGATGCCGTGGTCGGCGGCCGCGGCCAGCGCGGAGCCAGCGTTGCAGGACAGGCCGATGGTCAGCGCGCCGCGGGCCGCGCGGGCGTGCTCGACGGCGCCGACCGCGTACGGCGTACGGCCCGAGGCGGAGATGCCGACGACCGTGTCGTTGCCGGTCAGGCCCAGTGCGTCCAGGTCGGCGGCGGCCAGGTCCGGGCGGTCCTCGGCACCTTCGACGGCCGCGACCATGGCGGCGGGGCCGCCCGCGATCAGGCCCACGACCTCGGCCGGGTCGGTGTTGAAGGTGGGCGGGCACTCGCTCGCGTCCAGCACGCCGAGGCGCCCGGCCGTACCGGCGCCCGCGTAGATCAGCCGTCCGCCGCGGGCCATCCGCTCGGCGGTGGCGTCGATGGCGGCGGCGATCGCGGGCAGCTGGTCGGCGACGGCGGCGGGCACGGTGGCGTCCTCGCCGTTCATCGTGCGGGCGATCTCCAGGGTGGACAGCCGGTCGATCTCGGCCAGGTCTGGCCGGAAGGCCTCGGTGGTCAGCGTGTCCAGCTGCGCGCGCAACCGGGCGTACTCGGCGGGGGAGGTCATGGCGGTGGCGGCTCTTTCCGGGCTCGTACGGCTCTGTACGGGGGGACGGAGACGGGGGAGGAGGAGCGGCGGGCGGTGGCCGGGGGCGGGCCGCGCCCGGGGTCAGCGGGTGGGGGCGCGGGGCGAGTGGCGGTGGGCGAGCGCTTCGTAGGAGGCGGACAGGGCGGGCGCGGCGGTCTCGTACGTACGCTGTGCCACGCCGACGAAAAGACAGTCCACCACCAGCAGTTGGCTCGTCCGGGAGGACATGGCGGCGGGGCGCAGCTCGCTCTCGCGGGCGGTGGACGTGGTGAGGATGTGGTCGGCGTACGAGGCGATGTCGCCGTCCGGGCGGCCGGTGATCGCGATGGTCGTCGCGCCGTGGTCGAAGGCCACCCGCAGCGGCTCTATGACATCGGTCGTGCGCCCGGAGTGGGTGATCGCGATGGCCACGTCACCGGCGCGCATCTGGACCGCGTTCGTCACGGCGAGGTGCGGGTCGGAGTGGGCGTGCGCGATCAGGCCGATCCGCAGCAGCTTCTGGACCAGGTCCTGGCCGACGAGGTTGGAGGCGCCTATGCCGTACACATCGATGCGCCGGGCGGCGGCCAGTGCGCCGACCGCCGCCTCCAGCTGCGTCAGGTCCAGCCCGGCGGCGGTGTCGGCCAGGCACTGCTGCTCCTCCTGGGCCAGCTTGGCGACCACGTCCGGGAGCGCGTCGTCGACCGCTATGTCGGCGGTGACGGCGGGCGCGCGGCCGGTGGCCTGCTGGGCGGCGAGGGCGGCCAGGGCGAGCCGCAGGTCGCGGTAGCCGGGGTAGCCGAGCAGGCGCGAGGTGCGCACGACGGTGGCCTCGCTGGTGCCCGTGCGCGCCGCCAGGCCCGTGACGGTGAGCGCGGCGCACCCGGCCGGGTCGCTCGCGACGGCCTCCGCGACCCGTTGCATGGAGCGGGTCATGGACGGCGCGAGCGTGCGCACCTTGGCGGCCAGGGCCGCGGGGGCGGGCGGGCTCGGGGCGGGCCGGAGCGCGGCACCGGAGTCCTTGAAAGTTTCCTTCACATCTGGGCGCACAGCTGAAAAGTAATTTCACGGCCGGTCCGCGTCAATACCCTGTGGACAGCCGCGGCGCCCGTGACCGGTGACGCCGGAGCGGTTGTCGGTGGTGCGGGAGAGAATGGGGGCATGGAGCTCGAACAGGCACTGCACGCGGCCCGTGCGCTGGTCCTCGCGGACCTGGTGGCGGGCGAAGTCGCCGACGCGGAGATCGTCTCGCTCGTCGAGGACTCCGTGACGCACCGCCGATGGTGGGTCGAGCAGTGGCCCGAGGGCGCCGCGTATGTGGCCGGGCTGATAGCGCAGGACGTGCAGGACGCCCTGCTGGAACGGTACGGCCGCTGGCCCCTGTGCCCGGTGTGCCTGCACGGCGGCGAGCCCCACGCCCTGGACGTGCAGCCCGAGTTGGGCCCCGACCCGCACTGGGTCTGTCCCGAGACGGCCGTATCGGTGGCGCGGGTCGGCTCGCTGGGCGCCGCCTCGGGAGGCTGACATGGCGCTCTACATCGACCCGCCGACCTGGCCGGGCCACGGCCGGATGTGGTCCCACCTGGTCAGCGACGCCTCGTTCGAGGAACTGCACGCGTTCGCGGAGCGCCTGGGCTGCCCGCGCAAGGCCTTCGACCGCGATCACTACGACATACCGGCGGAGCGGTACGGCGCCGCGGTGCGCGCGGGCGCCGCGGAGATCGGCAGCAGGGAACTGGTCCACCGGCTGCGGGCGGCGGGGCTGCGCAGGCCGAAGAGCCGGGAGACGAGCAGGTAGCCGAGCCGGCCGACGATCCGGCAGGTGGGGCGGTGGCCATCCGGGGGGGGGAGCGGGCAGGCGAGCCGGTAGGGCGGGGTCCTGCCCGGGGCAGGACCCCGGGGGTCAGCCCCGGTGGGCCGCCTCGACCGGTGCGCGCCGTGCGTCCTCCGACGAGGCCACCAGGCGGGAAGCGCTGCGCGTACGGTGCAGCCGCAGGGCGACGGCCGTGGTGCCGACGCCCAGCGCCGCGAGCAGCGCGCCCGTCCACGCGACCGCCGGGTAGCCCCAGCCGGCGCCGATGACGAGCCCGCCGAGCCACGGCCCGATGGTGTTGCCCATGTTGAAGGCCGACGTGGTGGTCGCCCCGGCCAGCGTGGGCGCGGCGTGCGCCACGTTGAACATCCGGGCGTTCAGGGCCGGCGCGGTGGCGAACGCGGTCACGCCGAGCAGCAGCGAGAGCGTGACGGCGGCGACGGGGCTGTGCGCGGTCAGCGCCAGCAGCGCCAGCACGGTCGCCGAGGAGCCGATGCCCCCGAGGATCGTCCCGAACGGGTGCGCGTCCGCGATGCGCCCGCCGACGAACGTACCGATCAGCGCGCCCACGCCGAACAGCGCCAGCACGGTCGGCACGCTGCCCTCGGAGAGCCCCGCGGTGTCGGTCAGCAGCGGCGCCAGGTAGGAGAACAGCGCGAAGACCGCCGCGCCGTTCAGCGCGGTGCCGATCAGCGCCAGCCAGACCTGCTTGTCCCGGTAGATGCTCAGTTCGCGGCGGAGCGCGGGACGATCGTCACCGGTCGGCACGGCCGTACGGGGCACCAGCGCGATCACGCCGATCAGGCCGACCGCCGACAGGACCGCCACGGCC
Organism: Streptomyces albofaciens JCM 4342; assembly: GCF_008634025.1. Lineage (NCBI taxonomy): Bacteria > Bacillati > Actinomycetota > Actinomycetes > Kitasatosporales > Streptomycetaceae > Streptomyces > Streptomyces albofaciens. The sequence continues at coordinate 3,768,206 of NZ_PDCM01000002.1, read as the reverse complement.
CAGAACGCCGACCGCCAGCCCGCGTGCTGGCCGAGCAGCGCGCCCGCCGGGACGCCCGCGATGTTGGCGATGCTCAGCCCGCCGACCATCACGGCCATCGCCCGGGCCCGCGCCGTGACCGGCACCAGCGACACCGCGACGGCCGCGCCGACCGCCCAGAACCCGGCGCAGGCCAGCGCGCTCACCACACGCGAGACGAACAGCACGCCGTACGAGGGCGCCACCGCGCCCGCCACCTGTCCGAGCCCGAAGACCGTGAGCAGCGCGATCAGCGTGGTGCGGCGCGGCAGTTGGAGGGTGGCCCCGGCGAGCACCGGCGCGCCGACCACCATGCCGATCGCGAAGGCGGAGACCAGCAGCCCGGCCTGCGGAATGGACACCCCCATGTCCCGGGCCAGCGGCTGGAGGATGCCTGAGAGCATGAACTCGCTGGTCCCGAGGGCGAAGACGGACAGGCCGAGGACGTAGACGGCCAAGGGCATACGGGTGCGGGCAGGGGCGGGTGGGGTGGCAGGGGCAGAAGTGGGAGCGGGATGGTCTGGCATGTCAGGCACGAACAGCACCGACGCGCCTGACATTCCCGGCCGGGCCGTAAACCCCGCAACGGTACCGGCCGGTTCCGCACCCGTGGCCGGGTCGCGTCGCACCGGCGTTTCGCCGTCCGGGCCAGGGGTACCCCGGCGGCTCCGCCCGGCCCACGAAGCGAGGAGGTCCCATGCGGTCGGTGCTCAGTGGCGTACTCACGGGGATCGGCACGGCTGCGTTCATCGACGAGACGGTGTTCCACCAGCTGCTGCACTGGCATCACTTCTACGACAAGTCCACCACGGACATCGGTCTGGTCTCCGACGGGCTGTTCCACGCGGGCAGCTGGCTCGCCATGGTGGCCGGCCTGGTCCTGTACGCGGACGTGCGGCGCCGCGGGACGCTGGTGCCCCGGAAGTGGTGGGGCGGGCTGTTCCTGGGGCTGGGCGGCTTCCAGCTCTACGACGGCACGTTCCAGCACAAGGGCCTGGGCATCCACCAGATCCGCTACGGCGTGGACCTGGCGCCGTACGACTGGACGTGGAACGGGATCGCCGTACTCCTCCTGGTGGTCGGCGCGCTGCTGCTCGTCCGCGCCTCCCGTACGCCGTCACGCGCCGCCCCGCGTACGGAACCGCGCACCCCGTCCCGCACCCGATGACGTCCGCCCTGCCCGCACCCTTCACCGTGGCCGTCGCCACCGCCACCGTCCTGGGCTGCCTCGCCTACCTGACCGCCGCGGCCCGGCTGCGGGCCCGCGGCGACGCCTGGCCGTACGGGCGCGACGCGCTGGTCGCCGCGGGCGGCGCGGTGCTGGTCGCGGGCGTCGCCGAGCCCTGGGGCACCGCGCCGCCGTTCACCGCGCACATGCTCACGCACCTGTGCGTCGGCATGCTCGCCCCGCTGCTCCTGGTGCTCGGCCGCCCGCTGACGCTGCTCCTGCGCACCGCGCCCGTACCGCTGCGCCGCGGCCTGGTGGCGCTGACCCGATCGCGCTGGGCGACGGTCCCGGCCCTGCCGCCGGTGGCCGCCCTGCTCGACTTCGGCGGGCTGTGGCTGCTCTACCGCACCCCGCTGCTGTCCGTCAGCCACCACAGCCCCTGGCTGAACACGCTCGTGCACGTCCACATCCTGCTCGCGGGCGTCCTGTTCTCCTTCGGGGTGCTGGCCCTGGACCCCGTACGCCACCGCCCCGGCTACGGGCTGCGGGCCGTCGTACTGCTGACCGCGGGCACGGCCCACGCCGTCCTCGCCAAGTCCCTGTACGCGGCGGGCCCGCCCGGCACCTCCTTCGGCACGGCCGACCTGCACCTGGCATCCCAGGTCATGTACTACGGCGGTGACGCGGTCGAGCTGGCGCTGGCGGCCGTCGTGGCGTGGCAGTGGTACCGGGCCGGGGGCCGCGCCCTGCGCCGCGCGGGGCGCGCGGGGGCCGGCGGCGCGGCCGCCGCCGCTACCCGGCCGTGAGCAGTTCCAGCTCGGTGGTCAGATTGCGCCGCGCCACCCGTTCCCACTGCTGCTTGCCGTACGGCGTACGGAAGAGGCTCTCCATGTCCAGGAGCCGGCGCAGCACGTCCGCACGCCCGGCGCGGAACTCCCGGTCCGGAATGAACACGTACTCCTCGCGGACGGCGGCGGCGTAGGCCGCGTACTGCTCGGGCGCGCCCGCCAGGACCGCCAGGTCCGCGTCGCACAGGGCCGCGCCGTTGTGGTCGTCCGGCGCCGGGTCGTGGGTCGCGGTCAGGCGTACCAGGCGGGCGACCTCGGCCGTACAGGCGTCGTCGATGCCCAGCTCGGGCAGGGCGCGCTCGGCGAGCGCCGCGCTGCGCTCCTCGTTCTCGGAGCGCTCGGGCCGGTAGACGGCGTCGTGGAACCACGCGGCCAGCCGGACGGCGTCCCAGTCCACCGGCACCCCGGCGTCCAGGTCCGTCGCGTGCACCGCCAGCTCGTCGACGCGGTCCAGGACGGCGAGCAGGTGATCGGTGGTGTGGTAGCGGCGCTGCGGCTCCGACCAGCGGGAGAGCAGGTTGTCCGCGTACGGGGCCGGGTCCGGGTCCGAGGGGCCGCTGCCGCCCCGGGCCCCGGCGACGGCGTTGGCCCAGCGGTGGTGCAGGTCCGGGAACGGATCGGCACCGCCACCGAAGTGGGTGTGGGCCGAGCCGGACGGAGGTGTCGTGCGCGCCATACCGGCCATTGTGCCCGGGGCCGGCGGTCAAGAGGGAGTTTCAGGTCGAGTAGCGGGGCGTTGTGGACCACGGGGGCGGGCCGGCCCGTACCCTGGACATTGGACTAGACCTGTCGTCCTCTCGCTGTCCGCGTCGGCATCCCGTCTCGTCCTGCTGCAGTCGTCACGTGAAGTCGTCACGTCGAAGGAATGGGGACCCATGACCAAGCGCGCACTCCTGGAGGTGATCGCGCTCGACGCCGCGGACGCGGTGGCCGCCGAGGCCGGCGGCGCCGACCGCCTCGAACTCGTCAGCGACATGGCCGCCGACGGCCTCACCCCCACGCCGCGCACCTTCGCGGCGGTCCGGGCGGCCGTGGACATCCCGGTGCGGGTGATGCTGCGCGCCGCCGACGGGTTCGCGGCCGGCGAGGTGGACGCGCTGTGCGCGGCGGCCGCCGCGCTGCGGGCCGAGGGCGCCGAGGAGTTCGTCTTCGGCTTCCTCGACGCGGACGGACGGCCCGACCTGGCCGCCGTCCGCACGCTGGCCGGGGCCGTCGAGGGCTGCCGCTGGACGTTCCACCGGGCCATCGACCGGGCCGCCGACCGCGCCGCGCTGCGCAAGGAACTGGCCGGGCTGCCCGGCCTGGACACGTACCTGACCGCGGGCTCGCCCGCGGGCGTCGCCGACGGCCTGCCCACCCTGCTGGCCGAGCGGGCCCGTACCGCGGACGGCGAGCCCGGCTACGAGCCGCGGCTGCTGGTCGGCGGCGGCCTAGTCCTCGCCCACCTCCCGCAGCTCCAGGCGGCCGGCGTGGACGCCTTCCACATCGGCGGCGCGGCCCGCCCGTCCGGCTGGGACGCCCCGGTGGACGCGGCGGCGGTGGCGGAGTGGCGGGGGGCGCTGGAGGGAGTACCGGTTTAGAGGGGGTACCGGTTCAACGGAGCGCGGGGCGGGTCCGTACGAGCACGGGGCGGGCGCGTACGGGCACGGGGCGGATCCGTACGGCGTACGGGGCGGATCCGTACGGCGTACGGACCCGCCGGCTCATCCGAGCCGCTCCGGCAGCCCCGCCGCGTGCACCACCCTCAGCCCGGACACCGGCCGGGTCAGGCAGACGTACAGGCGGCGCAGGCCCGTGCGCTCGTCCGGTTCGCCGTCGACGATCGCGGCGGGCTCGTCGAGCACGACGTAGTCGTATTCGAGGCCCTTGGCGAGGGTGGCGGGGACCAGGGTCAGCCGGGCCTCCGCGGAGGTCTCCTCGCCGGGTGCCAGGACGGCCAGGCCCGCCGCGTCCAGCGCCGCGCGCAGCGCGGGCAGCCGGGCCTCGGCCGCGATCAGGCCGATCGATCCTTCCTTGGCCAGCGCCTCGTGGCAGGCGGCGACGACCGCCGCGTCCAGCTCCGCCGCCGGCACCCGCCGGATCGTGAAGTCGCCCGCCGACTCGCGGATGGAGGTGGCCTCGGTCAGGTCCGGGGCGATCGCGGGCAGCAGCCGCGAGGCGTACGCGATCACCTCGCGCGGCACCCGGAAGCCCAGCGTCAGCTCCTCGATCCGGGCGTCCGGCTTGCCCAGGTGGGCCAGCGCCTCCTCCCACGTGTCGGTGGCCCACGGCGTGGTGCCCTGCGCGATGTCGCCCAGGACCGTCGCCGAACCGGTCGTACAGCGCCGGCCCACCGCCCGGTACTGCATCGGCGACAGGTCCTGCGCCTCGTCCAGCACCACGTGGCCCAGGGAGGGCGTACGGGAGACCAGGTCCGCCGCCTCGTCGATCAGCACCGCGTCCGCCGCCGACCACTTGGCGCTCTTCACGCTGCGGGCCGGCTTCGCCCACAGGATCGTCTTCTGCTCCTCCGGCGTCAGGATGCCCTCCGCCTGCGCGGCCAGGAACTCCGCGTCGCCGAGCAGCCGCAGCACCAGCTTGGCCGGGTCGACCGGCGGCCAGACCTCCTTGACCACGGCCTTGACCGCCGCGTTGCGCGCCACCGCGTCCTGCACCCGGTCGTCCGGCGCCTCGCCCGCCTGTTCCATCCGTACGAGCACCGCGTGCGCGATCCGCTGCGGCAGGGCCTCCCGCGCCGCGCCGTACCGGATGTCGCGGCGCAGCAGCTCGTCGACGATCTCCTCGATCTCGTACGCGGGCACCCGCCAGCGCCGCGAACCGCGCACCACCACACACGCCTCGGCCGGCTTGCGCACGTGCGACCACACCGCCCGCCGCAGCACCTCCGCGAGCCGCGCGTCGCCCTTGACCGTCGCCGCCGCGGCGTCGTCCGTGCCCCGCACCTCGACGTGCGCCACCAGGTCGTCGACCGTGGCCTGCTTGACCTCCAGCTCGCCCAGCGCGGGCAGCACCTGCTCGATGTAGTGCAGGAACGAGCGGTTCGGGCCGATGACGAGGGTGCCGGAGCGGGCCAGCCGCTCGCGGTGCGCGTACAGCAGGTACGCGACGCGGTGCAGGCCCACCGCGGTCTTTCCGGTGCCCGGCGCCCCCTGGACACACACCGTGCCGCCGATCCCGGCGCGCACGATCTCGTCCTGCTCGGGCTGGATCGTCGCGACGATGTCGCGCATCGGGCCGACACGCGGCCGCTCGATCTCGTCCTGGAGCAGCTTGCTGTGCTGCTCCGCCTCCGCCGGGTCGGTCAGGTGCTCGTCCTCGTACGCGGTCAGCTGCCCGCCCGTGTAACCGAAGCGGCGGCGCAGCCGGAGGTCCATCGGGTCCTTCTTGGAGGCCCGGTAGAACGGCTGGGAGACCGGGGCGCGCCAGTCGATGACCATCGGGTCGCCGTCGGCGTCGTGGACGTGCCGCCGGCCGATGTAGAAGTTCTCGCCCGCCGCGCCCTCGGCCAGGTCGGTGCCCGGCGCGTGCAGGTAGTCGAGGCGGCCGAAGAAGAGCGGGGTGTCGGCCAGGTCGGCGAGCGCCTTGATCCGGGCCTCCACCTCGCCCTGGAGCACTTCGGCGTTGACCCAGTTCGCGGTGACGTCCGCGATGTTGAGCGCCTCGGCGTCGCGGCGCATGGCGCGCAGCGCCTTCCGGGAGGCGGCGAGGTGGGCGCGTTCGCGCTCCAGGGGGTCCTGTCGGCCGGGCGTGCGGTCATGGGCGTGCGCTTGGTCATGGGCGTGCGTGGGCACGGTGTTGCCTCCGGCGGGTCCGGCTACGTACGGGCCTGACGGCGGACGTAGCCCTGGGCGTGACGTATGCGGCTGCGTGACACAGGAAGCCGGCCGGTTTCCGTGCGGCCGGTGGCACTCCGCTGCGGGAGGCGGGAAGACCGGCGATTGTATCCAGCAGGTTTCAGGGGCGCCAACGAATTTCGAGCGGGGGAGGGCGCCCCGCGGGAGCCCTCCCCGGCCCGACCCTGATCCTTCGGCCCGGCGGCCTCCATCTCCCGTAGGGGACGGTATGGGACCACGGACTGACCAAAGCCGGGGCAGGGATGGGCCCGTGGGCCGATGTGCCGTGCCGCCGGGAAAACCATGATGGAGGACATGAGCAGCGCAACCATCACCCCAGGCACCCTGCACCCGACCCACGGCGCCACCGCCCTCGGCCCGGACGCCGCCGACCGCGCGCCCCGCTCCCACGACCAGCGCCACATAGTTGGCAACGTCTTCCGCGCGGTGAAGGTCTTCGCCGCCGCCGCGGTCAGCGTCGTCCTCCTCGGGGAGTACGCGGAGGACTGACCCGCCCCCACTGGCCCGCTCCCACTGGCCCGCCTCCTACTGACCCGCCTCCCGCAGTCCCGACCACCATTCCGCGTCCCGGCCCTCGATCGACCCTGTTCAGCAACCGGATGACCGGAAACCGTTACAAACAGTCGGTCTCGATCGACTAGCGTCGCCGCAGACAGCGTGCGTTCGGCGACGAGGAGGGGCCAAACAAGTGTCTGCCGCCGAGGGGACGCGACCGGTACCACAGAGACGGCCGTGGGTGCGTCACATCACGCGCCCCGACAGGAAGACGATCACCGCCGTACTGCTGCTGGTGGTGTCGTCCGCGGGCGCGCTGGCCGCCGTGTTCCGGCTGGTCTCGCTGTCCATGTCGGACATAGCGGTCTACCGGGCCGAAGGCGAGGCCGCGGCGAGCGGCGGCGACCTGTACGGCTTCACCGTCACCGAGTGGAAGCTGCCCGCCACCTACCCGCCCTTCGCCGCCCTGCTGTTCATCCCGACGACCTGGCTCCCGCTCGGCGCTCTCAAGGTCGTCTCCGTCCTCGTCAACGTGGCCCTCATCCCGGTGCTGCTGCACCTGTCGTACAAGGCCGCGTACACCCCCGGCACCGCTGACCGCGGCGGCACGGCCCGGCTGAGCGCCGCGCGCACACTGCCCGTCGTCCTCGCCGGGACCGCGCTAGCCATCTGGCTCGAACCGGTCTTCCAGACCATCGCGTTCGGGCAGATCAACCTCGCCCTCACCTGCCTCGTCCTGTGGGACCTGGCCCGCCCGGACGGCGCCCGCCTCAAGGGCTTCGCCATCGGCGTCGCGACCGGCGTCAAGCTCACCCCCGCGGTCTTCGCCGTCTACCTGCTGATCACCGGCCGGGTGCGCGCCGCCTGCACCGCCCTGGCCGGGTTCGCGGTCTCCGCCCTGCTCGGGCTGCTGGTGCTGCCGGCCGCGAGCGTGGAGTTCTGGACGCGACGGATGTTCGAGACCGGCCGGGTCGGCAAGGCGTGGATCGTCGACAACCAGTCCCTCCAGGGCCTGCTGACCCGGGTCCTGCACACTCCGGAGCCGGGCCTGCTGTGGGCGGCCCTGGCGCTGGCGGCCGGCATGGCCGGGCTTTTCGTCGCCCGCCGGGTGTACCTGCGGCGCGGCCTGGACTCCTGGGGCGTGCTGTGCACCGCCGTGACGGCGCTGCTCGTCTCGCCGATCAGCTGGTCCCACCACTGGGTGTGGTGCGTGCCGCTGCTGGTCGTCCTCGGGGCGCACACCCACGGCGTACGGTGGCGCCGCGTCCTGGTCGCGGCGGTGGCGGTCGCCTTCACGGCCCGCACGATGTGGGTGGTGCCGCACCAGGGCGACCTCGACCTGGAGCTGCCCTGGTGGCAGCAGCCGCTCGCGGCCCCCTACCCGCTCCTGGGGCTGGCGCTGCTGGCGGCGGTCGCCTGGTGGATACGCCGTACCCCGGCCGGACCGCCCACCACCCTGGCCCGCCGCCCCTTCCCGCTGCCGCGCAGGCCGCGCGCCGTGGGTCCGGCCCGCGAACTGAGCACCCGCATCCCCGAACGCTGACGACCACCGACCCGCAACCACCCGACCAGGGCCGGCCGGTCACGGGCCTTCCTCCCTCACCCCTCCGCCAACAACTCCGTGGCGTCCACGATCCGGTACGCGTACCCCTGCTCCGCCAGGAACCGCTGCCGGTGCGCCGCGAAGTCCTGGTCGACGGTGTCCCGGGCGACGACCGAGTAGAACCGCGCCTCGTGCCCGTCCGCCTTCGGCCGCAGCACCCGCCCCAGCCGCTGCGCCTCCTCCTGCCGGGACCCGAACGTGCCCGACACCTGGATCGCGACCGTCGCCTCCGGCAGGTCGATCGAGAAGTTCGCGACCTTGGAGACGACCAGCACGGAGATCTCGCCCTCCCGGAACGCGTCGAAGAGCTTCTCGCGCTGCGCGTTGGTCGTCTCCCCCTTGATCACCGGGGCGTCCAGGTGCTCGCCCAGCTCGTCGAGCTGGTCGATGTACTGCCCGATGACGAGGGTCTGCTCGCCCTCGTGCCGCCGCACCAGCGCCTCGGTCACGCTCTGCTTGCTGGCCGTCGTCGCGCAGTACCGGTACTTCTCCTCGGCCTCGGCCGTCGCGTACGCCAGCCGCTCCGAGTCCGTCAGGTTGACCCGCACCTCGACACAGTCCGCCGGCGCGATGTACCCCTGCGCCTCGATCTCCTTCCACGGCGCGTCGAAGCGCTTCGGCCCGATCAGCGAGAAGACGTCCGACTCGCGCCCGTCCTCCCGTACGAGGGTCGCGGTCAGCCCCAGCCGCCGCCGCGCCTGGAGATCGGCCGTGAACTTGAAGACCGGCGCGGGCAGCAGGTGCACCTCGTCATAGACGATCAGCCCCCAGTCCCGCGAATCGAACAGCTCCAGGTGCGGGTAGACGCCTTTCCGCTTGGTCGTCAGCACCTGGTACGTCGCGATGGTGACCGGCCGGATCTCCTTCTTCGTACCGCTGTACTCGCCGACCTCGTCCTCGGTCAGCGAGGTCCGCTTGACCAGCTCGTGCTTCCACTGCCGCGCCGAGACGGTGTTGGTCACCAGGATCAGCGTGGTCGCCTTGGCCCGCGCCATCGCCCCGGCCCCCACCAGCGTCTTCCCCGCACCACAGGGCAGTACGACCACACCCGACCCGCCGTGCCAGAACCCCTCCACGGCCTGCTCCTGATACGGCCGCAGGGCCCATCCGTCCTCGTCCAGCTCGATCGGATGCGCCTCACCGTCCACATACCCGGCCAGGTCCTCCGCCGGCCAGCCCAGCTTCAGCAGCGTCTGCTTGATCTGCCCGCGCTCGGACGGATGCACCACCACCGTGTCCGGATCCAGCCGCGCCCCCACCAGCGGCTGCACCTTCTTCGACCGCAGGACCTCCTCCAGCACCGGCCGGTCGGTGGTGGTCAGCACCAGCCCGTGCGCCGGGTGCTTGGACAGCGTCAGCCGCCCGTACCGCGACATCGTCTCGGCGATGTCCACCAGCAGCGCGTGCGGCACCGGGTACCGCGAGAACTGCACCAGCGCGTCCACGACCTGCTCGGCGTCGTGCCCCGCGGCCCGCGCGTTCCACAGCCCGAGCGGCGTCACCCGGTACGTGTGCATGTGCTCGGGCGCCCGCTCCAGCTCCGCGAACGGCGCGATGGCCCGCCGGCACGCCTCCGCCTGCTCGTGGTCGACTTCCAGCAGCAGCGTCTTGTCGCTCTGGACGATGAGAGGTCCGTTCACGCGCGGCCCTTCCGTACGGTCCGACTTGGGCAAGCCTCCAGTGTCGCGCACTCGGGCGAGTGACCGGGAACGAAGCGAACGGCGCGATGTCGGTGGCGGGCGCCACACTGATGGTGATGGTTCCGGCTGAGGGGGTGAGTTGATGAGCGTGGCGCATGAAGATCACTACGGCCCATGGACGGTGGAGGAGGTCCTGGCTCTGGGGGAGGACCGGGGACAGCGTCGCGAACTGGTGGGGGAAGCGCTCCTGCTGTCGCCGGCACCGGGAACCAAGCATCAGCGGGCGTCGTTCCGCCTGGCTTCTTTGCTGGATGCTGCCATCGCTTCAGTGGGAGCTCCGGCCGAGGTGCTGGGGGCGGTCAACGTGATTCTGCCTGACGGCCTCTTCATCCCGGACATCGCTGTGGTGGACGCCGCCGCTGCCGATCAGGACCCGGTCAATTTCGACGCCGAGGCCGTGCTGCTCGTGGCCGAGATCGTCTCGCCGTCGTCGTCCGGCCGCCGCACCGACCGGCTGCTCAAGCCGCCGTACTACGCGGAAGCCGGTATCGAGCATCTGTGGCGGCTCGAACTGGAGCCGACGCCGGCCCTGGTCGTCTGCGAGCTGGAGAACGGCCGCTATGTGGAGCGGGCCGTGGCGGAGGCCGGGCGCACGACTCTGATCGAGAAGCCGTTCCCGGTCGAGGTCGATCCGGGAGCCCTGGTGCGTCGGCGCCGCTGACGGCGTGGCGGGCCGGGGCGGTTCTCCTCGTACGATGGCCCCTGCCCGTTCCAGTAAGAGGGGACCCCCGTGAGCGACGACACGACCCGGGAAGCCGGTGCGGACGCGGTCGGAGGGCAGGGCTCCAAGCGCGTGCGTGCCGATGTGCGGCGGAATCTCGACGCGCTGCTCAGCGCGGCCGCGGAAATCTTCGCCACCTCGGGGGTGGACGCGCCCGTGCGGCAGATCACCGCGCGGGCGGGGGTGGGGGCCGGGACGCTCTACCGGCACTTTCCGCAGCGGTCGGATCTCATCGCGGCGGTCTTCCGGCACGAGGTGGACGCCTGTGCCGATGCCGCGGAGTCGCTCGCGGCGCAGTACGGGCCGGCCGAAGCGCTCTCCCAGTGGCTTCAGCGGTTCACGGCCTTCATCGCCGCCAAGCGCGGGCTCAGCGCCGCCCTGCACTCCGGGGACCCGGCCTACGACACCTTGCCCGCGTACTTCGACCAGCGCTTCATGCCGGTCCTCGGCGGGCTCATCGACGCCGCGGTGCGCGCCGGGGAGATCCGCCCCGGCATCGATCCCGAGGACCTGCTGACCGCCACGCGCAATCTGACCCTGCCCGCCCAGGAGGACGAGGGCGGCCATACGCGGCGGATGGTGGCGCTGCTGGTGGACGGTCTGCGGTACGGCGCCGGGGGCGGTACGGGAGCCGGGTGACCGGGTCCGGCCCGCTCAGGACGCCGTTTCGTCCGCCAGTTCCGCGACGCCGGTGATGCGGTGGAGGGGGAATGTGCGGACCTCGTCGGCGGTGTGGTCGTAGGCGGTGACGAAGCCGCCCTCGACGCGGACCGGGGCGATCACGCGCTGGCTGGCGGCGCCGTCGGCGTTGACGTAGCCGATCCACAGGGTGGCGTTGGTCAGGACGGCGGCCTGCATGGTGGCCAGGGTCTCGGCCGAGGTGGTGCGGGGGAGGCCGCCGGGGGCCGGGGCCGCGGGAGCGCGTACCGGCTTGCGTTCGGCGGTGGCGGCCAGGTCGCCGGCGCGGATGGCGCGGACCGCCGCTTCGAGGAGGGTGCCGGCGGGCTCGGGCGGGCCGTCGGGGACCGGGGCGGGCGCGGTGCGCGGCGGGGTGCGGTAGGCGTCCGGGCGGGCGATGAGGACGTCGCCCTCGGCGGATTCGGCGGCCGGGGCGTAGCCCATCGCGCGCAGCACCTCCAGGAGCTGGTCGGGCGGGGCGGCCGAGGCCAGTACGGTCGGGGCGAGCCGGCGCAGGCGCAGGGCGACGGCGCGGCGGTCGGCGAGGATCTCCGCGAGCAGCGCGTCGTCGTCGCAGCGTACGTACGCCGAGGCCGCGCCGACGCGGAGCCGGCCGTGGCGCCGCGCCACGTCGTCGATGAGGTAGGCGAGCGGCTGCGGCACCGGGGTGCGGGAGTGGGTGGCGAGGAAGCTTTGCAGTTCGGCCGCGGACCGGCCGGCGTCCAGGGCCCGGCGTACGGAGGCGGGGGTGAAGCGGTAGACCGTGGCGCCGCCCTTGGACTCGACGTCGGCGAGGATGCCGAGCGCGTCGGCCAGGGGGCGCTCCAGCGGGCCGGGGGCGACGGCGGTCAGGTCGGCCTGGAGGAGGACGTGGTCGAGGGGTTCGGGGAGGAGGGGGGCGAGGAGGGCGGCGGCCCGGGCGGCTCGTTCGGACCGTGCGGCCGCGGGGTCGGAGGCGGGGGCGGGGGCGTCCGCGGGCTTGGTGGCTGGGGACTTGGTGTCCGTGGACTTGGTGTGCGTGGGCTTGGTATCCGCGGGCTCCGTGCCCAGGAGCGCGCGGGCGTGGGTGGCCAGGGCGCCGCGGCCGGTGATGCCGAGGAGTTCGGCCTCGGCGAGGGTCCAGCGGGCGAGGCGGGAGCGCAGGTCGTCGGTGGCACTGGAAGCGCCCGCGGTGCCCGCCGTGCCCGCCGCGCCGGTGTTGCGGGCGGCGTTGGTGTCGGAGGGGGAGGCGCCGGCGGCGGCCGGACGGCGGGCAGCTGTTTGCGGGCCGCTGGTCTGCGCGCCGCCCGGCTCACCGGCTGAGGCGCCCGCCCCGCGCAGCGGCCGCTCCCAGCGCAGCCGGTCCAGGACGGCGTCGGCCGGTACGGAGGTGCCGGGCGCCAGGGACGCGAGCAGCGTGAGCGCCCGGTGGCGCACCTCGGGAGCCGGGGAGCGGTCGAGGTTCGGGCCGAGCGCGGACAGGGTGCGGCCCTTGGGATCGGCGGTGCCGACCAGCCCGGCCGTACGGGTCGCCGCGAGCCAGGCCGTGGCCAGCCGCGCCCAGCGTTCCTCGGCGGGCAGCTGCCGCCAGTCCTCGGCGGCGGGCGTGGGCGCGTACCGCTCGTCGGCCTCGCCGTCGGACGCCACCAGTCCGGCGGCATAGGCGAGTTCGAGCCAGAATGCGGCGACGTGCTCGGTGCAGTCCAGGGCGGCGGCGGTCCGCTTGAGGTCCCGTACGCTCAGCCCGCCCGCCCGCAGTACGCCCGGCCCGCCGAGGTCCCACTCCTTGAGCAGTTCATCGACGGTGGCCAGGGCGGTGAACGCCTGGCCCGCGGCGGCGCTGTCCACAAGCTGTGGATCGCGTTCGGTGGTGGGCGCGAGGGCCGGCGGCAACGGCTCGGGGACGCGGTGCGCGCGCCCCGCGCGCAGGTGCAGGGCGGCCTCGCGGGGGAGGACGACGTTGCGCGGCCCGGCGGGCAGCAGCACGCCCCGGTCGAGCAGCCATTGCAGGTGCGCGGCGGGCCGGTCGGTGACGGCGCCGTACGGCGGGCCCCAGACCAGCCGGGCCAGGACGCCGTGCGCCTCCTCAGGGGCTTCGGCGAGCAGCGCGGCCATCCGCTTACGGTCCTCGAACAGCGAGGTCAGAGCGGCGACGGCGGTCACCGGGTCGTGGGTCGCGGGCAGCCCGGCGGCGGCCAGGATGTCCTGGAGGCGGCCGGGCGACATGCCGGACGTGGCCTCGGCGACGGTCGGCCCGAGGCCGGTGGGGGAGGGGTGCGCGGGTCCGGGCGCGAGCAGTTCGCGGGCCGTACGGACCAGGCGCAGCCGGTCGTCACCGCCCCAGACCAGGGCCTGTTCGCGCAGGGTCGATACGGCGCGGGGGAGCTCGGCGGCGATGGCGGAGCGGGTGCCGGGGGGCAGGTGTGGTCCCTTGTCGGACGTGCCGGTGTCGGATGTGCTCGGGTCCGGCATGCCGGTGTCGGACGCGCCCGAGTCCGACGCGTCCGCCGTCGGGGCATCCGCCGGTACGTCCCCCGCCATCAGGCCGAGCAGCGTCTCGTACGGACAGGGGTCCGGCGCCACCGCCAGCGCCTCGGCGGTCTGCAGCGCGAAACGGTTCAGGCGCTCCACGGCCCGCACGACGGAGGCGCGGGTACCGGCACGGGTGGCGAGCTGGGTCAGGTCGCCGGGGACCGGGTTGAGGAGGTCGGGACGGGCCCGCAGCAGGTCGGCGAGCCCGCTGTCCGGGCGGGTGCGGAGCTCTTCGGCGAGCGTGCGGGGTGTTTCACTCATCCGCTACACGGTAGCGGGGGCCGCTGACGTTGTCGGGTGCAGCGCCGTGCGGACGGTGGGCGCACCGCCGTGCCGACGGCGAGTGCAGCGCCGTACCGCCGACAAGTGCGGTGCCGTGCCGACGGCCGCGCGGCGCCGTGCCGACGCCGACGGCGGCGTTGTGCCGCCTCCGCCGGAGGGGCGATCGGCGGTACCGTCTCCGGAGGAGCCGGGCTGTGCCACAGGGGATTTCGTGGGGATCGAGAGCGACCAGCTGGTCTTTGACTATCTGAGCCGGGTCGGTGATCTGGCCCAGCAGCGCGGGCTGTCCTCCGGAGCGCGGATGCGCCTGGTGGCCGAGCTGCGGGCCCAGGTGGACGCGGCGAAGCCGGACACGGTGCCGGGTGTCAGACGTGTGCTGTCCCGGCTCGGCACGCCCGAGGCGGTGGTGGAGGCGGCGGGCGGCAGCGGGCCACCGGCCTCGCCGGGACCGTCGGGTGCGGCGGAGCCACGGCCGCGCCCCGGCGCCGGCGATCAGGACACCATCTCCGCCAATGGTCCCGCCAAACCCACCTCCCGCCCCTCCCGTCCCGCCCTTCCCAACCTCTCCGCTCTGGGTGAGGGGTTGCGCGGACGCCTCGCCGGAAAGATCCCGTCCCCGCGCGACGGAGCCCCGCGCGACGGGGCCCCGCGCGAGGGCAAGCGCCGCTCCGGCCGCGCCCGGGAGCCGGAGCCGCCGCCCACCGCGTCCCCGCCGCACCTCGCGGGCTTCGACGAACTCGGTGACGGCAGCGCCGAACCCGACTGGTGGCGCGTGCAGGAGGACCCGTACGGGCCGTACGGACCCGGCGAGACGGTGCCCGGGTTCATCGGCGGCATCGAGATCCCCGAGATCCGGGAGCGCCCGCCGGGCGAGCGCGAGGAGGGCGGCCCGCTGTCCCTGGAGAAGGGCGAGCGGGGCGGGGACGACGACGCGGAGGGCGAGGACGGCGAGGACGGCGAGGAGGGCGGCGAGCACGGCGAGGAGGCGGCCGAGGCGCCGCGCGGCGTGCTGCCGCGCGTGCTCGCGCGGTGGCGGAGGTCCGGCACCGCTCCGGAGCCGTACGCCGAGGAGCCCGAAGCGGTGGAGTACGCGCCGGTCGCGCGGCCCCCGCTCAGCCCGGTCCTGCTGCTGGCCGTCCTCCTGCTGGTGGCGGGCGCGGTGACCGGAGTCTGGCTCGCGCTCGCCGGGGGATGGGTGCTCGCCTACACCTCCCGTCGGCTGCCCCGGGGCGAGGCGAAGTTCGCGGCGCTGGGAGTGCCGGGAGTGATCGTCGGCGGGCTGGTGGTGTGGCTGTGGGGCCGGGTCGACGGGCGGTGGGGCGAGCCCATCGCCGAGGGGCAGCTGGGGCACGAGCTGACCGGGGTGCTGCCGGTGGTGGTCCGTGTCGCGGCTGTCGCCTCGGCTCTGTTCCTGGTGTGGCGGATGCGGCGGCAGCCGCGCTGAGCCGTGGTGGGGCCCCGCCGACCTGTGCGTGGCCCCACCGGCCCGCCCGCGCCCCCACCGGCCCGTGCGTGGCCCCACCGGCCCGTCCGGCCCCCGCCCACTGCCCCGTCCGGACCCCGCCTCTCCCGCCCACCGCCCCGTCCAGCCCCCGCCCCCTCCACAACGCCGCCTACTCCTTCGCCAGCTTTTCCTGCACCTGGTCCAAGATCTTGCCCGCCGCCGTATAGCCGATCCCCTGGATCCACAGCTCGTCGTCGACGCGGAAGGCCCGGCCGTTCCTGACCGCCCGCATGTTCTTCCACAGCGCCCCGCCGGTGACCTGCTTCTCCTGGGATTTCTCCGGGCTGCCGTAGGCCGTGTAGAAGAGCGCGTCCGCGTCCGCCTCGTTCAGCTGTTCCGCGCTGACTTCGATCATCAGGCCGTCCCGCGCGTTCTGCACCACGCTGGTCGGGCCGGTGCCGATGTCGTTCAGGATCGTGCCGATGTAGCTGCGGCAGCCGTAGACGCGGGTGTCGGCGCCCTCGACGAAGCGGACGACGTTCGTCGTGGTCCGCTTCGCCGCCGCGGCCCCGCCGAGTGCCGCGGTGACCCGCCCGGCGTGCGCCTCGTACGCGGCGGCCGCCTGCCGTGCCTGCGGGATCCTGCCGAGCGCGTCGGCGTGGGTGGCGAAATTCTGCTTCCACGGGTAGCCGGTGGTCTCCGTCATGACCGTGGGCGCGATGGCCTTCAGCTGCTCGTACCGCTTGCCGTCGCGCACCGCGCTGGTCAGGATCAGGTCCGGCTTCAGTGCGGCGACCGCCTCCAGGTTCGGGGCGCCGATCTTTCCCACGTCCTTGATGCCGGCGACCTTCTCCTTGGGCAGGTAGCCGAGGAATCCGCCGGCCACGTCGGAGCGGGTGGCGCCGACCGGGGTGACCCCGAGCGTGATCGCGGAGTCCAGCTCCGCGGTGTCCAGGACGACCACCCGCCGCGGCCGGTTCGGCACCGTCACCTCGCCCCGCGCCGTACGCACCCGGTGCGTGCCCTTGCCCGGAACGGGCTTCGCCCAGGTCGTGGTCGGCTGCGCCGGGCAGTCGGCGGGCTTGGCCGAGGCGCCGGAACCCCCCGTTCCGGACGGGCCGCCGGAGCCGCCCGAGCCGCACGCGGCCAGCGTCAGGGAAGCGGCCAGGGCGCCGGTCACGGCGGTGGCCGCGGCGCGGGTGGCGCGGCGGCACCCGGCGCGGCGGCGCCCGGTCCACGGAACCGTACGGGGAAC
The DNA here is from genome assembly GCF_008634025.1 of Streptomyces albofaciens JCM 4342. Taxonomy (NCBI): domain Bacteria; kingdom Bacillati; phylum Actinomycetota; class Actinomycetes; order Kitasatosporales; family Streptomycetaceae; genus Streptomyces; species Streptomyces albofaciens. Next base: position 3,751,629 of record NZ_PDCM01000002.1, on the reverse strand, counting down.
TGCGGAGAGCGGCATGACGGGCCCTTTCGGCAGGAATGGGCGTACGGGACGGCCGGGCCCTGTCGCCGACAGGTCCTAACCCGGCTCGGGAACGACCGTGGACCCTCCGCCCGGAGCCTGCCAAGGCCGCCCCGGGACCACCAGGGGCGAGCCCGTCACCGGATCCGGTACGACCACCGACTCCAGCCCGAACACCTCCCGCACCAGCCCGGCCGTGACGACCGCCGACGGGTGCCCCTGTGCGACGATCCGGCCCTGTTTCATCGCCACCAGGTGGTCGGCGTAGCGGGCGGCCTGGTTGAGGTCGTGCAGGACGGCGACGACGGTGCGCCCCCGGTCGTGGTTGAGCTGCCGTATCAGGTCCAGCACCTCGACCTGGTGCGCGATGTCCAGGTACGTCGTCGGCTCGTCCAGGAGCAGCAGGCCGGTCTCCTGGGCGAGCGCCATCGCGATCCACACGCGCTGCCGCTGCCCGCCGGACAGTTCGTCCACCGGCCGGTCCGCCAGCCGCGTCACGTCCGTACGGGCCATGGCCTCGGCGACGGCCCGCTCGTCCGCCTCGGACCACTGCCGCCACCAGCGCTGGTGCGGCTGGCGGCCGCGGGAGACCAGGTCGGCGACGGTGATCGCCTCGGGGGCCACCGGGGTCTGCGGCAGCAGCCCCACGGCCTGGGCGATCTTCTTGGTGGGGATGCGGGCCAGGTCCGTGCCGTCCAGCAGGACGGCGCCGCGGCGCGGTGCGAGCAGCCGGCCGAGCGCCCGCAGCAGCGTGGACTTGCCGCAGGCGTTGGGGCCGACGACGACCGTCACCGCGCCGTGCGGGATATCGAGGTCGAGCCCCTCGACGACCGTGCGGTCGTCGTAGGCCAGGGTCAGGTCCCGGGCCGCGAGCCGGCTGCCGGCCGGTGCCGCATCCCCGGCACCTCCCGTGCCTCCCGTGCCTCCCGTGCCTTCCGTGCCTTCCGTTCCTCGTGGGCCTCCCGCGCCCCCGGTGCCCTCGCTCACGCGCGTCCTCCCACGGCCCGGCTGCGGATGATCAGACGGATCAGGTACGGGGCGCCGACGGCCGCGGTCAGCACGCCCACCGGCAGCTCCGTCGGCGCCAGCAGCTTGCGGGCCAGCAGGTCCCCGACCACGACCACGGCCGCGCCCAGCAGCGCCGAGCACAGCAGCGGGAGCTGTGCCGTACGGGTCAGGCGGCGGGCGGTCTGCGGGGCGAGCAGCGCCACGAAGTCGACCGGCCCCGCCGCGCCGGTGGCCATCGACGCCAGCACCACGCCGAGCGCGACCAGGCCGAACCGGGTGCGGTTCAGCCGTACGCCGAGCGCGGTCGCCGTGGCGTCGTCCAGCGAGACGGTGCGCTGGGCGCGGGCCGCCCACAGGACGGCGGGCAGCAGGGCCGGCAGCGCCCAGCCCAGCGGCGCGGCCTCGGCCCAGCCGCGCCCGTTGAGCGAGCCGGTCAACCACACCTGCGCCTGCTGGGCGACGAGGTGGTCGCCCTTGGTCAGGAACAGGTGGGTGACCGAGCGCAGCGCGACGGCGAAGCCGATGCCGATCAGCACGAAGCGGGTGGCGTGCAGGCCGCCGCGCCAGGCGAAGACGTAGCCGAGGGCGGCGGCGAGCACGCCGCCCGCGACGGACAGGTACGGCAGGACGGTGTACGAGGTCACACCGAACGTCATCGAGCCCACCGTCAGCGCGCTCGCGCCCTGGGTGACGCCGATGACGTCCGGGCTGGCGAGCGGGTTGCGGGCGACGGTCTGGATCAGCGCGCCCGCGATCCCGAAGGCCGCGCCGACGAGCAGTCCGACCACCATGCGCGGCAGCCGCAGCGTCCCGACGACCAGTTCCGCCGGGGAGGGCTGCCCGAAGACGGCTTTCAGCGCCTCGCCGGGCGCCACGAAGGACTCGCCGACGCACAGGTACGCCAGGCAGCCGGCCGCGAGCAGCAGGGCGAGCACGGTGGCGACGGCCACCGCCCGCCGGTGCACGAGGAAGGAGACGCGCCCGGCGCGCGCGAGAGCGTACCCGGCGGGCCGCACGCCCGCCGGCCGTATCCCGTCCCCACGGCCGGTGACCGGCGCTGTCACGCCGGCACCGCCTTCCGCCCTGCCGCGGTCATGCCGGCACCCGCCTCCCGCCGTACCGCGGTCATGCCGGCACCCGCCTCCCGCCGTACCGCGATCACGCCGGCACCGCCTTCCGCCGTACCAGTGCCACCAGGAACGGCACCCCGAGCAGCGCCGTCAGCACCCCCGCCGGCACCTCGGACGGCGGGAACAGCACACGTCCCACGGTGTCCGAGACCAGCACCACGACCGGGCCGAGCAGCGCCGCCATCGGCAGCAGCCAGCGGTGGTCGCCGCCCACGGCCGCGCGGGCGAGGTGCGGTACGGCGAGCCCGACGAAGGCGATCGGCCCGGCCGCCGCGACGCCCGCGCCGGTCAGCACGGTCGCCCCGAGCCCGGCCACGACGCGTACGGCCGCGACGTTCTGCCCGAGCCCCTTGGCCACGTCCTCGCCGAGCGCCAGCGCGTCCAGACCGCGCGCGACGGCCAGCACCAGCACCGCGCCCGCCAGCAGGAACGGCCAGATCCGCGCGGCGACCTCGGTGTCCCGGCCGGTCAGCGAGCCGACCTGCCAGAACCGGAACTCGTCCAGCGCCGCCGCCTTCGTCGTCAGCACCGCCATGGTCACGGCGACGAGCAGCGCGTTGACAGCGGCCCCGGACAGCGCCAGCTTCACCGGTGTCGCGCCGCCGCGCCCCCTGGAGGCGATCGCGTACACGGACACCGCCGCCATCCCGGCGCCCGCGAAGGCGAACCACACATAGCCGCCGAGGGTGTGCACCCCGAGGAAGGACAGCGCGAGGACCACGCCCACCGAGGCGCCCTGGCTGATGCCGAGGACGCCCGGGTCGGCGATGGGGTTGCGGGTGACGCCCTGCATGGCGGTGCCCGCGAGGGCGAGCGCGGCGCCGACCATCAGGCCGATCAGCGTGCGCGGCAGCCGCAGGAAGCGCACCACCTGCGCGGCGTCACCGCCCCCGCCGTACAGCAGCGCGTCCAGCACCTCGGACGGAGCGAACGGGCGGCTGCCGACCGCGAGCGAGAACAGCACCGCCAGCAGCAGCACGAACACCGCCCCGGCGGTCCAGCCGGCGCGGCGTCTCGTCGGGGAGGCTCTGGGGCTGCTGGACCGGACGACTGGCATCGGCTCCGTTCCGCGGTGGCGTCGGCGCGGGCGGCGGGCAGGTCAGGAGGGGCAAGTGTACGGCTCGCCCGCCGCGGACATCAGCCACAATGGCCACCATGGCTTCGCACACCCCGGTTCCCGATCCCACGGTCGCCCGCGCCTCGAAGACGCTCACCGTCGGCTTCGACCTGGACATGACGCTGATCGACTCGCGCCCCGGCATCAAGGCGGCGTACGAGGCGCTGTCGGCCGAGACGGGGACGTACATCGACGCGGACGCGGCGATCACCCGGCTCGGGCCGCCGCTGGAGCAGGAGATCCGCCGGTGGTTCCCCGAGGAGCGGGTCGCGGAGATCAGCGATCTGTACCGGTCGCTGTACCCGACGCACGCGATCACCGGGACGCTCGCGATGCCGGGCGCCCGCGAGGCGGTGGCCGCCGTACAGCGCCACGGCGGGCGGGCGATCGTCGTCACCGCGAAGTACGAGCCCAACGCCAAGCTGCACCTGGCGCACCTGGACATCCCGGCGGACGCCGTCATCGGCTCGCTGTGGGCGGAGGCCAAGGCCGAGGCGCTGCGCGCGCACGGCGCTTCCGTCTACGTCGGCGACCACACCGGTGACGTACGCGGTGCGCACACCGCCGACGCGCTGTCCGTGGCGGTGGCCACCGGGCCGTGCGCCCCGGACGAGCTGCGCGCGGCCGGCGCCCAGGTCCTCCTCGACGACCTGACCGGCTTCCCGGCCTGGCTGGAGGGGTACGCGGCCGGGCGGAACCGTTGAGTCCGTTACGCCGCCGAGGAGCGCGCCTGCCGTCGCTGGGCCGCGACGGAACGCAGCACTCCGGCCGCGGCGACGACGAAGCCGACGCCCATCAGCATGCAGACCCAGTAGAAGACGGACGGCAGCGGATCGGCCCCGATGAACAGCGGGGTGACGGTGGCGAGTGTGGCCACCGCGCCAATCAGGAAAACAATCGCGCCGATCCGTACCAGCAGATCCCCGGCCTGGGGAGTTTCGTCAGACACACGACCAGGGTAAGTCCGGGCCAGAAGCGCGGTGGAACCACCCGGCGACGTCTTGTCACCGGGCACCGGACCATTAGCCTTGGGGGGTGGCGGGTCAGGTGGCCCGCTGCACTGCTATCCAGAGCTGTTTTCCCGCAGGAAACACCCTAAAAACCGTAACCAGACCCCAGTGGTTTTCCGACGAGTACGAGGACGAGGACAGACGTGCCTACCGGCAAGGTCAAGTGGTTCAACAGCGAGAAGGGCTTCGGCTTTCTCTCCCGCGACGACGGCGGTGACGTCTTCGTGCACTCGTCGGTGCTGCCCGACGGCGTGGACGCACTCAAGCCGGGCCAGCGCGTCGAGTTCGGCGTGGTGGCCGGGCAGCGCGGCGACCAGGCGCTTTCGGTGACGATCCTCGACCCGGCGCCGTCGGTGGCGGCGGCCCAGCGCCGCAAGCCGGACGAGCTGGCGTCGATCGTGCAGGACCTCACCACGCTCCTGGAGAACGTCGCCCAGCAGCTGGAGCGCGGCCGCTACCCCGACAAGGCACACGGCGGGAAGATCGCGGGCATGCTGCGCGCGGTCGCCGACCAGCTGGACGTGTGACGGCCGGCGGCTAGCCGAAGCTCAGCGCATCGCGGCCGAGGGGCGGTACGAGCCCCTCGGCCGCGGCGCGCGTGAGCAGGCCGCGGACCGCCGCGTAGCCGTCCTCGCCGAGGTCGGCGGTGAACTCGTTCACGTACAGGCCGATGTGCTGGTCGGCGACGGCCGGGTCCATCTCCTGCGCGTGCTCCAGTACGTACGCGCGCGACGCCTCGGTGTCGTCCCAGGCCATCCGCACCGACGTGCGGGCCGCCGCGGCCAGCTCGCGCAACCGCTCGGCGCCCAGCGACCGCTTGGCGATGATCGCGCCCAGCGGGATCGGCAGTCCGGTGGTGCGCTCCCAGTGCTCGCCCATGTCCGCGAGGCAGCTCAGCCCGTAGTTCCGGTACGTGAAGCGGGCCTCGTGGATGACCAGTCCGGCGTCCACCCGGCCGTCCCGTACCGCCGGCATGATCTCGTCGAACGGCAGCACCTTCACCTCGCCGACGCCGCCGGGCACCTCGTCGGCCGCCCACAGCCGGAACAGCAGGTACGCGGTCGACCGCTCGCTGGGCACCGCGACCGTCTTCCCGGCCAGGTCCCTGGCCTCGCCCGGCTCCTTGGTGAGCACCAGCGGGCCGCAGCCGCGCCCCAGCGCGCCGCCGCAGGGCAGCAGCGCGTACTCCTCCAGCACCCACGGCAGCACCGCGTACGACACCTTCAGGATGTCGCCCTCGCCGCGCTCGGCCATGCCGTTGGTGATGTCGATGTCGGCGAAGGTGACGTCCAGCGCGGGCGCGCCCGGGACCTTGCCGTGCGCCCACGCGTGGAAGACGAAGGTGTCGTTCGGGCACGGCGAGTAGGCGATCTTGAGCGGGTCGCTCATGGCGTCCTCCAGGAGGTCGGGGTCCCGGCCGCCGTCAGGACGCGGGGGAGCGCGGCGCAGGCGGCGGAGAGCGCGCCGAGCGCGTCCCCGATGCGCCACGCGGCGCGGTCGCGCGGGCCGACAGGGTTGGAGACCGTACGGATTTCGAGCACCGGCAGGCCCTGCGCGGCGGCGGCCTCGGCGACGCCGAAACCTTCCATCGCCTCGATGAGGGCGCGCGGATGGCGGGCGGCGAGCCGCGCGGCGTGCCCGGCGCTGCCGGTGACGGTCGAGGCGGTGAGCACCGCGCCGCACGCCGCGCCGGTGGCCGCGGCGAGGGCCCGCACCAGGTCCGGCGGCGGGGTGTGGACGACCGTGCCGAAGCCCAGCTCGGTCACCGGAACGAAGCCGTCCGGAGTCTCCGCGCCCAGGTCGGCCGCGACGATCTCGTCCGCGACGACGGTCGCGCCCACCGGGGCGGCGGGCGCGAAGCCGCCGCCGATGCCGGCCGAGATCACGAGGTGGTAGCCCGATCCGCCGCACACCGCGGCGGTCAGCGCGGCGGCGGTGCCGGCGGCAGCGGCGGCCGGGCCGACACCGGCGGCGAGCACGTCGAGGACCACGGCGGGCCGCTCACCGGCCCGTACCCGGTGCAGCGCGTAGCCGCCCACCGGCAGCGCGACGACCTCGGCGGCACCGTCCCCGGCCGCGCCCGTGACCACCGCGTCGCGCTCGGCCGGGACGGCGGTGACGGCCAGGACCCGTATCTCGGTCACCTCATCACCACCGGCCTCGCGCGGATGTCAGCGGGCTCAGGACTCGGCGCGCTTGAGCTTGACGTTCCACACGCCGGTGTACTTGCCGCCCTTGGAGGCGACGACGGACACCACGGTGGAGTCGGCCAGGCTGCGGGTCTGCTGGTTGACGAAGAGCTGGTCGGCGTTGGGCACGACCTGGTACGTCTGCTTGCTCATGTTGGTGATCGGGCTGCTGTTGGACAGCGCGATCCAGCCGTCCTCCGCCACGTCCGGCTCGACGCCGAGCCGCAGCTTCTCACCCGGGTGCAGGGTGATCATCTTCTTGGGGTCGGTGGTCAGGCACTTGGTGAACTCGGCCTGCGCCTTCTTGTCGGTGGAGGCCAGATCGCCGAGCACCTTGCCGTCGTCGTAGCAGGCCGCCTCGGCGGTCACGGTGTCCTTGCCGGCGGTCACCGTGGCGAGCGGGGTCGGCTTCTCACAGGCGGAAAGGGTGACGAGCCCCAGGGACACGGCACCGAGGGCGGCAGCGGCGCGGCGGCCTGTGCCCCAAGAAGAGAACGCGGTCATGCGGGCAGGCTATCGGTCGGTTCCGCTCACGCCACACGAGGGTGGGGCGCGCCGTGCCGCGCCGCACCCAGCAGGCCCCGTACGGCCAGCACCGCGCCCGTCGCCACCAGCGCCCCGGCCACCGCCAGACCCAGCGTCCCGCTCAGCGGCAGCGCGATCCCGACGGCGCCGCCGACCACCCAGGACAGCTGGAGCGCGGTCTCGGAGCGGGCGAACGCCGAGGTGCGCACCGGCTCCGGCACATCGCGCTGGATCACCGCGTCCAGCGACAGCTTCGCCAGCGCCTGGCACAGGCCCGCCGTCGCCGCCGCGGCCGTCACCACCACGATGGCCAGCACCGCGTAGAAGACCGCCGCGGTGACCGTGACGGCCAGCGCCAGCCCCAGCACCACCGCGATGATCAGCTCCGGGGCCCGGGACCGCAGCCACGCGCCGACCGCCGTCCCCAGCGCGTTGCCCGCCCCCGCCGCCACCGCCACCAGCCCCAGCGAGAGCTGCGGCCCGAGCCCGCCCAGCGGGTGCTCGCGCAGCAGGAACGCCAGGAAGAACGTCAGCAGCCCGGACAGCGACCGCAGCGCGCAGTTCCCCTGGAGCCCGTGCAGTACGGACGGGCCCACCGTCCGCAGCCCCGGCCGCCGGCCGCCGGCCGCCGCCTTCCCCGGCCGTTCGCCCGACGCCTTCCCGGCCCGCTCGCCTTCTTCCCCGGACGCCAGCCGCGCGCGCCCCTCGCCCTTCGCCGAGTCCACCTTGTGCGGCAGCGAGAACGACAGGAAGGTGCCCGCCACGAACACCGCGAACGCCCCGTACAGCGGCCAGCTCGTCCCCACCAGATGCAGCGCGCCGCCCACCGGCGCCGCGGCCCCGGTCGCCAGCAGCCCGGCGAGCGTCACCCGGGAATTGGCCTTCACCAAGGAGATGCGGGGCGGCAGCAGGCGCGGGACGACGGCGCTCCGCACCACCCCGTACGCCTTCGAGGACACCAATACGCCCAGTGCCGCCGGATACAGCTCCAGCCCGCCGCCCGCGACCGCGCCCGCCATGGTCAGCGCGAGCAGCGCGCGGGCCAGCATGGCCCCGGCCATCGCGGCCCGGCGGCCGTGCGGCACCCGGTCCAGCAGCGGCCCCACGACCGGTGCCAGCAGCGCGAACGGCGCCATCGTGACGGCGAGGTACAGCGCCACCCGGCCCCGCGCCTGGTCCGTCGGCACGGAGAAGAACACCGTCGAGGCCAGCGCGATCGTGATCATCATGTCGCCGGCCGAGTTCACCGCGTGCAGCTCGATCAGCTTGCCGAGGCCCGACTCGCCCGCCCCGTGCGCGTGGGTCGCCCGCCGTATGCCGCGCCCGGCCGCCGCGAACGGGCGGCGCAGCGCCCGGCCCGCCGCGCGGCACGCCCGGCCGCCGGCCCCGCCGGATCTCGTGGACGCCGTCGAGACCCGTGCCCCCTTAGGCACACGCGGCCCGGTGGAAATCCGCGAAGCCTTGGCGATCCGCGGGGCCCGGGAGGATTTCGCGGTCCCCGGCCTGGGGGCCCGCGACGCCCGTGGCATCCGCGGCAGCCCCGTCCTCCTAGACGCCCGTCCGGCAGCCACGCAGCCAATAGTGCCCCCAACTCGCCCGGGCCATGGCTCTTTCCACGGCCTGTTGCGCGGCGCCACACGGCTGGTGGCCGCTGCCGGTGACATTTGCCGCTCCCGCCGAGGGGCCGCACACGGTTGAAGGGGTAGCGTGTGTAGCGCGCCACCGGCGGTCGTTCTTGGCCGCGCGCCTTGCCGCGATCCCGCAGAATGGTTCGTAAGAGGTGCGCTCGACCGAGATGACCGGGCGCGGACGTCGACGCGGTCCCCAGGTCCGCTCCGCCCGCCCCGGCACGCCGGTCGTCCGGACAGGACAGGACAGCTCCGGCTGGCGCACTCGTGAGACGGCGTGGAAGAGAGAATCGATTCTTGTGAGTGCTGCGATGCGAAGCCGTACCCCTGACCGCCTGTGCGCCGAGGCGGTCGACCTTGCCCGCGCGGCGGCCGAGGAGGCCGCGGCGCCGGGAACGGTCGGCGAGCACGTCGACGCCGTCGCCGACGGGGACCGTGTCGTCACACACCTGTTCGAGTGCAAGGAGCCCGGCTACCGGGGCTGGCGCTGGGCCGTGACCGTCGCCCGCGCGTCCCGCGCCAAGCACGTCACCCTCGACGAGTCCGTCCTGCTCCCCGGCCCCGACGCGCTGCTCGCCCCCGAGTGGGTGCCGTGGAGCGAGCGGCTGCGTCCCGGGGACATGGGCCCCGGTGACCTGCTGCCCACCGAGGCGGAGGATCTCCGCCTTGAGCCTGGTTTCTCGGGTACGGATGCGGGTCGGCCCGCGACGGATGCGGGCTGGCCCGCGACGGATGAGGTTCGGCCCGCGACGGCACCGGACAGTACGCCCGTCGCGCCGGGGGTCGCCGAGCTGGCCGACGCCGAGGACGCGGACGTCGAGCCCGGTTCGCCCGCGGTCCAGCCCGACACGACCGCTCGCGGGAGCATCGCCGCCGTGGCCGACGAGCTGGGCATGGGGCGCCCCCGGGTTCTCTCCCGCTACGGCCTGCACATCGCGGCCGACCGCTGGGAAGAGGCCTACGGCCCCAAGACCGCCATGGCCCAGGCCGCCCCCGCCAACTGCGTCTCCTGCGGCTTCCTGGTCCCGCTGGCCGGCTCCCTCCGCCAGGCCTTCGGCATCTGCGCCAACGAGTTCGGGCCCGCGGACGGGCACGTCGTCTCCCTCGGCTACGGCTGCGGGGGTCACTCCGAGGCCGCCGTCATGCCGAAGCCCCCGCGTCCGGCTCCGCCGGTCATCGACGAGACCGTCGTCGATCCGATGCCGTTGCGGCCGGATCCGGCCGGAGGGTCTGTGGAGGCGGCGGGGCCGGGTGAGGAGTTCGGCCACAGCTAGCCGCTGATGTGGTGGGGTGGGGGGTACCGGGCCCGCGCTTCGCGCGGATACGCGTTTGCTTTGTTTGTGGGGCGGGGGTGCGCAGGGGGCCATCTCCTCGGCGCCTGGAGTGAACCAGGTGGTCATTCGTAACCGGGGCTACGGTCGTCCTGCGGGGAGTGTCCCCCTGCACACCCCCTCCCGCCGGTTTGGCGGGTGCGGGCCGGTGGGGGAGGAAAAAGATGACCTTGGTGCGCGCCCACCGTGTGGTGAGGCGCGCGGGGCGTAGGCGCAGGGCCCCGGGCGTCTCCACGTCGTGCGTAAGCCGTGCCGGGGGTCTGTGAAGACCCCAGCCACGGGGGTGGGAAAGCCGCGAACGGCGCGGGCTCGGGGACACGTAGGGGTCTCCCCGCAGGACGACCGAGACCCCGGTTACGAATGAACACAAGGATGACTCCCGGCGCCGAGGAGTGACCCCTGCGGGGCCCCGAGCCCCCACCCACCGAACCCTAGGCGCGAGACGCGCGCCCCCACCCACCGAACCGACCGCGCAGCACCCGCACCCCCACCGGGGCAAGGCAACGCCCCCGCCCCCAACCCCGCCCCCCAACCCCAACCCCAACCCCAACCCCAACCCCAACCCCGTCACGCAAGCGTGACCCCCCACCCGGTAGAAAATGACCCTGGCACCGACAACGGGAGACAACGTGAGCGAAGCGGCAGGGGCAGAGGCGGATCCGTTTGGGACGGCCCGGCTGCGTAGGGGGGTGCTCGATGCGTGGGCGGCCTCGCCGGCCCGGTTTCGGGAGGATGCGAACGCCGAGGAGGATCTCGCTCTCGGCGGCTACCGCGACCGTCTCGCCGTCGAGCTGGCGCAGAACGCCTCGGACGCCGCCGCCCGCGCCGGCGTCCCCGGACGGCTGCGCCTGACCCTGCACCCGGCCGAAGGCCAAGGTCCAGGCGTACTGGTCGCCTCCAACACCGGTACCCCCATCGATGCCACGGGCGTCGAGTCCCTGTCCACCCTGCGCGCCTCCGCCAAGCGCGAGACCGAGGCCGCAGTGGCCGTCGGCCGCTTCGGCGTCGGCTTCTCGGCGGTGCTCGCGGTCAGTGACGAGCCCGCGCTGATCGGCCGTACCGGCGGTGTCCGCTGGTCGCTGACGGAGGCCCGCGAGCTGGCGAGCCAGTTCGCCGCGCACAGCCCCGGCCTGGGTGGTGAACTGCGGCGCCGCGACGGCCACGTACCGCTGTTGCGGCTGCCTTTCCCGGCCGAGGGCAGTGCGCCGCAGGGCTACGACACGTCCGTCGTGCTGCCCTTGCGTGACGGCGCCGCGCACGAGCTGACGGTCCGCCTGCTGGCCGGTATCGACGCCGCGTTGCTGCTGACGCTGCCGGGGCTGGCCGAGGTCGTGATCGAGACCCCGGACGGCGTACGAGAGCTGAGGCGGCGCCAGGAGGGCGCGTACGTCGTCATCGAGGACAGCGAGCGCGGCACGTCCCGCTGGCGGGTCAGGAGCGAGAACGGCGCGCTGGACCCGGAGCTGCTGGCCGACCGCCCGGTGGAGGAGCGTCTGCGTCCGCACTGGGCGGTGACCTGGGCGGTTCCGGTGGACGAGGAAGGCGCTCCGGTGCGCCCGGAGACCGCGCCGGTCGTGCACGCGCCGACGCCCACCGACGAGCGGCACGGCCTGCCGGCGCTGCTGATCGCCTCGTTCCCGCTGGAGCCGACCCGGCGCCGCGTCGCGCCCGGTGCGCTCGCCGATCATCTCGTGCGGCGCGCCGCCGAGGCGTACGCGGCGCTGCTGGCCGCCTGGCAGCCGGTCTCGACGGGCACGATCGATCTCGTACCGGGCCCGCTGGGGCAGGGCGAGCTGGACAACGAGCTGCGGCGGCAGGTGCTGGAGCTGCTGCCGCGCGTACGGTTCCTGCCGAGCGCGGCCGCGCCCGCGAGCGGCATGGGGCTGCACCTCGACGCGTCGCCCGCCGCCGGTGGTCCGGACGAGCTGGCTCCCGGTGAGGGGGGCGGCTGGGGCGGCGCCCGCGGCGAGGAGGACGCGTACGTGCTGCGTCCGGTGGACGCGGAGCTGGTCGAGGGGGCGGGGGCCGACACGGTCCGCGTGCTGGCGGAGCTGTTCCCGAGCCTGCTGCCCGCCGGGCTGGAGCGGCGGCCCGAGCTGCGTGCGCTGGGGGTGGCGCGGGTGCCGCTGGGCGAGGTCATCGACCGGCTGGCCGGGGTGGACCGGACGCCCGCGTGGTGGTGGCGGCTGTACGACTCGCTGGCCGGTACGGATCCGGAGCGGCTGAGCGGCCTGCCCGTACCGCTCGCCGGTTCGGGGGCCGAGGACGGCCGGGCGGCGCGCACCACGATCGGCCCGCGTCAGGTTCTGCTGCCGCTGCCCGGCGGCGGTGCGGGTGACGACGCCGAGCGCCACCGCACCCTGGCCCGCCTGGGCCTGAAGGTGGCCCACCCGGACGCCGTGCACCCGCTGCTGGAGAAGCTGGGCGCCACTCCGGCGAATCCGCGCGCGGTGCTGACGACTCCGCAGGTCCGGGCGGCCGTGGCGGGTTCGCTGGACGCGGCGGAGGACGACTACGCCTTCGGTTTCGACGGCGAGCCGGGCGAACTCGGCGGGCTGGGCGGCGAGGAGCTGGCGGAGGCCGTGCTCGGCCTCGTGCGCGACGCGCACCTCGCGCCCGGCGACGAGCCCTGGCTGGCCGCGCTCGCCCTGCCCGACGAGGACGGCGAACCGGCCCCCGCGGGCGAACTGGTGCTGCCCGGCAGCGACTTCGAGAGTGTCATCCGGGAGGGCGAACTCGCTTGCGTGGAGGCGGAGTTCGCCGCGCGCTGGGGTGAGCAGCCGCTGACCGCCGTCGGCGTGCTGGCCGGCTTCGCTCTCGTACGGGCCCCCGACGTGGTGCTGGATCCGGACGAACTGGAGCCGCGCGACGGGGACTTCACCGAGCCGGACGACGTCGGTGTGCTGGATGCCGTGGACGTGTGGTGCGAGGACGTCCTCGACGGGCTGCCGGAGACGCCGGTGCCGCCGGTCGCGACGGAGATCGTGGCCGTACGGGACCTGGACCTGGTCGACGACGACGCGTGGCCGCGGGTGCTGGCGATGCTGTCGCGGCCGCCGCTGCGGGACGCGCTGACCGCGCCCGTACGGGTGTTGCTGCCGGACGGCACGACCGAACTGGTCCGCCCCTACACGGCGTGGTGGCTGCGCGGGCACCCGGTGCTGGACGGCCGCCGCCCGGCGGGGCTGCGGGCCGCGGGCGGTGACCCGCTGCTGGCGGGGCTGTACGAGTCGGCGGACGCGGGCGAGGTGGACGCCCAGGTGCTGCGCGCCCTCGGTGTGCGGACCTCCGTGGCCGCGCTGCTGGAGGAGCCGGGCGGCGCGGCCGAGCTGCTCGCCCGCCTCGCGGACCCCGCGCGCGAGGTGGGTCCGGCTCAACTGCACGCGCTGTACGGGGTGCTGGCGGAGCTGGACCCCGAGCAGGTGACGCTGCCGGATGAGCTGCGGGCCGTCGTCAACGGTGAGGTGCGGGTCGTGGACGCGGCCGAGGCGGTCGTCGCGGACGCGCCCGATCTGATGCCGCTGGCCGCCGGCCTGCCGCTGCTGCCGGTCCGCCCGGCACGCGCGGCGGAGCTGGCCGAGCTGTTCCAGGTAAGGCGGCTGAGCGAGGTCTTCCCGGCGCCCGTACGGTCGGAGGGCATCCGGCACGAGGTCCCGGAACCGGTCCGTACGCTGCTCGGCCCGGACACCCCGCGCTCGTACGTCGAGCACGAGGAACTGACCGTCGAGGACGGCACCGAACTCGACTGGCGCTGGACCCCCGACGGCACCCTCCACGCCGCCACCCTGGAGGGCGTCGCCGCCGGCCTCGCTTGGGCCGCCGGCCAGTGGCCCCGCCGCTTCGAAACCGCCGCCCTCCTGGAGGACCCGGACCGAGCGGAGGAACTGGCGGAGGCCCGCTGGTTCGACTAGCGACGCATGGTGCGGCTGGGTGGGAGGAGGGGGCTGGGGGACCGGCGCCTGATGTGCCGCCCGGCCGCGCCGTTGCGGCGGCTCGCCGTCGTGGCGGGGCGGTGGGGCCGTCGTGAACCGTCGTCGAAGACGACTACGCCGGGAACCGCCGCCCCATCACCCGCCACGCCACCTCCAGCAGCACCGCCGCCACCACGGCGATCGCCACCGCCGCCCACGGCATCGTCGTGCCGACCAGCTTCAGGTCGAAGAAGTGCTGGAGCCAGGGGGTGACGAGGACGATCAGGAAGCCGAGGGCCATGGCCAGGACGAGGCCGATGCGCCACCACGTGTAGGGGCGGGCGATGATCGCCAGGACCCACATCGCGCTGAGGAACAGGGTCAGGGTGGCGGCGCTGGTCTCGGCGGGGAGGGCGTCCGGGCCGTCGTAGTGGCCGCGGGCCAGCAGGTAGGTGGCGAACGCGGCGAGGCCGGTGATCAGGCCGGAGGGGACCGCGTACCGCATCACCCGCCGGACGAAGTGCGGCTTCGCGCGCTCCTTGTTGGGGGCGAGGGCCAGGAAGAAGGCCGGTACGCCGATGGTGAGGGTGGACAGCAGGGTGAGGTGGCGCGGCAGGTAGGGGTACGGGATCTGGCAGCAGGCCACCAGGATCGCCAGCAGGACCGAATAGACGGTCTTGGTGAGGAAGAGGGTGGCGACGCGGGTGATGTTGCCGATCACCCGGCGGCCCTCGGCGACCACCGAAGGCAGCGTCGCGAAGCTGTTGTTGAGGAGCACGATCTGCGCGACGGCCTTGGTGGCCTCGCTGCCCGCGCCCATCGAGACGCCGATGTCCGCGTCCTTGAGGGCGAGTACGTCGTTGACGCCGTCGCCGGTCATCGCGACGTTGTGGCCGCGCGCCTGGAGCGCGCCGACCATGTCCCGCTTCTGCTGCGGCGTGACGCGGCCGAACACCGCGCCGTCCTCCAGGACCTTTCCCATCTCCTCCGGGTCGTCGGGGAGTTTGCGCGCGTCCACGGGGGACTCCGCGCCGGGCATGCCGAGTTTCCCGGCCACCGCGCCGACGGAGACCGCGTTGTCGCCGGAGATGACCTTCGCCTGGACGCCCTGTTCCTCGAAGTACCGCAGGGTGTCCATCGCGTCGGGGCGCAGCCGCTGTTCGAGGACGACCAGGGCGGTGGGTCGGACGTGGTCGGCGATGGAGGAGTCGTGCAGATCGCGGTCGGCGCGGGCCAGCAGGAGGACGCGCAGGCCCTGCGCGTTCAGGTCGTCGACCTCGGCGAGCGCGTCGTCGCCGGCGGGCAGGAGGACGTCGGGGGCGCCGAGCAGCCAGGTGGAGTGTTCACCGTCCGGGCTCTGGAGGGCCGCGCCGCTGTACTTGCGGGCGGAGGAGAACGGCAGCGCGTCGGTGCTGTGCCAGCCGTCCCCCGCCGGGTACGCGTCGATGATCGCCTGGAGGGACGCGTTGGGGCGGGGATCGGACTTGCCGAGTGCGCCGAGGACCTGCTTGGCCAGGTCCTCGGCCGACCCGTCCAGCGGCCGCAGCTCGCTGACGTCCATGCCGCCTTCGGTGAGCGTGCCGGTCTTGTCCAGGCAGACCACGTCGACCCGGGCCAGGCCCTCGATCGCGGGCAACTCCTGGACCAGGCACTTCTTGCGGCCGAGCCGGATGACACCGATCGCGAAGGCGACCGAGGTGAGGAGGACCAGGCCCTCGGGGATCATGGGGACGATGCCGGCGACCATGCGGCGTACGGCTTCGTCGCCCGCCATGTTCAGGGTGAACAGATGGCTGAGGATCAGGCCGATGGCGGTCGGCACCATCATCCACGTCACGTACTTGAGGATCTGGCTGATGCCGCTGCGCAGCTCGGAGTGGACGAGGGTGAAGCGGGACGCCTCCTCGGCGAGCTGCGCCGCGTACGCCTCGCGCCCGACCTTCGTGGCGGTGAACGCGCCGCCGCCGGCGACCACGAAGCTGCCGGACATCACCTTCTCGCCGGGCTTCTTGACCACCGGGTCGGCCTCGCCGGTCAGCAGCGACTCGTCGATCTCCAGACCGTCGCTCTCCAGGACCTCGCCGTCGACGATCACCTTGTCGCCGGGGCCGAGTTCGATGACATCGCCGAGGACCACCTCGGAGGTGGGGATCTCGGCGGCCGTGCCGTCGCGCCGGACGGTCGGCCTGGACTCGCCTATGACGGCCAGGCTGTCCAGCGTCTTCTTGGCGCGCAGCTCCTGGATGATGCCGATGCCGGTGTTGGCGAGGATGACGAAGCCGAACAGGCCGTCCTGGATGGGCCCGACGATCAGGATGATCACGAACAGCACGCCGATGATGGCGTTGAAGCGGGTGAAGACGTTCGAGCGGACGATGTCGGCGGTGGAGCGCGAGGACCGCACGGGGACGTCGTTGACCTCGCCTCTGGACACCCGCTCGGCGACCTCCGCTGCGGTCAGGCCGCGGTGGGCCGTATCGGTGGCCTGCTCGCGGCCTCCGGCTTCGGTCTTCGCCCGCTGAGTCATGCCTTCGACGTTACGGGCGGAACGGACGATTCACCCGCTGGATACGCACAGGAAGGTGGCGGGAGTTGTTGGAGGGGCGCGCGTCAACCGTCGGTGGCCGGGATGCGTCCACTATGGGGTGACATCGTCCGGGGGGTGAGACGGCCGTCCGAAGCGCCGAACGGCGCCCCGGCGTGGCCCGCCCGTCCAGGGGCGTGTCCGTCTCGGGCCGAGCCCGCCCCGGGCCGAGCCCGCCTCAGGCCGCGTCCGCCGGTGCCCGCTCGGCGTCCCGCGCCGCGGCCGCGCGCTTGATCGCGGCGTCGCGCTTGCGGACGTACCAGATGCCGAGGAGGCCGAGGCCGCCGCCGGCCAGGCAGGTCCACACCCACCAGGTGCGGTCGTGGTCGGCGAACCAGCCGTAGAAGGGGAGCTGGGCCAGGAAGAGCACGAACCAGATGATGGTGCCGCCGGTGATCGTGCCGACGACGGGACCCTCAAGAGGCTCCGGGGCCTCGCGCAGTTCGGACTTCTTCCACATGGGGCCCAGCTTACGGGCAGTCGCTGACAGCGCCGGTCCCGGCGGGCCGGGTCGCGCGGCGCGGCCGCCGGGCAGCCGCGGCCGGGCCGTGGCCCGGCCACGGCCGGAGCGCGGGGCCTCGCCGAAACGCGTCCGGCCGGTTTGCCCCATGGGTCTACGCGCGGAGATAGCGATCATCGACTTGTTTATTCATACTGAACCTATCCGGTTCTGACTGGTTTGATTCGTCGAATCATCCAATCTGATCCGGTCTGTTTGTGTTCTGGGCCCGATCCGGGGCCCCCACGCCTCTTCAGGCCCGTACGACTGAGGTCCGCGCATGTCCCCCTCGGCCACCACGCCGGTCGACGCCGTCCAGAGCCCAGGCCCGCAGCCGCCGAAGAACGGTCTCGACCGGTTCTTCAAGATCTCCGAGCGGGGATCGTCGGTCTCCCGCGAGCTGCGCGGCGGTCTCGCCACCTTCTTTGCCATGGCGTACATCGTCGTGCTGAACCCGATCATCCTCGGTGCCGGCCAGGACAAGTTCGGGCACCACCTCGACAACGGCCAGCTGGTCACCGCCACCGCCCTGATGGCGGGCCTGTCCACGCTCCTGATGGGCGTCATCGGCAATGTGCCGATCGCCGTCGCCGCCGGCCTCGGCATCAACGCCGTCGTCTCCCTCCAGCTCGCCCCCAAGATGAGCTGGCCGGACGCGATGGGCATGGTCGTGCTCGCCGGTCTGGTGCTGATGATCCTGGTCGCCTCCGGCCTGCGGCAGCGGGTCATGGACGCGATCCCGAACGGGCTGCGGCGCGCCATCGCGATCGGCATCGGCCTGTTCATCTCCCTGGTCGGCCTGGTCGACGCCGGCTTCGTCACCCGTAACCCGGACGCCGCGCACACCACCGTCCCGCTGGCGCTGGGCCAGGGCGGTCAGCTCCAGGGCTGGCCGGTGCTGGTCTTCGTGGTCGGCCTGGCGCTGATGTTCCTGCTGACCGTACGGAAGACCAAGGGCGCGATCCTGATCGGCATGGTCGTGATGGCGGTCGTCGCGATCATCATCAACGCCGTCGCCGAGATCCCCGACGCGAGCTGGGGCCTGGCCGTACCGAACGTGCCGGACAGCATCGTCGGCGCCCCGGACTTCGGCCTGATCGGGCAGATCAGCCTGTTCGGCGGCTTCAAGGAGGTCGGTCTGCTGACCGGCTGCCTGTTCGTCTTCACCGTGCTGCTGTCCGGCTTCTTCGACGCGATGGGCACGATCATCGGCGTCGGCGAGGAGGCCGGGCTGACCGACGAGAACGGCAGCCTGCCCGGCATGGGCCGCATCCTGATGGTGGACGGCATCGCGGTCGCGGCCGGCGGCGTCGGCTCGGCCTCGGCCAACACCTGCTTCGTGGAGTCCACCGCGGGCGTCGGCGAGGGGGCCCGTACGGGGCTGGCGAACGTGGTGACCGGCGGGCTCTTCCTGCTGGCGCTGGTCTTCACGCCGCTGGCGACGGTCGTCCCGTCGCAGGCCGCGACGCCCGCCCTGCTGGTCGTCGGCTTCCTGATCATGTCGGCCAATGTCCGGGAGATCGACTGGAGCGACTTCACCGTCGCCGTCCCGGCGTTCCTGACGATCATCTCGATGCCGTTCACCTACAGCATCACCAACGGCATCGGCATGGGCGTGCTGGCCTTCATCCTGCTGCGGACGGCGACCGGCCGCTTCAAGGAGATCCCCTGGCTGCTGAACGCCGTGGGCCTGGCCTTCCTCGTCTACTTCCTGCTCAACCCGATCGAGCAGGCGCTGGGCGTCCGGTGACGCCCGGCCGGTCCGTACGGCGGGACCGGCTCACAGCGGCGGGGCGGCGTAGAACCGCTCCGTCCGGTCCACCGACAACTTGAAACGTTCGTCGAAGTCCTCGCGGATGAGCGTCCGGGTCACATAGTCCTGGACGCTCATTCCGCGTTTTGCGGCGTGCTGCCGAAGGCGCTCCAGCAGTTCCCCGTCCATACGCAGGCTGAGCACTCCCGATCCCATACCGCCACGGTCCTCTCACTCCCTGGTCAGGTGGGTCACTTTCCGCTGCGTCCTCACTCGGAAGGGTGACGCGGAGGGGCTCGGGTCAACGGGCTTTCATTAGAAAGGGTAATGAGTTATGCTAACGACCATGCCGGAACTGTCCCCTGGCGACGATGCTGCCGCCGACGCCGACGCCGTGAACGCATTGCGGTCCGCCGTGATGCGGCTCTCCCGCCGACTCAAACACCAGCGGGTCGACGAGTCGCTCAGCCCGACCGAGATGTCGGTGCTCGGCACCCTCGCCCGGTGCGGCCACGCCACCCCCGGCGAGCTGGCGCGCAAGGAGCACGTCCAGCCGCCGTCGATGACCCGCATTGTGGCGATGCTGGAGGCCAAGGGCCTGGTCCGGCTCGAACCGCACCCCGACGACCGCCGCCAGAAGGTCGTCACCCAGACCGAACAGGCCGAGGCGATGCTCGAAGAGAGCCGCCGCAAACGCAACGCGTGGCTGGCCGAGCTGGCCTCCGGGCTGGACGAGGACGAGTGGGCCGCCCTGCGGACCGCCGCACCCGTACTGGAGAAGCTCGCCCAGCTGTAGAACCGAAGAAGCCGAGGAGGCGAACCCACTTTGAGTACGGGATCCGGAGCAGACTCCGCCCCCGCACCGATATCCAACGACACCACCGCCAACGCCACCGACGCCGCGACCGCGCCCCGCGCGGGCTCCCGGGACACCGCCGCCGAGCCGCGCGCGGGCATGTTCCGTTCGCTGCGCGTCCGCAACTACCGGCTGTTCGCCACCGGACAGGTCGTCTCCAACACCGGCACCTGGATGCAGCGCATCGCCCAGGACTGGCTGGTGGTCAGCATCACCGGCTCCTCCGCCGCCGTCGGCATCACCACCGCCCTCCAGTTCCTGCCCATGCTGCTGTTCGGGCTGTACGGGGGCGTGATCGCCGACCGGGTCTCCAAGCGCAAGCTGCTGCTGATCACCCAGTCCTCGATGGGCCTGACCGGTCTCGTGCTGGCCGTGCTGACCCTCAGCGGCAACGTCGCGGTCTGGCACGTCTACCTGATGGCCTTCGTGCTCGGACTGATCACCGTCGTCGACAACCCGGCGCGGCAGGCGTTCGTCGTCGAGATGGTCGGCCCGGACGACCTGCGCAACGCCGTCAGCCTGAACTCGGCCAACTTCCAGTCCGCCCGGCTGATCGGCCCCGCCGTGGCCGGCGCGCTGATCACCTCCCTCGGCAGCGGCTGGGCCTTCCTCCTGAACGGCCTGTCCTTCCTCGCGCCGCTCGCCGGACTGCTGCTGATGCGCACCCGTGAGCTGCACAAGGTCGACCGCGCCCCGCGCGGCAAGGGCCAGCTGCGCGAGGGCGTGCGCTACGTCGCGGGCCACCCCGAACTGATCTGGCCGATCGTCCTGGTCGGCTTCATCGGCACCTTCGGCTTCAACTTCCCGATCTGGCTGACCGCCTTCGCCGACAAGGTCTTCCACGGCGGCGCCGGCCTGTACGCCTGGTTCAACGGCCTGATGGCGGCCGGTTCGCTGGCGGGCGCGCTGCTCGCGGCCCGGCGCAGCACCTCCCGGCTGCGGCTGCTGGTGGGCGCGGCGCTGCTGTTCGGCGTGCTGGAGATGGCCGCGGCCCTCTCCCCGGCCGTCTGGGTCTTCGGCGCGCTGCTGATCGTCATCGGCACGGTCGGCCTGACGATCAACGTCACGGCCAACTCCAGCGTGCAGCTGGCGACCGACCCGCTGATGCGCGGGCGGGTGATGAGCCTGTTCATGATGGTCTTCATGGGCGGCACACCGCTCGGCGCGCCCATCGTGGGCTGGGTCACCGACGCGTACGGCGCCCGCCTCGGCTTCCTCGCGGGCGGCGTGATCTCCGCGCTGGCCGCGGCCGGCGTCGGCCTGATGCTGACCCGCGCGGGCGGGCTGCGCGTACGGATCGACCTGCGGCGCGGCCACCAGCACGTACGGTTCGTGCCCCGGCAGCGGGACGGCGAACCGGAGCGGCTGACGGCGGCGGCCTGAGAGGTCCGTACGGGGCCGGGACCGCGCGCGTACGGCGATCCCGGCCGGTGCGCTCCCCGGTCCGGGCCCCCAGGCGCAAGGCGGCCGGTCCCCGCGAACCCGGTCCCGCCGCCGCCCCGTGCGCGACACTGACCGCATGAGACTCTTCGCCGCAGCGCTCCCGCCCGAGTCCGCCGCCGAGGAACTCGCGGCCCGGGTGCGCCGGCTGCGGCGGCTGCCCGGCGCGGACCGGCTGCGCTGGACCGGACGGCCCGGCTGGCACTTCACGCTCGCGTTCTACGGAGAGGTGCCCGAGACCGTCCTCCCCGACCTGCGCGAGCGGCTGGCCCGGGCGGCCCGGCGGCACGAGCCGATCCCGCTGCGCCTCAAGGGCGGCGGGCGCTTCGCGGACCGGGTGGTGTGGGCCGGGGCCGACGGCGGCCTGCCGGCCCTGCGCAAGCTGGCGGACTCGGCGAACGCGGCCGCCCGCCGGGCCGGGGTGGAGATGTCCGGCCACCGCGCGTACACCCCGCACCTGACCGTCGCGCGCAACCGCGGCGGCGCCCTCGACCTGGCCCCGTTCGTCGAGGCCCTGACGGACTTCGAGGGCGGCGCCTGGACCGTACGGGAGCTTGCGCTCGTCCGCAGCCACCTGCCCGCCGGCGGGGTGCCGGGCGAGCAGCCCCGGTACGAGACGGTGGCGGCCTGGCCGCTCGGCCGCTGAGCCTGGCCGCGGGCGCGCGGGCCGGGCCGGTTACGCTCGAAGGGTGGATCCCAAAACCCGTAACCGGATCATGTCCGGTCTGTTCGCCGTGCTGCTCGTCGTCGTGATCGTGGCGGCCGCCCTGCGCTGAAGCACCGGACGGCCGCCCGGCCCGCCGACGGGCTCGGCTCACCAGGCGAACGCCTCCGGCGACGGACCGGTGGCCGGGAAGATCTCGTCGAGCGCGGTCAGCAGCTCCTGCGACAGCTTCAGCTCCACGGCGCGCAGCGCGGAGTCGAGCTGTTCGGAGGTGCGCGGCCCGACGATCGGCCCCGTCACACCGGGCCGGGTGAGCAGCCAGGCCAGCGCGACCTCGCCGGGCCGCAGCCCGTGCTTGTCGACCAGGTCCTCGTACGCCTCGATCTGCGCCCGGATCGCGGAGTCCGCCAGCGCGCCGGCCGAGCGGCCCCCGTTCGTACGGGCTCCGCCGCCCTCGCGCTCCTTACGGACGGCCCCGCCGAGCAGGCCGCCGTGCAGCGGCGACCACGGGATGACACCGAGCCCGTAGGACTCGGCCGCCGGTATCACCTCCATCTCGGCGCGCCGCTCGGCGAGGTTGTACAGGCACTGCTCGCTGACCAGCCCGAGCGAACCGCGGCGCGCGGCGGCCTCGTTGGCCTGCGCGATGTGCCAGCCCGCGTGGTTGGACGACCCGGCGTACAGGATCTTGCCCTGCTGCACCAGGACGTCGACGGCCTGCCAGATCTCGTCCCACGGCGTGTGCCGGTCCACGTGGTGGAACTGGTAGAGGTCGATGTGATCGGTGTTCAGCCGCTTGAGGCTGGCGTCCACCGCGCGCCGGATGTTCAGCGCGGAGAGCCGGTCGTGGTTGGGCCAGACCCGCTCCCCGTCGCCGCCCATGTTGCCGTAGACCTTGGTGGCGAGCACGGTCTTGTCGCGGCGGCCACCGCCCTGGGCGAACCAGGAGCCGATGATCTCCTCCGTGCGGCCCTTGTTGTCGCCCCAGCCGTAGACATTGGCGGTATCGAAGAAGTTGACGCCCGCGGCGAGCGCGGCGTCCATGATGGCGTGACTGTCGGCCTCGTCCGTCTGCGGCCCGAAGTTCATGGTCCCCAGAACGATGCGGCTGACCTTGAGTCCGGTGCGTCCGAGCTGCGAATACTCCATGGGCCCCAGCCAACGCCTTGGAGCGCGCTCGAATCAAGACGCGGGACGCGCCCCGCGTCCCTCAGTTCCCGGCCGCCACGTACGGTCCGCCGACGCCCCACGCCTGGTGCATGGCGTCCGCGAAGGCCGCCGCGAGCAGGTGCTCGCCGGACGCGGAGGGGTGCGTTCCGTCGTAGGTGTCCCGGTCCAGGTCGTACCCCGCAGGGTGGGAGGCCAGCAGCAGCGGCGAGGCGGGGGTCGACAGGTCCGCGACCGCCTTGGCCAGCAGCTCGTTGAAGCGGTCGCACTCGGCGGCGAAGGGCGCGTCGCACAGGGCCCGGGTGTTCGGGATGACGGGCAGCAGCACGGCCCGTACGGACGGGCGGGCGGCCCGCGCCTCGGCGACGAAGCGGCGCACGTTCGCGGCGGTCTGCTCCGCGTTCGTGTAGAAGCCGAGGTCTATCAGCCCGAGCGAGACCAGCAGGGTGTCGGCCTTGGACGTCCGCACGGCCTCGCCGATCAGCGGTGCCATGTGGCACCAGCCCTCGCCCCACCCGGCGAGGTGCCGCCGCGCGTTCTCGGGGAAGTCCGGGTCCCGGTAGGCGTACGAGACCGCCGCGTCGGCGGCCGTGTCGTACAGCGCGCCGCGCGGCCCGACGATGCGGTACGGCCCGCCGAAGGTCCGGTTCAGGTGCTGCCACATGCGGTAACGCCAGGTGAAGTCCCCGGCGCTGCCGATCGTCATCGAGTCGCCGACGAACATCACGCGCATACGGCCTCCCGGCCCGCCGGCCCGGGAGCGCCGGAGGGCGCGGTCGGGGTGTTCATGCGGAGATCATAGGGAGCCGCGTGGCGGGCGGGCGGTGCCGGGCCTCCGGGCCCGGCCGGAACCGCGGACCGGCCGCCCCGAAGTGGCAAGCTGACCCCATGCGTTCGCTACTGTGCGCGGCCGGGGCCGCGGGGATACTGCTGTTCGCGGCGGCCGGGCCGGTGGTGGCCGACGACGCGGGGGGCGGTGACGGGTTCACGATCAGCGACCCGCGGATCAAGGAGTCCAGTGGCCTGGCGGCCAGCCGGGCGCACCCGGGGGTCTACTGGACCCACAACGACAGCGACGACGGCCCGTACGTCTACGCCGTGGACGGGCGCACCGGCCGTACGGTCGCCACCGTCACCCTGCGCGGCATCGGCGACCCGCGCGACGTGGAGGCGATCTCGGTCGGCCCGGACGGCAACGTGTACGTCGGCGACATCGGGGACAACCTCGGCGGCACCTGGAACCACGTCTGGATCTACCGCTTCCCGGAGCCGCGGCAGCTGCGCGACCAGACGGTCACCGCGGCGCAGCTCACCGTCACGTACGACGAGGGGCCGCGCGACGCCGAGGCGATGATGGTCCACCCGAAGACCGGCCGGGTCTACATCGCCAGCAAGAAGAAGAGCGGCGGCGCCGCCCTGTACGAGGGCCCGGAACGCCTGTCGTCACGCGGCACCAACACCTTCCGGCGGATCGCGGCCGTCGACCAGTGGGTGACCGACGGCGCGTTCTCCCCGGACGGCACACGGCTGCTGCTGCGCGGCTACTTCGGCGCGGAGATGTACCGCTGGGAAGGCGGCCGCCCGAAGGACATCGGAAGCGTGGGCGTACCGCTCCAGATGCAGGGCGAGTCCGTCAGCTTCACTCCCGACGGGCGGACGCTGCTGTTCGGCTCGGAGGGCAGGTCCAGCCGCGTACAGCCGGTGGGTCTGAGCGGTGACCAGCTGCCGGAGTCGGCGGCGAAGAACTCCGGCGGGAAGACCGGCGGCACGGGCGGCACCGACGACCGGAACCAGGACGCCCCCGGCAAGAACCGCAACGTCCTGCTGGCGGCGGTGACGTTCGGGGTGGGGGCGGTGGTGGTGCTGGGTTTGCGGAGACTGTTCCGGCGGAAGTGAAGGAGGCTACGGGCCGTCGTCCGTCCGGCCGGAGAGACCGGCCGCGTCCGCCCGGCCGGCGGCATCGGCGGCGGCTCGCATGCCGCGTACGGTCTCCAGGTAGCCGCCGATCGCGTCCCGGTTGCGGGTCAGGCAGTCGATGCGCTGCGTCAGCTGATCGTGTTCGCGTTCCAGAACACTGAGCATCTCTGGTGTCAGGTCGTCGAAGTAGATGCTCCGGGGCTTGTCCAGGCAGGGCAGGAGCTGCCGGATGATCCGGGTCGGCAGGCCGGCGCCGAGCAGGCCCTTGATCTGCAGCACGCGGCCCACGTGGGATTCCTCGTACTCACGGTAGCCGTTGGAGGAACGTCCGGGCGTGATCAGCTGCTGTTCCTCGTAGTAGCGCAGCAGCCGCCGGGAGGTGCCGGTGCGTTCCGCCAGCTCTCCGATCCTCATGCCGCCGAGCCTACGGCGCCGCCTTCGGCCCTCCGGTTTGACCCTCACACAGATGTGAGGGCCTGAGACTCGCGGAGCGGCTGGGACGCAGCCGCATTGCATCCGCGATGAGGAGGACCTGCCATGGTCTCGATCGATGTTCCCGCCTTCTACCGTGAGTGGGCGACTCGCAGCGGCGACGTCTTGGACGCTGCCACCGGGGCGGGCCCCGGGACCCTGGAGGATGTCCGGCTCGCCTACCGGAAGTTCTTCCAGGACACTTTTCCGGCACCGGACGGGGTGACCTTCGACTCCGTGGACGCGGACGGGGTGGCCGCCGAGTGCGCGACCCCCGCGAACGCCGTCCCCGGGCGGCACCTGCTCTATCTGCACGGCGGTGCCTACCTGGTGGGGGATCCGCGGGGCTACCGCGGCCTGGTCGGCGGTCTCGCCCGGCGCCTGCGCGCCCGCGCTCTGGTACCGGACTACCGGCTCGCACCCGAGGCGGTCTTTCCCGCCGCCGTCGAGGACGCCGTCACCGCCTACCGCCGGCTGCTGGAACAGGGTGCCGAGCCGGAGAACGTGGTGTTCGCCGGCGACTCCGCCGGTGGAGCGATGGCGGTCAGTGCCCTGGTCGCCGCCCGTGACCAGGGTCTTCCGATGCCGGCCGCCTCGGTCGCCATCTCGCCCTGGGCCAATCTCGAACACACCGGGGCCACGATGTGCACGCTGGACGGTGTGGACCCGTCCGTCAGCCGTGTGGGGCTGTGCCGCGCCGCGGACCTCGTCCTGGGCGGCGCGCCGCGGAACGGTCCGCTGGCCTCACCGGTCTTCGCCGACACCCGCGGGCTGCCTCCGGTCCTGATCCAGATCGGCGGTCACGAGGTCATGCTCAGCGACGCGGTCGGGCTGGCCGCCAGGCTGGCCGAGGACGCCGTACCCGTACGCCTGGACGTCGCGCCGGCGATGGGGCACGTGTGGCATCTGCTCGCCGGGCACCTCCCCGCTGCTGACAAGGCGGTCGCCGACGCCGTCGCCTTCGCCGAGGAGCACCTTCCCGCCGTGGGCGCCGGGGAGAGCGACGAGGGCCTCGTCCGCCCTCAGGCCCCCTGCTTCTCGATATAGGCCGCGAACCCGTCCAGCAGCCGCGCCAAGCCCAGTTCGAACAGGGCGTCGCCTTCGTCGCGCTCGTCGTCGAACGCGAACGTGTCCTCGGAGAGTGCGGCGAGGTACGGGTAGCGGCCGCTTTCCATGGCCTGGATCAGGAACGGGCCCTGGATCTTCCACCATTCCTCGTCGGTGATGCCGGTGCGCTTCTCGGCCATGGCCGAGTTGAGGCGGGTGCGGGCCGCGCCGGCGACGTAGCCCTCCACGACCGTCAGGAGCCGGATCTTCTCGGGGTCGGGCAGGGCGACGCCGGACAGTCCGCGGATGGTGTGCTCCAGCGCGTTGACCGAGTTGGGGCCCAGCAGCGGGCGCGTCTGGTCGACCTGGAGCAGCCAGGGGTGGCGGTGGTGGAGCCGCCAGGCGCGGCGCGCGACGTTCTCCAGGACGGCCCGCCAGCCGGCCTCGGGGCCGGGGAACTCGTCGGCGCCGTACGCGGCGATCTTGTCGAGCATCAGGTCCAGCAGCTCGCCCTTGCCGGGGACGTAGCGGTAGAGCGACATCGTGCCGACGCCCAGTTCGGCGGCGACCCGGCGCATCGACACCGCGCCGATCCCCTCGGCGTCGGCGACCGCCACCGCGGCGGTGACGATCCGGTCGAGGGTCAGGCCGGGCTTGGGGCCGCGGGTGGGGCGCTCGCCGGTGCCCCAGAGCAGCTCCATGCTGCGGGCCGCGTCGCCGCTGCCACTGTGTTCTGTCGTCATGGTGCGGTCAGTCTATGCCGCCGCGCAAAAAACCGGGTACGGCGTACGCGGTCGTCGGGTACGGTGGGGGTGCTACTGGGTACGCCGTACTCGGTTCCGGGGTTTGGTGCTCGCTGTGAGGCGACCGGTACCCGGTGCCCGGCGCCCGGCGCGAACGAGGAGGACGGGGAGGCGCATGAAGACATCCGACGTGGCGGTCCTGGCGGAGGGGCTGGCCAAGCGGTACGGGGACAAGCGGGCGCTCGACGGCTTCGACCTGGCCGTACCGCCTGGCACCGTACAGGGCCTGCTCGGGCCCAACGGGGCGGGCAAGACCACCGCCGTACGGATCCTGGCGACGCTGCTGCGGCTGGACGGCGGGCGGGCGGTCGTCGCCGGGCACGACGTGGCGCGCGAGCCGCACGCCGTACGCAAGCGGATCGGTCTGACCGGGCAGTACGCCGCCGTGGACGAGATCCTGACGGGGCGGCAGAACCTGGAGATGTTCGGGCGGCTGTTCCACCTGGACGGACGGCGGGCGCGGGCCCGCGCCGACGAGCTGCTGACGCGGTTCGGGCTGGCCGACGCCGCCGGCAGGCAGGTCAAGCACTACAGCGGCGGCATGCGGCGGCGCCTGGACCTGGCGTCGAGCGTCCTGCTCGCGCCCGAGGTGCTGTTCCTGGACGAGCCGACCACCGGGCTCGACCCGCGCAGCCGCAACGAGGTCTGGGAGACCGTACGGGACCTGGTCGCGGGCGGTACGACCGTCCTGCTCACCACCCAGTACCTCGACGAGGCCGACCAGCTGGCCGACCGGATCGCCGTCATCGACCACGGCCGGACCGTCGCGGAGGACACCCCGGACGGCCTCAAGCACGGCGTCGGCGGCGACCGCGTCCAGGTGGTGCTGCGCGACGCCGCCGAACTGCCGCGGGCGGCGCGGATCGTGGCCCGGGTGGCGGCGGACGGCGCCGCGCCGGACACGGACGTGGCGGAGCGGCGGGTCGGCGTGCCGGTGACGGACGGCGTGGCGGCGCTGACCGAGGCGGCGCGGGCGCTCCAGGACGCGGGGGTCGGTGTGGCGGACATCGGGCTGCGGCGGCCGACGCTGGACGAGGTCTTCCTGCGGCTGACGGGACACCGTACGGCGGCGGGGGAGACGGACGGGGCCGGGAACGGTACGGACGCGGCCGGCCGTACGTACGGGACGGAGGCCGCCGCATGAGCGCCCCCGCCACCGCCCCCGCCCCTCCGGAGCGGCGCCTGTACTGGGCCTTCGCCGACTGCTGGACCATCGTCCGCCGCGATCTGACCCACCTCGTCAAGCAGCCCGTCAACATCGCCTGGCAGCTGGGCTTCCCGATCGTCTCCGTGCTGCTCTTCGTCTACGTCTTCGGCAGCGCGATGGACGTCGGCGGCCAGGGCTCCTACCGGGACTACGCGATGCCCGGGATGTTCGCCATGACGATGGCGTTCGGCTTCATGAACACCGCGATGCTGGTCGCGGTCGACAAGGACCGGGGCGTGACCGACCGCTTCCGCTCGATGCCGATGGCGCGGTCGGCGGTGGTCAGCGGGCGCGGCGTCTCGGACGTGTTCGGCGCGGCGCTGGACCTGGCGGTGCTGGCGCTGATCGCCGTCGTCGTCGGCTGGCGTTCGGACGGCGGCGCGCTCGCCACGCTGGCCGCCTTCGCCCTGCTGCTGCACCTGCGCTTCGCCCTCATCTGGGTGGGTGTGCTGCTGGGCCTGCTGGTGCCCAACCAGGAGGCGGCGGGCGGGCTGTTCGCGCTGGCCTTCCCGTTCGGCATGATCTCCAGCGTCTTCACGCCGCCGTCGATGATGCCGGACTGGCTCGGGGCGATCGCGATGTGGAACCCGGTCTCCTCGACGGCGAACGCCGTCCGGGAACTGTTCGGCCGGCCCGGCACGATCGGCGGCAGCTGGATCGAGCAGCACGCCGTGCTGATGGCGGTCGTCTGGCCGCTCGTCCTCACCGCGGTCTTCCTGCCGCTGGCGGTACGCCGCTTCCAGCATCTGAGCCGCTGAGAGCCTTTGGAAGGGGCCTTCTGGAAGGGCGTTTGGGGACAGCGCGACGGCCGGGCCCCGGCGGGTGTGTCCCGCCGGGGCCCGGCCGTGTGGAGCGAGAGGCCCTACAGCTTGTCGATCACGTAGTCGACGCAGGCGGTCAGCGCCTCGACGTCGGCCGGGTCGATCGCCGGGAACATCGCCACCCGCAGCTGGTTGCGGCCCAGCTTGCGGTACGGCTCGGTGTCCACGATGCCGTTGGCGCGCAGCGCCTTGGCGACGGCCGCCGCGTCGATCTCGTCGTCGAAGTCGATGGTGCCGATGACCTGGGAGCGCTTGGCCGGGTCGGTGACGAACGGCGTGGCGTACTTGGACTCCTCGGCCCAGCCGTACAGCGTGCGCGAGGAGGTCGCGGTGCGCCGCACCGCCCAGTCCAGACCGCCCTGGCCGTTGATCCACTTCAGCTGCTCGTCCAGCAGGAAGAGGGTGGACAGGGCCGGGGTGTTGTACGTCTGGTTCTTCAGCGAGTTGTCGATCGCGGTCGGCAGCGAGAAGAACTCCGGGACGTGCCGGCCGGAGGCGTGCACGGTGCGGGCGCGCTCCAGGGCCGCGGGGGAGAAGACGCCGATCCACAGACCGCCGTCGGAGGCGAAGGACTTCTGCGGCGCGAAGTAGTAGACATCGGTCTCCGCGATGTCCACGGGCAGGCCGCCCGCGCCGGAGGTGGCGTCCACCAGGACGAGCGAGCCGGCGTCCGCGCCCGCCACCCGCTTGACGGGGGCGGCGACACCGGTCGAGGTCTCGTTGTGGGTGAAGGCGTAGACGTCCACGCCCTCCTCCGCCTTCGGCTCCGGGTGGCTGCCCGGGTCGGCGGAGATCAGGGTGGGCTCGGCCAGCCACGGCGCCAGCTTGGCGGCCTTGGCGAACTTCGAGGAGAACTCGCCGAAGGTGAGGTGCTGGGACTTGTTCTCGATCAGGCCGTGGGTCGCGATGTCCCAGAAGGCGGTGGAGCCGCCGTTGCCGAGGACGACCTCGTAGCCCTCCGGCAGCCGGAACAGCTCGCGCACGCCGTCGCGGACCGAGCCGACCAGGTTCTTGACCGGAGCCTGGCGGTGGGACGTGCCGAGCAGGGAACGTCCGGTGGCGGCGAGGGCGTCGAGCGCCTCCGTACGCACCTTGGAGGGGCCCGCGCCGAAGCGACCGTCGGCGGGCTTGATGTCAGCGGGAATCTGGATATCAGCCACGGGCGAAGCGTAATCCGTCAGGGGGCCGGCGCAGGACCGGGGTCCACCGGGTGAGACGGAACGGACGCCGCCGTGGGACCGCCGTCCGCCCGCCCGGCCTCCGCTTTTCCGGTCCTCGCCTGCCGGTCCTCCGTCTGCCGGTCTTCCGCCTGCCGGCTCTCCGTCTGCCGGTCCTCCGCGTACATCGCGCCGACCGAAGCCGCCGCCCGCGCCAGCTCCGCCCGCGCCTCCGGCGGTTCCAGCACCTCGACCGTCGCCGCGAACTGGAGCAACTGGCGCACCGCGCGCGGTTCCTCCAGCGCCAGTTCGGCCGTCACCCACGTGCCGCCGGTGTCGTGCGGCGGCTCCACCAGCGCGGGCCCCATGATCCGTACGAACAGGTCCAGCCGCGACCGCAGCACCCGGGCCGTCACCCGCAGCCCCGCCGGCCGGTCCTCCACCCGCCGCCGCAGCGCCTCCCACGCGTCCGCCAGCTCCACCCCGTCCCGGCGCCGCACCGGCGTGTCGAGGACGGTGGCCGCCGCCACCCGGTCGGCCCGGAACAGCCGGGCGCGCCGCCGCCGGTCCGCGACGAGGTACCAGATGCCGGCCTTGGAGACGAGGCCGTACGGATCGACGGTGTACGTCCGGGTGCGGGTCTCGCCGCTGTGCCGGTAGCGGATGCGCAGCCGCCGGTCGGCGAAGACCGCGGTGTGCAGCGTGTCCAGGTCCACCGAAGGCCGCGGGCCGGACCGCCAGCGCCCGGGATCGACCAGGATGCGGCGGCTGGTCAGTTCGGCCGCCGGACGGTGCGGCGCGGGCAGCGCGGCCATCACCTTGCGCAGCGCGGACCCGAGCGCGTCGTCCAGTCCGAGCGCGTGGTGCGCGCCCTCGGCGGCCAGCACGAACAGCGCCCGCGCCTCGTCGGTGGTCAGCCCCGTCACGTCCGTACGGAAGCCCGGCAGCAGCGCGATACCGCCGTGCCGCCCGCGCTCGGCGTACACCGGCACCCCGGCGGCGGACAGCGACTCGATGTCGCGGTAGATCGTCCGGACGGACACTTCCAGTCGCTCGGCCAGCTCGGCGGCCGGCACCCGGCCGCGCGTCTGGAGGAGCAGCAGGATCGAGAGCAGACGGTCGGACTTCACCCGGCCCAGTCTTCCGGAAAGCCCGGCGGAAAACATGACGGCCGGTGTCAGGTTATGGCAGGAGAGTCCCGGCCATGAACCTCACCAACGACACCACCGTTCCCGCAGCTTCCCCCACCCTTGCCGAGCTGGCCGCCCAGGTAACCGGCGTCGTCCTCGTCCCCGGTGACGAGGGGTACGACGCGGAGCGCTCCGGCTACCAGATCGGGTACTCCCACCGTCCTTCGGTGATCGTCGGGGCGGCCTCGGCAGCCGACGCCGTGGCGGCGGTGCGCTACGCCCGCGCCCACGGCCTGCCGGTGTCCGTGCAGTCGACCGGGCACGGCCTGGCGGCGGCCACCGACGGTGGCCTGCTGATCAGCACCCGCCGGATGGACGGGATACGGATCGACGCGGCAGCGCGGACGGCGTGGGCCGGGGCGGGCGTGCTCTGCGGGCAGCTGATCGAGGAGGCCGCGCCGTACGGGCTGGCGCCGGTGAACGGGTCGTCGCCCGGGGTGGGCGTCGTCGGGTACGGGGGACTGGGCATCCTGGGCCGGGAGTTCGGATACGCGTCGGACCACGTCCGGACGGTGGAACTGGTCACCGCCGACGGGGAGGTGCGGCGGGTGTCCGAGGCGCACGAACCGGACCTCTTCCGGGCGCTGCTCGGCGGTGGCCACGGCCTGGGCGTGGTGACCGGCCTGGAGTCCGGGCTGGTGCCGGTCGAGCGGGTGTACGGCGGCCAACTGATCTTCGGCGCCGATCTGCTGGACGAGGCGCTGGCCGCGTACCTGGCCTGGACCGAGGACCTGCCCGACGCGCTGACCTCGTCGGTCGGCCTGATCGTGTACCCGGACGCACCTGCCGTGCCGCCCCACCTGCGCGGCCGCCACCTCGCCCAGATCCGGATCGCGTACACGGGCACGGCGGAAGAGGGCGACCGGCTGGCCGCCCCGCTGCGCGCGGTCGGGCCCCGGGTGGCCGACACGCTGCGCGAGATGCCGTACACCGACTCCCACACGATTCACCAGGACCCGGCCACGCCGCACGCCTACGACGGCGACAGCGTGCTGCTCAGCGGACTGGAGGCGGACGCGCTCCGCACGGTGGCCGCGCTGACCGGCCCGGACGCACCGATGATGACCGTGGTGCAGCTCAACCACCTCGGCGGCGCGCTCGCGGCGGGCGGCGGTTCCGTCGGCCACCGGGACGCGCGCTACCTGCTGCGCCTGCTGTCGCCGCTGGACGGCACGGACGTGGCGGCCGTCCGCGCGCTGCACGCGGAGGTGCGGGAGGCGCTGGCGCCGTGGGCGGTCGGCCGCGCCGTCAACTTCCTGTTCGGTGATCACGGTGACGCGGTGGCCGACGCGTACGAGGAGCCGCTGCGCCGGCGGCTGGCCGGTGCCAAGGCCGCGTACGACCCGGAGAACGTGTTCCGGGCGTAGGCGCGGGCAACGGTCGGGCGTCGGGCGGGGAGCGGCCCCGGCCGAGTGGGCAGGCTGGGGGCATGGCTGATCGTACGGAGACACACGGGACGCAGGGCGGGACGCGGGAGCTGGCCCGGGAGCTGGCGGACGCGGTGCGCGGCGAGGTGTCGGCCGCCGCCGGGGACCGGGCGCTGATGACGATGGACGCGTCCAACTACCGCCGGGTGCCGCGGGCGGTGGTCGCGCCACGGGACGCGGAGGATGTCGCCGCCGTCCTGCGCGTGTGCCGCGAGCGCGGTGTGCCGGTGGTGCCGCGCGGCGGCGGCACGAGCATCGCGGGGCAGGCCACCGGCCTCGGCGTGGTGCTGGACTGCACCCGCCACCTGCGGCGGATCGTGTCGCTGGACCCGGAGGCCGGCACGGCGGTCGTCCAGCCGGGCGTGGTCCTCGACGACCTGCGGGCGGCCGCCGCCGCGCACGGCCTGACCTTCGGCCCGGATCCGTCCACGCACAGCCGCTGCACCCTCGGCGGCATGATCGGCAACAACTCCTGCGGCTCGCACTCGGTGGCCTGGGGCACCACCGCCGACAGCGTGCGCGAACTGGAGGTGCTGACGTACGGGGGCGAGCGGCTGCGCGCCGGGCGCGGCACCGCGGCCCTGGACGCGCTGCCGCAACGGCTGCGGGACGGCGTACGGGGCCTGGTGGACGGCGACTTGGCGCTGCTCCGCACCGGGTATCCGGGCCTCCCGCGCCGCATCTCCGGTTACGCGCTGGACGCCCTGCTGCCCGAGCAGGGCACCGACCTGGCGCGGGCGCTCACCGGCAGCGAGGGCACGCTCGGCGTGCTGACCGAGGCCACGGTCGCGCTGGTCCGGCCGCCCGCCGCCAAGGTGCTGGCGGTACTCGGCTACGAGGACGAGAGCGCGGCGGCCGAAGCGGCGCACACCCTGCTGCCGTACCGGCCCCTGACCGTCGAGGGCATGGCCGCCGACCTGGTGGGCAGCGCGGCGGGCCTGCCCAAGGGCGGCGCCTGGCTGTTCGTCGAGATGGGCGGCGACGAACCGGGAGAAGCGCTGGCCCGCGCCGAGAGCCTGTGCCGGGACGCGGGGGCGGCCACGACCGACCACACCGTCGTCACCGACCCGGCGCGGCAGCGCGCCCTGTGGCGGGTGCGCGAGGACGCGTCCGGCACCGCGACCCGGATGCCGGACGGCTCGGAGGCGTGGCCCGGCTGGGAGGACTGCGCGGTGCCGCCGCGGCGCCTCGGCGCCTACCTGCGCGACTTCCGTGCCCTGCTGGCCCAGCACGGCCTGCGCGGCACGCCGTACGGGGACTTCGGCGACGGCTGCATCCACGTCCGTATCGACTTCGACCTGCTGACCGCGCCCGGCATCCGGCGGTTCCGGGAGTTCTCCGGCGACCTCGCGGAGCTGGTCGTGGCGCACGGCGGCTCGCTCTCCGGGGAGCACGGCGACGGGCAGGCCCGCGCCGAACTGCTGCCCAGGATGTACGGACCCGGCCTGGTCGGCCTCTTCGGCCGCTTCAAGGACCTGTGGGACCCGGCGGGCGGCCTGAACCCCGGCATGCTCGTCCGGCCGGACCGGATGGACGACAACCTGCGCTTCGCACCGCTGCCGAAGCGCCCGGTGGACGTGGAGTTCGGCTACCCGCACGACGGCGGCGACTTCTCGGCGGCGGTACGGCGCTGCGTCGGCGTCGCCAAGTGCCGCAACGCCGCCCCGGGCGGCTCGGCCGTCATGTGCCCGTCGTACCGCGCCACCGGCGAGGAACGGCACTCCACCCGCGGCCGCGCCCGCCTGCTGCACGAGATGCTCGCCGGCGAAGTGATCACCGGTGGCTGGCGCTCCGGGGAGGTACGGGATGCGCTGGACCTGTGCCTGTCCTGCAAGGGCTGCCGCAGCGACTGCCCCGTGGGCGTCGACATGGCCACGTACAAGGCCGAGTTCCTGCACCACCACTACGCGGGGCGGCTGCGGCCCGCCGCGCACTACTCGATGGGCCGGCTGCCGCGCTGGCTGCGCGCCGCTGCCCCGGTCGCGCCGCTGCTCAACGCCCTGGCCCGGACCCCGCTGGCGGGCGCGGCCAAGCGCCTCGGCGGCATCGCGCCGCAGCGGGCGATCCCGGAGCTGGCCACCGAGCCGTTCGTACGGTGGTGGGCGCGGCGCACGCCCGCCCCGCCCACGGCCGGACCGGCGCTCCTGCTGTGGCCGGACACCTTCACCAACTACCTCGCGCCCGAGGTCGGCCGTGCCGCCGTACGTGTCCTGGAGGCCGCCGGCCTCACCGTCCGGCTGCCGGTGGCCGGCCGCCGGCCGCCCCTGTGCTGCGGGCTGACCTACGTCTCGACCGGCCAGCTCGACCAGGCACGCACGGTCATGCGCCGTACGGTGGACGCCCTCGACCCGCTGCTCGCCGACGGCACCCCGCTGACCGTCCTCGAACCGAGCTGCGCGGCGGCCTTGCGCACCGACCTGCCGGAGCTGCTGCCCGACGACCCGCGCGCGGCCCGGCTGGCCGCCTCCGTACGCACCTTCGCGCAGACCCTGGAGGAACGGGCGCCCGCCTGGGAGCCCCCGCGCCTCGACCGTCCGGCCGTCGGCCAGACCCACTGCCACCAGCACGCGGTCCTGGGCGAGGCGGCCGAACAGCGCCTGCGCGAACGGGCCGGACTGGCGGGCGGTCTGAGCGGCGGCTGCTGCGGACTGGCCGGAAACTTCGGCTTCGAACGCGGCCACTACGACGTGTCCGTCGCCTGCGCCGAAGAACAGCTCCTGCCCTCCGTACGGCAAGCGGACCCCACCACCGAAGTGCTCGCCGACGGCTTCTCCTGCCGCACCCAGATCGGTCAGCTCACCGACCGGCGCGCCCGCCACCTGGCCGAGGTGCTGGCGGAGGGGCTGGCGGGCGGGGGCGAGGGGGCGGTCACAGCGCCTCGCTGAACACCTCGTGCGCCAGCGCCACCAGGTCGGGTGCGGCCGGGTGCCCCGGCCCGGCGCGTCGGACGAGGCGCACGGTGACGGGCGGCGCGCCGCGCAGCGGCACGTAGCGCACGCCGTGGTGCGGATGCACCTCCGCGGTGGCCGAGGAGGTGACACCGAAGCAGCGCCCGGCGGCGATGGCGGCCAGCCAGTCGTCGGTGTTGGTGATCGGAACGGTCGCGGCGGGCCGCGCGTCCGCCGGCCACAGGTCCGGGGTGGTGACGCCGGAGACGGTGTTGAGCGCGAGGGTGCGCCCGGCGAGGTCCGCCAGAGTCAGTGAGCGGCGCCGGGCCAGCGGGTCGTCGGCGGGCAGGGCCGCCACCCGCGGCTCGGTGCCGAGCCGGTCGGCGACCAGACCCTCGTCCCGCAGCTCGCCGCGCAGCAGCGCCGCGTCCACGTCGCCGCGCAGCAGGCCCGCCGTGCGGTCGTCGATCCGGCGCAGCTCCAGCGGGGTGCCGGGGTGCCGCTCGTGCCAGCGGCGCAGCAAGGGCGTGGTGTACGGGCCGGCGGCGGACCAGGCGTGGCCGAGGAGCAGCGGCCGGGGTGTCGGGCGGGTGTGGGCCAGGGCGTCGTCGAAGGCGGTGACGGCGGCCTCGGCCCGTACGCGGAAGGCGCGGCCCTCCGGCGTCAGCTCCAGGTGATGGGTGGACCGGTCGGCGAGCCGGGCGCCGGTCTCCTGCTCCAGTTGCCGCAGGGCGCGGGAGACGGCGGGCTGGCTGAGGTGCAGCCGCTCGGCGGCGCGGGTCACGCTGAGCGTGTCGGCAATGGCCAGAAAACAGCGGAGGTGCCGCAGTTCGACGGTCATGCGGCCGGAGCATAACAGCAGGTGGAAATCGCATTTCACGGCGCGCGCGGCGGCCCGTAGCGTGGCCCCCGTGAACGAGTCGCGCCACGAGTCCAGCAACCCGCAGTCCGCCGGCCGGGCCGGTGCCACGGCCGAAGGCACCGCCTCCGGTCCGCCGCCCGTAGCTCCGGTTCCCGAGCCGGTCCCGGCCTCCCCGGAGGTCCGCGCCGCCGAGCGGGACGCGGCGGCGGGCGGGCGGCTGGTGTCCGTGGCGCTGGTGATCGGCGGCATCATCTCGCTCCAGTTCGGCGCCTCGGTCGCGGTGCTGCTCTTCCCGCGGGCCGGTGCGCTCGGTGTGGTCACGCTCCGC
Source organism: Streptomyces albofaciens JCM 4342 (assembly GCF_008634025.1). Taxonomy (NCBI): domain Bacteria; kingdom Bacillati; phylum Actinomycetota; class Actinomycetes; order Kitasatosporales; family Streptomycetaceae; genus Streptomyces; species Streptomyces albofaciens. The sequence continues at coordinate 3,714,681 of NZ_PDCM01000002.1, read as the reverse complement.
CTGGTGGTCGCCGCGCTCGTCCTGATGATCGCCTGCCGTCCCGGGATGCGCGGCTACAGCCGGGGCGACTGGGCCACGATCGTCGCCTTCGGTGTCGCCCTGTGCGGCATGAACTCGCTCTTCTACGAGGCCATCGACCGCATTCCGCTGGGCGCCGCCGTCACGCTGGAGTTCATGGGGCCGCTGATCCTCTCGGTGGTCACCTCGCGCCGGGCGCTGAGCCTGGTGTGGGCGGCGCTCGCGCTGGGCGGTGTCGCCCTGCTCGGCCGCGAGGGCTTCGACGGGCTGGACCCGCTCGGCGCCGGGCTCGCCCTGGCGGCGGGCGCGCTGTGGGCCGCGTACATCCTGCTCTCGTCCCGTACGGGGCAGCGCTTCCCGCAGGCGGACGGCCTGGCCCTGGCGATGTCGGTGGCGGCGCTGCTGAGCCTGCCGGTCGGCATCTCCAGCGCCGGTACGGCGCTGCTGGACCCGGTCACGATCGGACTGGGCGCCGCTGTCGCGCTGCTGTCCTCGGTCACGCCGTACACCCTCGAACTGCTCGCCCTGCGCAAGCTCCCGGCCTCCGGCTTCGCCGTGATGATGAGTCTGGAGCCGGCCGCCGCGGCGCTCGCCGGGTTCCTGGTGCTGCACCAGGCGCTCGGCTGGGCCGAGGTGGTGGCGATCGGGCTGGTGGTGCTGGCGAGCGTCGGTGCCGTACGGAGCACGGGCGGGGCCGGGACGGGCTGAGCCCGGGGCGGGGCAGACCGAGCCGGAGCCGGGGCCGAAGCAGGGGCGGGGGCGAGCCTGGGCCCGCACGCGCGAGAGCCCCCCACCGGTGTGCGGTGCGGGGTTCTCGGCCCGGAGTGCCACGGTCGCTACGGGTCCGTGGGGTCCGGGGAGTGGAGGATGATGGCCCGGGCGGGGCAGAGGCCGGCGGCCATCCGGGCGGCGGCCCGGTGCCCGGGGGCCGGCTCGGGGTGCAGGAGCACCACCAGGCCTTCGTCGTCGTCCTGGTCGAAGACCTCGGGAGCGGTCAGGGCGCACATTCCGGCGCCGACACAGCGGTCACGGTCGACGCCGAGACGCAGCCGTTCGTTCGGATCGCTCATCGCGTTACTCCTTGTCCCAGGTGACGGGCAGGCTGATCACGCCGTAGATGTTGGCGCGGTCGCGCAGCGGGACCTCCTGCGGCGGCACCGCGAGGCGCAGGGTGGGGAAGCGGGCGAAGAGCGCCGGGAAGGCGACGGTCATCTCGACGCGGGCGAGCTGCTGGCCGAGGCACTGGTGGGGCCCGTGGCCGAACGACAGGTGCCCGGTGGCCCTGCGGTGGATGTCGAGCCGGTCGGGCTCGGGGAACTTCAGCGGGTCGCGGTTGGCGGCCTGGACCGAGACGGTCACCGTCTCACCGGCCCTGACCAACTGACCTTCGATCTCGACGTCCTCCAGGGCGGCCCGCGCGATGGGGTCGGCCACGCTGAGGTAGCGCAGCAGTTCCTCGACGGTCTGCTCGGCGAGGCCCGGGTCGGCGCGCAGGGCGTCCAGCTGGCCGGGGTTGCTGAGCAGGGCGAAGGTGCCGAGGCCGAGCATGTTCGCGGTGGTGTCGAGCCCGGCGGCCAGCAGCACCCCGCCGACCCCGATCAGTTCCTCCTCGGTGAGGTCCGAGGTGGTCAGGTCGCTGAGCAGGTCGTCGGTGGGCTCGGCGCGCTTGGCGGCCACGAGTTCCCCGATGAACTGTCCGACGGCGGCGAACGCCGCGCCCCTCGCCTCCGCGTCCGACGTCTGGTCGAAGACGGTCGCCACGTGTCCCTGGAAGCGGTCCCGGTCGGCGTACGGCACGCCGAGCAGTTCGCAGATCATGAGCGCGGGCACCGGCCGCGCGAACGCCTCCACCAGGTCGACGACGGGCCCGGCCTGCTCCATGGCGTCCAGGCACTCGTGCGTGAACCCCTCCACCCGCTCGGCGAGCTGACGCATCCGGCGGACCGTGAACTTGCCGGTGAGCAGCCGCCGGAAGCGGGTGTGCTCGGGAGCGTCGAGACCGAGGAAGTCGCCGGGCGACGCGGGCGGCACCTGCGTCATCCCCTCCATGCCCGGCATCGGTACCGGCAGGTGCAGGAGTTCGTAGCGCGCGCTGAAGCGCGGGTCGGACAGCACCGCACGGGCCGCCGCGTGGCTGGTGGCCAGCCAGCCTATGTGCCCGTCGGCGTAGCGCATGCGGCGCAGCGGCCGGTCGTCCGGCGCGGTGAGTCCGGCGGGCGGGTCGAAGGGGCAGCCGGTGCGCCGGTCGGTGGGCAGGGTGGCCGGTTCTCCGGTGGTGCGGTCGGCGGTGGTGTCGGGGGCCGTCGGGTTGTACGACATGGAGTCCTCCTGTGATCGCCGTGCGGGATGTGAACGGTGTGGTGCGGTGAAGTGGCGTGCGGAGGGCGGTGGTTACCGCTTCGCGCCGGTCTTGAAGGTGCGGCGCGCCCACAGGTAGCCGACCAGGCAGAGTCCCGCGCACCAGGCGAGGGCGATGGCCGCGCTGGAGCCGATCCCGGTGCCGAGCCACAGTCCGCGCAGGGTCTCGATGATCGGCGTGAAGGGCTGGTACTCGGCGAACCACCGCAGGCCGGTGGGCATGGACTCGGTCGGCACGATGGCGCTGCCGAGGAACGGCAGGAACGTCAGCGGCATCGGGATGTTGCTGGCGGTCTCGACGTTCTTGGCGACCAGCCCGATGCCCGCGCAGACCCAGGTCAGCGCCAGGGTGAGCAGGGCGAGCAGACCGATGGCGGCGAGCCATTCGACGGGCGTGGCGCTGGGGCGGAAGCCCATCAGGAGGGCGACGCCGGTGACCAGCGCGACGCTGACCATCGTCTGGATCACGCTGCCGACGACATGGCCGGTCAGGAACGAGGCGCGGGAGATCGGCATCGTGCGGAAGCGGTTGACGATGCCCTCGGTCTTGTCGGCGCACACGCTGATCGCGGTGGTCAGGGCGCCGGACGTGGCGGCCATCAGGATGATGCCGGGCGCGAGGTAGTCGATGTAGTCGCCGCTGCCGGTGGGCAGGCCGCTGATGCCGGTGCCCAGGGCGCTGCCGAAGACGTAGTTGAACAGCAGCAGCATCGCGAGGGGCATGATGACGACGGTGAGCGTCAGGGACGGGTAGCGCAGGGCCTTCTTGAGGTTGCGCCGCAGCATCGTTCTGGAGTCCCTGGCGGCGTAGGACAGGGTGGCCATCAGACGTTCTCCTTGGTCGGGGCGCCGGTGTGGGCGGGGTGGGGCTGACCGGTGAGGGTCAGGAAGACGTCGTCGAGGTCGGGGGTGTGCACGGTGAGCGACTCGGCCCGGACGCCGGTGTTCTCCAGCGTGTCGAGGACGGCCCGCAGGTTGGGGATGGAGCCGTCGCTGGGGATCTGGAGGGCGCAGGACTCCTCGTCGCGCGTGGCGATGCCGAAGACTCCCGCCGCGGTGTCCAGGCTCCGGGCGTCGGCGAACCGCACCCGGATGTGGCCGCCGGGGATGCGCTGCTTCAGCTCGTCGGCGGTGCCCTCGGCGATCAGCCTGCCGTGGTCCAGCACGGCGATCCGGTCGGCGAGCTGGTCGGCCTCTTCGAGGTACTGGGTGGTCAGGAAGATGGTCACGCCGTCGTCGGCGACGAGGCCGCGGATGATCTCCCACATGGTGCGCCGGCTGCGCGGGTCGAGCCCGGTGGTGGGCTCGTCGAGGAAGATGATCCGCGGATCGCCGACCAGCGTCATCGCCAGGTCCAGCTTGCGCCGCATACCGCCGGAGAAGGTGACGGCGGTCTTGCCCGCCACCTCCGACAGGTCGAAGCGGCGCAGCAGGTCCCTGGCCCGCCGCTTGCCCTCGCGCCGGTCGAGGTGGTGCAGGTCCGCCATGAGGAGGAGGTTCTCCTCGGCGGTCAGGAGGTTGTCGACGGCCGAGAACTGGCCGGTGACGCCGATCGAGGAGCGCACCGCGTCGGCGGCGCGGGTCAGATGGCGGCCCGCGACCCAGGCCTCGCCCGCGTCGGCCTCGATGAGTGTGGAGAGGATTTCCACCGTGGTGGTCTTGCCGGCGCCGTTGGGCCCGAGCAGCGCGAAGACGGTGCCTTCGGCGATGTTCAGGTCGATGCCGTCGAGCACGAGCTTGTCGCCGTAGGACTTGCGCAGTCCGGTGGCGGTGATCGCCGGTGCCCTCGTGGGGGCGGCGATCGGCGCGGAGGCCTGGGTGACTGTCATGCCGTGTTCCCTTCGGCGGTGGAGCGTGCGGATGGATGGGGTCAGGCGCGGCGGACGATGATGTCGCCGGTCGAGGTCCGGGCGATCACCTCGACGGTCTCGTCGGAGTCCGCGGGGCCGTCGGCGGCGCCGAGCGAGTTGCGTACGGCGCCGTACTTGGTGTGGGTGTCGAGCCAGGCGGCGGTGCCCTGGCGGATGCCGACTTCGAGGTCGCCGACGGAGGTGCGCAGGTCGATACGGCCGCGGGCGACGTCGCCGACGCGGATGCCGCCGCTGGAGGAGGAGGCCTCGACTCCGGCGTGGGCGGTGCCGATGTCGGTGCGGCCATTGGCGCACTTGGTGCTGACGTCGCCGTGCGCGACGCCGACGGAGATGTCGCCGTTGGCCGCACTGGTCGTCAGGCCGCCGGTGACCTCGCCGATCTCGGTGGCGCCGTTGCTGTTCTTGACGGTCGCCGCGCCGGTGACGGTGCCGATCTCGATCCGGCCCGAGCCGACGACCTCGACGTCCCCGGCCGCGCGGTACAGCCGGATGTCGCCGTGGCCGGTCCTGAGGTCGGCGCCGGCCGCCTCGTCCACGTGGACGTCGCCGAGCGAGGTCTTGAGCGTGACGTCCCCGAAGCGGCCTTCGCAGAAGAAGCCGCCGAGTGCAGACGTGCCCCGGACGTCCGATCCCGCCGGGAGTTCGACGGTCACCTCGATGGCGCCCGGCTTGCCGAACAGGGACCGCTTCTTGGGTGTCCTGATCGCGAGGCGCCCGCCCGAGCAGGTGACCTGGGTCTGCTGTACGGCGTGTACGTCCTTGTCGTCGGCCGCGTTGCGCGGCAGCACCTCGACGACCGTGTCGGCGCGCTTGCCGGCGGTGATGCGGGCGGTGCCGCAGTCCAGCTCCAGGGTGGCGGTGATCGGTTCGGGGGTCTCGTAAGCAGGCATGGCTGTGCCGTCCTCTTGGCTCGTGTGGGTGTTCCCGCTGGTCAGGCGGGTGATGACGAACGTCGGCCGGATCGGCGATCCGCCGGTGGAAGGGGGTGGGGCGGGCCGGTGCTAGCGGACCCAGCCGGTGAAGCTCCGGCCGCCCGAAGGGGCGCCGCGGCCCGGCGGGTTCGCGCGCTGCCCGCCGTCGAGGGCGGCGGACACGGCCCGCACCAGCCAGGCGTTGACCGACAGGCCCTCCGCCGTCGCGGCGTCCTCGGCGCGGGCCTTGAGGTGGGCGGGGAGGCGGAAGTTGATCCGCGCCATGGCGCCGTCGTCGGCGTCCGCGGGCGGCGGGGGCGGCACGGGCGCCGCGACCGGTTCCGGCTGCTCCCGGAGCGGCTCCGGGGCGGGCGGCGCCGTCACCACGAACTCCGGGTCGAGTCCGCGCAGCCGTACGTCGACCGAGCCCGGCGCCAGTTCCCGCGTGACCTCGCCCATGGCGGCGGACAGTGCGTTCAGGAGGGTCAGCCGGGCGGCGGACTCCAAGGGGGCGGTGAGCCGCTCGGCGAGGGCGCGGGCGTCGTCGCCGCCCGCGTCCGCGGCGACGGCCAGCTCTTGCCGGAGGTTGTCGACGTAGGGCGTGAGGTCCATGACGCCATCATGGCACATTGATGGCGCCATGGCGAGCCAAGGTGGCGGCGTGATGGCGTATACGGGCCTGACCTGCGGCTTTGTTGGAAAATTGCTGTTCCGTGGCGCCGTGGTGAGGCTTGAGTGGCGTACGGATGTGCCGTCGTGGTGCCACGTTGACGCCGTGTGGTGCCGACGTGGGTGCCATCGTGTGTCGTGGCGGCGCCAGTGCCGCGGCTGCTCCGTGTCCCGCCGTATGTCCTGCCGCCCGACCCGCCGTCCACCCTGGCCTCGCACCCCGGTGTGCCGCCTCGCCGCCCCCTGTCGCTTCCCGCCGCCCCCGTAGAAAATCATGCATGCGTGCTTGATTGTTTCTCCCGGCGCTGTCACGCTCGATACCCGCACCGCATGAGTCAACGCGCCCTGCCCGCACGGCAGATGGCCGACGAGGGGAGTGCCGGGTGTCCGACGCCGAGGCCGTACTGGCGGATCTGAGGGACGAGGGGGACGCGCTCGACGCGCTGGTCGGCGGGCTGGCGCCGGCCCGGTGGGCGGAGCCGACACCGGCCGCGGGCTGGACGATCGCCCACCAGATCGGGCATCTGGCCTGGACCGACCGGCAGGCCCTGCTGTCCGCCACCGACCCCGCCGCCTTCCGGGAAGCGGCGGAGCGGGCCCTGGCCTCTCCCGAAACCTTCGTCGACGAGGGCGCGCGGCGCGAGGCACAGGCGCCGCCCGAGGAGCTGCTCGCGCGCTGGCGGGCGGTCCGGACCGAGCTGCACGAGGCCCTGGCCACCCGTACCGCCCGGGACAAGATGCCGTGGTTCGCGACCTCGATGAGCACCGCATCCATGGCCACGGGGCGGCTGATGGAGACCTGGGCGCACGGCCAGGACATCGCCGACACGCTGGGCGTACGGCGCGAGCCCACGGCGCGGTTGCGGCATGTGGCCCGTATCGGCGTGCGCGCGCGGGACTTCGCGTTCGCGGCCAACGGACTGGCGGCCCCGGCCGAGGAGTTCCACGTCGAGCTGCGTGCCCCCGGCGGCGGCACCTGGACGTACGGGCCGGAGGACGCGGCGCAGCGGGTGACCGGCGACGCCCTCGGCTTCTGCCTGCTGGTCACGCAGCGCGCGCACCGCGACGACGTGGACGTACGGGCCGAGGGCGCGGACGCGGACCGCTGGCTGGACATCGCCCAGGCGTTCGCCGGGCCGCCCGGCACGGGCCGGAAGCCGGGCGGGGGCGCGCGGAAGGGCGCCCGGTGACCGGCGGCGGGGGTGTGCTGCGCGTCGGCAACGCCTCCGGCTTCTACGGCGACCGCTTCGACGCCGTGCGCGAGATGCTCACCGGCGGCCCGCTCGACGTCCTGACCGGCGATTACCTGGCCGAGCTGACCATGTTGATCCTGGGCCGCGACCGGCTGAAGGATCCCGCGCGCGGCTATGCGAAGACGTTCCTGCGGCAGCTGGAGGAGAGCCTGGGGACGGCCGTCGAGCGGGGGGTGCGGATCGTCGCCAACGCGGGGGGACTGAACCCCGCCGGGCTCGCGGAGGCCGTGGAAGAGCTGGCCGGCCGGGTCGGCGTCCCGGCGCGGGTGGCGTATGTGGAGGGCGACGACCTCATGGCCCGCTACGGCGGGCGCCAGGGCGTGCTGACCGCCAACGCCTACCTGGGCGGCGCGGGCATCGCCGCCTGCCTGCGCGCCGGCGCCGATGTGGTGGTGACCGGCCGGGTCACGGACGCCGCGCTGGTCAGCGGGGCCGCGGCGGCCCACTTCGGCTGGGCGCCCACGGACCACGACCGGCTGGCGGGCGCGGTCGTCGCGGGCCATGTCCTGGAGTGCGGCACCCAGGCGACCGGCGGCAACTACTCCTTCTTCGCCGACCGGGACTTCCCCGCCGCCCACGACCTGCGCCGTCCCGGCTTCCCGCTCGCCGAGATCGCCGCCGACGGCTCCTCGGTGATCACCAAGCACCCGGGCACGGGCGGCGCGGTGACCGTCGGCACGGTCACCGCGCAGCTGCTGTACGAGACGGCCGGCGCGCGGTATCCGGGGCCGGACGTGACGGCGCGCCTGGACACCGTACGGCTGACCCAGGACGGCGCCGACCGGGTGCGCGTCGACGGCGTACGCGGCGAGGCGCCGCCGCCGGTGCTGAAGGTGGGCCTGACCCGCCTGGGCGGCTGGCGCAACGCGGTCACGTTCGTGCTGACCGGCCTCGACATCGAGGCCAAGGCCGCCCTAGTACGGGACCAGATGGAAGCGGCCTTCGACGCGGCCGAACGCCGTCCGGCATCCGTGGAATGGACGCTGGCCCGCACCGACCACCCGGACGCCGCCGTCCAGGAGGAGGCGAGCGCCCTGCTGCGGCTGGTGGTGCGGGACGCCGACCAGGACGCGGTGGGCCGGGTGGTGAGCGGGGCCGCCGTCGAACTGGCGCTGGGGAGCATCCCCGGCTTCCACGTGACGGCGCCGCCGGGCAAGGGCGAGCCGTACGGGGTCTTCGAGGCGGAGTACGTGGCCGCGGCGGACGTACCGCACACCGCCGTACTCCCGGACGGCAGCCGCAGCCCGGTGCCGCCACCGGCGGAAACCCGCGAACCGGCACCGCTCACCGAGCCGCCTCTCCCCGTACCCCTCGCCCACGACGGCCGGACCCGCCGCGCCCCGCTCGGCCTGGTGGCCGGGGCCCGCAGCGGCGACAAGGGCGGCTCGGCCAACGTCGGCGTCTGGGCCCGTACGGAAGCGGCCTGGCGCTGGCTGGCCCACGAACTGACCGCCGACCGGCTGCGCGAACTGCTCCCCGAGACCGCGGACCTGCCCGTCACCCGCCACGTCCTGCCCAATCTGCGCGCCCTCAACTTCGTGATCGACGGCCTGCTCGGCGCGGGCGTCGCCGCGCAGGCCCGCTTCGACCCGCAGGCCAAGGCCGTGGGGGAGTGGCTGCGCGCCCGCCACCTGGACATACCGGAGGTACTGCGGTGACCGTGCTCGGCAGCCGACTCGACCCGGCAGGGCCCGAGTACGCGGCCAACCGCGAGGCGATGCTCGCCAAGCTGACCGAGATCGAGGCCGAACACGCCAAGGCCCTCGGCGGAGGCGGCGCGAAGTACGTCGAACGGCACCGGGGGCGCGGCAAGCTGCTCGCCCGCGAGCGCATCGAGCTGCTCCTCGACCCGGACACGCCGTTCCTCGAACTGTCCCCGCTGGCCGCCTGGGGCAGCGACTACCCGGTGGGTGCCTCGCTGGTCACCGGCATCGGTGTCATCGAGGGCGTGGAGTGCCTGGTCACCGCCAACGACCCGACCGTGCGCGGCGGCGCCTCCAACCCCTGGACGCTGAAGAAGGCCCTGCGCGCCAACGAGATCGCCTTCGCCAACCGGCTGCCCGTCGTCTCCCTGGTCGAGTCCGGCGGCGCGGACCTGCCCAGCCAGAAGGAGATCTTCATCCCGGGCGGCGCGCTGTTCAAGGACATCACGCGGCTGTCGGCCGCCGGCATCCCCACCGTGGCCGTGGTCTTCGGCAATTCGACGGCCGGCGGCGCGTACGTCCCCGGCATGTCCGACCACGTGATCATGGTCAAGGAGCGGGCGAAGGTCTTCCTCGGCGGGCCGCCGCTGGTCAAGATGGCCACCGGCGAGGAGAGCGACGACGAGTCGCTGGGCGGCGCCGAGATGCACGCCCGTACCTCCGGACTCGCCGACCACTTCGCCGTGGACGAGCCGGACGCGCTCCGCCAGGCCCGCCGGGTCGTCGCCCGGCTCAACCGGCGGAAGGCGCACGAGGATCCGGGCCCGGCCGAGCCGCCCAAGTACGACGAGGACGAGCTGCTCGGCATCGTCCCCGGCGACCTCAAGGCCCCCTTCGACCCGCGCGAAGTCATCGCCCGCATCGTGGACGGCTCGGACTTCGACGAGTTCAAGCCGCTGTACGGTCCATCGCTCACGACGGGTTGGGCGCGGCTGCACGGCTACCCGGTCGGCATCCTCGCCAACGCCCAGGGCGTGCTGTTCAGCGAGGAGTCGCAGAAGGCCGCCCAGTTCATCCAGCTCGCCAACCAGCGCGACATCCCGCTGCTCTTCCTGCACAACACCACCGGCTACATGGTCGGCAAGGAGTACGAGCAGGGCGGCATCATCAAGCACGGCGCGCAGATGATCAACGCGGTGTCCAATTCCACGGTCCCGCACCTGTCCGTCCTTATGGGCGCCTCGTACGGCGCCGGGCACTACGGCATGTGCGGCCGCGCCTACGACCCTCGCTTCCTGTTCGCCTGGCCCAGCGCCAAGTCCGCCGTGATGGGCCCGCAGCAGCTCGCCGGAGTGCTGTCGATCGTGGCGCGTGCTTCCGCCGCCGCCAAGGGGCAGCCGTACGACGAAGAGGCCGACGCCGGGCTGCGCGCCATGGTCGAGCAGCAGATCGAGTCCGAGTCGCTGCCGATGTTCCTGTCCGGGCGCCTGTACGACGACGGCGTCATCGACCCGCGCGACACCCGAACCGTCCTCGGCCTGTGCCTGTCCGCCGTCCACACCGCCCCCGTCCAGGGCGCGCGCGGCGGCTTCGGCGTCTTCCGGATGTGAGGAACCCGTGATCTCTTCCCTCCTCGTCGCCAACCGTGGCGAGATCGCCCGCCGGATCTTCCGCACCTGCCGGGAGCTGGGCATCGCCACGGTGGCCGTGTACTCCGACGCGGACGCCGACGCGCCGCACGTCCGGGAGGCCGACGCCGCCGTACGCCTCCCGGGCAGCGCCCCGGCCGACACCTACCTGCGCGGCGACCTGGTCGTGAAGGCCGCGCACGCCGCCGGGGCCGACGCCGTCCACCCCGGTTACGGCTTCCTCTCCGAGAACGCCGGATTCGCCGCGGCCGTCGCCGACGCCGGCCTGGCCTGGGTCGGCCCGCCGCCCGCCGCCATCGAGGCGATGGCCTCCAAGACGCGCGCCAAGGAGCTGATGGCGGCGGCCGGGGTGCCGCTGCTCGCCCCCGTCGATCCGGCGCACGCCACCGCCGCCGACCTGCCGCTGCTGGTGAAGGCGGCGGCGGGCGGCGGCGGGCGCGGCATGCGTGTCGTACGGGACCTGGCGGACCTGCCGGGGGAGCTGGCGGCGGCGCGGGCCGAGGCCGCGGCGGCGTTCGGGGACGGCGAGGTCTTCGCCGAGCCGTACGTGATCGGTGGCCGGCACGTCGAGGTGCAGGTCCTCGCCGACGCACACGGCACCGTCTGGACCCTCGGCACCCGCGACTGCTCCCTCCAGCGCCGCCACCAGAAGGTCATCGAGGAAGCACCCGCGCCGGGACTCCCCGACGAACTGCGCGCCACCCTGCACACGGCCGCCGCCGACGCCGCCCGCACCATCGGCTACCGCGGCGCGGGCACCGTCGAATTCCTCGTCTCCGCCACCGGCCACGCCCACTTCCTGGAGATGAACACCCGCCTCCAGGTCGAGCACCCGGTCACCGAGGCGGTGTACGGCGTCGATCTTGTGGCCCTGCAATTGCGGGTGGCCGAGGGGGAGGCGCTGGCGGAGGAACCGCCCGCGCCGCGCGGCCACGCCGTAGAGGCCCGGCTGTACGCGGAGGACCCGGCGGCGGGCTGGCAGCCGCAGACCGGCACGCTGCACCACCTGTCCGTGCCCGACGGCGTCCGGCTCGACTCGGGCGTGGCCGACGGGACGGTCGTCGGCGTCCACTACGACCCGATGCTCGCCAAGGTCATCGCCTGGGCGCCGGGCCGCGCCGAGGCCGTGCGCAAGCTGGCGGGCGCGCTGGAACGGGCCCGCGTGCACGGCCCGGTCACCAACCGCGACCTGCTCGTACGGTCCCTGCGCCACCCCGAGTTCGCCACCGCCACCGGCCTGGACACCGGCTTCTACGACCGCAACCTGGACGCCCTCGCGCCCGCCCCCGACGCCACGGTCACCGGCCTGTGCGCGCTGGCCGCCGCCCTCGCCGACGCGCACGGCCGGTCCCGCTTCGGCGGCTTCCGCAACGTGCCGTCGCAGCCGCAGACCAAGACGTACGCCTGCGGCGGCACCGAGCACGCGATCCGCTACCGGCTGGGCCGCGACGGGCTGCGCGCCGAGGACTTCCCCGGCGTACGGCTCCTTCAGTCCGCCCCGGGCCGAGTCGTCCTCGAAGCGGACGGTGTACGACGCGAGTTCACCGTCGCCCGCCACGGCGACCAGGTGTACGTCGACTCCGCCGCCGGGTCCCGCACCCTCACCGCCCTGCCCCGCTTCCCCGACCCCGCCGCGCGCACCGAACCCGGCTCGCTGCTCGCCCCCATGCCCGGCACCGTCGTACGCGTGGCGGACGGCCTGGCCGAGGGCGACCGGGTGGCGGCCGGTGCCCCGCTGCTCTGGCTCGAAGCCATGAAGATGGAACACAAGATCACCGCACCCGCCTCCGGCACGCTGACCGCCCTGCACGTCAAGGCCGGTCAGCAGGTCGAGGTCGGCACGCCGCTGGCCGTCGTCACCGTATGACGGCGCTCCCCCTCGAAGGAGTCCCCGTGAGCACCCCCGTGATCGAAACCGAGGAACACCGCGCCCTCCGCGCGTCCGTCGCCGCGCTCGGCAAGCGCTACGGACGCGAGTACTTCGCCCGCGTCGTGGCCGAGGGCAAGCACACCGACGAACTGTGGGCGGAGGCCGCCAAACTGGGCTACCTCGGCGTGAACCTCCCCGAGGAGTACGGCGGCGGAGGCGGCGGCATCGCCGAACTCTCCATCGTGCTGGAAGAACTGGGCGCGGCAGGCTGCCCGCTGCTCATGCTCGTCGTCTCGCCCGCCATCTGCGGCACCGTCATCGCCCGCTTCGGCACCGAGGAGCAGAAGCGCGCCTGGCTGCCCGGCCTCGCCGACGGCACCCGCAAGATGGCCTTCGGCATCACCGAACCGGACGCCGGCTCCAACTCCCACCGCATCACCACCACGGCCCGCCGCGACCCGGCCACCGGCGAGTGGGTCCTCAACGGCCGCAAGGTCTTCATCTCGGGTGTGGACATCGCCGAGGCCACGCTGATCGTCGGCCGGACGGAGGACGCCCGTACCGGCAGGCTCAAGCCGTGCCTGTTCATCGTGCCCCGCGACGCCGCCGGGTTCGGGCGCAGCCGGATAGCCATGGAGCTGGGCGCGCCGGAGAAGCAGTTCGAGCTGACGCTGGACGATGTACGGCTGCCCGCGGACGCGCTGGTGGGCGGGGGTGCCTCCCAGGCCGAAGGCCATGGGGGAGAGGACGCCGGGCTGCTCCAGCTCTTCGCCGGGCTCAACCCCGAACGCATCATGACCGCCGCCTTCGCCCTCGGCATGGGCCGGTACGCGGTCGAGCGGGCCGTCGACTACGCCCGGACCCGCCAGGTCTGGAAGGCGCCCATCGGCGCCCACCAGGCCATCGCCCACCCCCTCGCCCAGGTGCACATCGAGCTGGAACTCGCCCGCCTGATGATGCAGAAGGCCGCCCACCTCTACGACGCGGGCGACGACATGGGCGCGGGCGAGGCCGCCAACATGGCCAAGTACGCGGCGGCCGAAGCGGCGGTCAAGGCCGTGGACCAGGCGGTGCACACCCTCGGCGGCAACGGCCTGACCCACGAGTACGGCCTCGCCTCCCTGATCACCGCGGCCCGCGTCGCGCGGATCGCCCCGGTCAGCCGGGAGATGATCCTCAACTACGTCTCCCACCAGAGCCTCGGGCTCCCCAAGTCGTACTGAGGACCCGTGTCCGGCCGTGCGCGGCATCGCGGTCGCCGTGCTGACAACCGCACCGGCAACCGCGATGCTGCACGCACACGGACAGGCGCCCGCCCGCGGCCCGTACCGGCACCGGGCGCGCGCCGCTGCTGAGGGGATGGCCATGGTCTTTCACAGTCAGTACGCCGATGTCGCGCCCGTCGACCTGCCGATCCACGAAGCCGTTCTGGGCCGGTCGGCCACCGAGCACGCCGCCCTGCCCGCGCTGATCGACGGCCAGGACGGCACCACGCTCAGCTACGCCGAACTCGACGGCGCCAGCCGCCGGATCGCCGCGGCCCTGGCCGACGCGGGCGTCCGCCCCGGCGACGTGCTCGCGCTGCACAGTCCCAACACCATCGCCTACCCGGCCGTCTGCTACGCCGCCTCGCGCTGCGGCGCCGCCGTCACCACCGTGCACCCCCTGGCCACGTCGGGGGAGTTCGCCCAGCAGCTGCGGGACTCCGGCGCCAACTGGATCGTCACCGTCGCCCCGCTGCTGGAGACCGCGCGCAGCGCCGCCGAGCAGGCGGGCGGCATCACCGAGGTGTTCGTCTGCGACGGCGCCATGGGCCACCGCTCCGTACGCGACATGATCGCCTCCACCGCGCCCGAACCGGCCGTCACCATCGACCCAGCCCGGGACGTGGCCGTGCTGCCGTACTCCTCCGGCACCACCGGCAGCCCCAAGGGCGTGATGCTCACCCACCGCAACATCGCCACCAATCTCGCCCAGCTCAACCGGCTGATCGGCAGCGGCCCCGGCGACCGCGTGCTGGCCGTACTGCCCTTCTTCCACATCTACGGCCTGACCGCCCTGATGAACTCCCCGCTGCGCAACGGCTCCACCGTCGTCGTGCTGCCCCGCTTCGACCTCGAACACTTCCTGCGCACCATCGAGAAGTACCGGATCAACGCGGTGTACGTGGCCCCGCCCATCGTCCTGGCCCTCGCCAAGCACCCGGCCGTCACCCAGTACGACCTGTCCTCGCTCGACTACCTCGTCAGCGCCGCCGCCCCGCTCGACGCCCGGCTCGCCGACGCCTGCGCCCGGCGCCTGGGCATCCCGCCCGTCATGCAGGCGTACGGCATGACCGAACTGTCGCCCGGCTCCCACGTCGTACCGCTGGGCGCCACCGACGCGCCGCCCGGCACCGTCGGCAAGCTGCTGCCCGGCACCGAGATGCGCATCCGCTGCCTGGACACCGACAAGGACCTCGGGACCGGCGAGAGCGGCGAGATCCTGATCCGCGGCCCGCAGGTCATGAAGGGCTACCTGGGGCGCCCCGCCGAGACCGACGCGATGATCGACGCGGACGGCTGGCTGCACACCGGCGACATCGGGCGGGTGGACGCGGACGGCTGGCTGCACGTCGTCGACCGCGTCAAAGAGCTGATCAAATACAAGGGCTACCAGGTCGCCCCGGCCGACCTCGAAGCGGTGCTGCTCGCCCACGAGGGCATCGCGGACGCCGCGGTGATCGGCGTCACCGACGCGGACGGCAACGAGGTCCCCAAGGCGTACGTCGTCCGGCGGCGCGGCGAGGCGGGGGCCCGGCTCACCGAGGAGGAGGTCATCGCGTACGTTGCCGGGCAGGTCGCCCCGTACAAGAAGGTACGGCGGGTGGAGTTCACGGACCTCGTGCCCCGCGCCGCCACCGGCAAGATCCTGCGGCGCGAACTGCGCGCCAGGGAAAGGAGTTCCACGGCCCCATGACCGACGCCACACCGGACGCCACTCCGGACGGACCGCTGGTACGGCACGCCCACGACCGGGGCGTCACCGTCCTCACCCTCGACTCCCCGCACAACCGCAACGCGCTCTCCCGGCGCCTGGTGGGCGAGCTCCACGCGGCGCTGGCGGCGGCGGCCGGGTCCGCCGGGACGCGCGCCGTGCTGCTCACCCACACCGGGACGACGTTCTGCGCGGGAGCGGACCTGACGGAGGCCACGGAGGCCACGGAGGCCACGGAGGCCACGGAGGCCACGGAGGCCACGGACGCGACGGACGGGGCCGGGACCGCGGCCGCCGGCCCGCTCGGTCTGGCCCGTCTGCTGCGGACGATCATCGAACTGCCCAAGCCCGTCGTCGCCAAGGTCACCGGCCACGTCCGCGCGGGCGGCCTCGGCCTCCTCGGCGCCTGTGACGTGTCGGTGGCGGGACCCGGCGCCACCTTCGCCTTCACCGAGGCCCGCCTCGGCCTCGCCCCCGCCGTCATCTCCATGCCGCTGCTGCCCCGTATGGACCCGCGGGCCGCCGCCCGCTACTACCTCACCGGCGAACGCTTCGACGCCGCCGAAGCGGCCCGCACCGGCCTGGTGACGCTGGCCGCCGACGACCCCGACGCCGCCCTCGCACCGGTACTGGCCGGGCTGCGCAAGGGCTCCCCGCAAGGCCTGGCGGAGTCCAAGGCCCTGGTCACCGCCGAAGTCCTGCGGACCTTCGACCGCGACACCGCGGCCCTCGCCGAGACCTCCGCCCGCCTCTTCGCCTCCGAAGAGGCCCGCGAGGGCATGACCGCCTTCCTCCAGCGCCGGGAACCGTCATGGGCACGGTGACCTCCTCCCGCGCCGCCAAGGAACCCCAGCAGGAACGCAGCCGCGCCACCCGCCGCGCCCTGCTGGAAGCGGCAGTCTCCTGCCTCGCCGAGCACGGCTGGAGCGGCAGTACGGTCTCCGTCGTCGCGGAGCGCGCGGGCGTCTCGCGGGGGGCCGCCCAGCACCACTTCCGCACGCGCGAGGACCTGTTCACGGCCGCCGTCGAGCACGTCGCGGAAATGCGGCAGAGCGCGCTCAAGGCGGTGGCGAACGACCTGCCGCCCACCGGATCGCCGGCCCGCACCCGTATCGTCGTCGAGGAGATCGTCGGCCTCTATACGGGCCCCCTCTTCCGCGCCGCCCTCCACCTGTGGGTGGCCGCCTCCGACGAGGAGCCGCTGCGCGACCGGGTCACCGCCCTGGAGGCCCGGGTGGGCCGCGAGGCGCACCGCACGGCGGTCGCCCTCCTGGGCGCCGACGAGTCGGTCCCCGGCGTCCGCGAGACCGTACAGGGGCTGCTCGACATGTCCCGGGGCCTCGGTCTCGCCACGCTCCTCACCGACGACACGGCCCGCAGGCGGCGGGTGGTGACGCAGTGGGCGCGGATCCTGGACACCGTGCTGAACGGGGGGTGAAGGGGGTCAGCGGGGGTGGTCGTCGGTGTCGGGGTCGGTGTCGGCGTCGGTGTCCGCGTACGAGCCGAGGCGGCCGGCCAGCGCGCGGACAAGGTCGCGCAGGGCCGCCGGGCGCTCGATGACGAACGGGCGGTCCAGCGCCGCCAGTACGGGCGGGATCCACTCCAGCCGCTCGGCCCGGATGCGGACGCGGACCCAGTCGGGCCCGTCGTCGGACAGGGCGGCGATCCCGGCCGGGAGGTGCCCGCGCAGGTGCTCGACGCTGCCGCGGACGCGCAGCGACACGTCGTGTTTCCACGGCGTCCGCGCGAGATGGCCGAGGACGGTCGCCGCCGGGTCGAAACCGTCCGGGACGTCGAACGAACCGGACAGCACGCGCACCGAGGCGATCCGGTCCAGCCGGAAGATCCGCATCTCCCCGCCGTCCCGGCCGGCCCCGGTCAGGTACCACCGCCCGGAGTGCGCCACGAGCCCGTACGGCAGGACCGTACGGGCACTGCCGCGGCCCTCGCGGTCGGTGTACGCGAACGCCACCGGCCGCCGCCGGCGCACGGCCTCGGCGAGTTCGAGCAGCACCGCCGCCTCCGGCGGGGCGGCGGGACGGGGCCGGTCGGTGAAGTCGGCCGTCTCCAGCAGCGCTTCCAGCCGCCGCCGCAGGGCCACCGGCAGCACCCGCCGCACCTTCGCCGCCGCGCTCTCACCGGCCGCCGCCGAGACGGCGCCCGGCCCGCCGCGCTGTCCCGCGAGCAGGCCCAGCAGTACGGCCAATGCCTCCTCGTCGGTGAGCATCAGCGGGGGCATCCGGTAGCCGGGGGCGAGCCGGTAGCCGCCGTAGCGGCCCCGCACCGCGTCGACGGGGATGTCCAGGTCCAGCAGGTGGCCGACATAGCGGCGGACGGTGCGCTCGTCGACGCCGAGGCGGGTGGCCAGCTCGGGAACGGTACGGATGCCGCCGCCCTGGAGGATCTCCAGCAGGGCGAGCACCCGGGCGGTGGTCGAAGTGGTCACCCGGAAAGTCTGCCGCGGATACCGGGCGGAACCTGTCCGGTATGGGGCCTAGCGTGAGCCGAGCCCGCAGATCAGGGCGTATCCCCCGCACTTCCGCACGCCAGAAAGCCGGACCCATGAACTTCGTCTCCATCCGCGTGATCACCGACGACGTCGCCCGCCTCGTCGGGTTCTACGAGCGCGTCACCGGCGTACGGGCCGCATGGGCGACCCCGGAATTCGCCGAACTCCGCACGCCCGCCTGCACCCTGGCGATTGCCGGCAGCCGCACGGTCGCCCTGTTCGGGGAGGGAACCGCGCGGGCCGCCGCCAACCGATCGGTGATCATCGAGTTCCGCGTCCCGGACGTGGACGCGGAACACCGCCGCCTGTCCGCCCTCGGCCACACCTTCGTCCAGCACCCGACGACCATGCCGTGGGGCAACCGCTCCCTGCTGCTGCGGGACCCCGACGGCAACCTGGTCAACCTCTTCACGCCCGTCACCGAGGACGCCGTACGGCGCCAGGAACGCCCGGCCGGGGGAGCCGACACCTACGCGGGCAGCGTGTAGCCCTCCACCGACTCGGGGCCGCGTGGCCCCGGGCCCACGTACTTGGCCGACGGCCGGACCAGGCGGCCGGTCCGCTTCTGCTCCAGGATGTGCGCGCTCCAGCCCGCCGTACGGGCACAGGTGAACATCGACGTGAACATGTGCGCCGGGACCTCCGCGAAGTCCAGCACGATCGCCGCCCAGAACTCCACGTTCGTCGCCAGAACGCGGTCCGGGCGCCGGTTGTGCAGCTCCTCCAGCGCGGCCTTCTCCAGCGCCTCCGCGACCTCGAAGCGCGGCGCGCCCAGCTCGCGCGCCGTGCGCCGCAGCACCCGCGCCCGCGGGTCCTCGGCGCGGTACACCCGGTGGCCGAAGCCCATCAGCCGCTCGCCGCGGTCCAGCGCCCGCTTCACGTACGCCGTCGCGTCACCCGTCCGCTCGATCTCCTCGATCATGCCGAGGACCCGGGACGGCGCCCCGCCGTGCAGCGGCCCGGACATCGCGCCCACCGCGCCGGACAGCGCCGCCGCCACGTCGGCGCCGGTGGAGGCGATGACCCGGGCCGTGAAGGTGGACGCGTTCATGCCGTGCTCGGCCGCCGAGGTCCAGTACGCGTCCACGGCCGCGACGTGCTTCGGGTCCGGCTCGCCCCGCCACCGCTTCATGAAGCGCTCGACGACGGTCCCGGCCTTGTCGATCTCCTTCTGCGGCACCATCGGCAGGCCCTGTCCGCGCGCCGACTGCGCGACGTACGACAGCGCCATGACCGCGGCCCGCGCCAGCTCGTCGCGGGCCGTCTGCTCGTCGGTGTCCAGCAGCGGTTTCAGGCCCCACACCGGCGCGAGCATGGCCAGCGCCGACTGCACGTCCACCCGGATGTCACCCGAGTGGACGGGGATCGGGAACGGCTCGGCAGGCGGCAGGCCGGGGTTGAACGACCCGTCGACCAGCAGCCCCCACACGTTCCCGAAGGAGACCTTGCCGACGAGGTCCTCGATGTCGACACCGCGGTACCGGAGCGCGCCGCCTTCCTTGTCCGGTTCGGCGATCTCCGTTTCGAACGCGACGACTCCTTCGAGTCCGGGTACGAAGTCGGACATCAGGCGGCTCCTCAAGATTCGGACGACATGCGGCTCATGACCAAGATGCCGTGCGTTCAAGATCTGTCAGGTCAGGCTGGGCGGTTCGGCGGTTCACGGACGTCGCGCGGCCGGCCGGGCACCGGTCCGGGTACGCGGCCAGGCATGCGGCTCGCGGTCCGTACCGGTCACTCCCGTCATGCCCCGCGCGGGCGTTGGTCACCCGACCGGCACCCGTGGCAGCCCGCCCGGAGCACGTCACTTCGATCACTTCAGGGCGGACACGATATCCCGCGTTGTCCCGATGCCACAGTGCCCAGCGGCACGATTTTGGCCGGTCCGGCACTTACCGGGAAGCGTGAGATCCGGCACACCGGGCGATTCGCTTACGGGAGGGTTACACCGGGCCGTCCAAGGGCAGACTTCCCTGCCACCCGGCTGCCCCAACAGCCCTTCATGCTGCAAGATGTGGCCGTGCACTCCGCCGACACGCCGCTCCCCGATCCGTTCGATCCTTCCGCCATGCGGGCGCAGTACCGCGCCGAGGGACTCGACGAGACAGACCTCGCCCCCAGCCCTTACGACCAGTTCGCGCGCTGGTTCAAGGAAGCGGCCGCGAGCGGACTGCACGAACCGAACGCGATGGTCGTCTCGACCGCCGACGCGGCCGGCCGCCCCAGCTCAAGGACCGTGCTGCTCAAGCGGTTCGACGAGCACGGCTTCGTGTTCTTCACCAACTACACCAGCCGCAAGGGCCGCGACCTGGCGGAGAACCCGTACGCCTCGCTGCTCTTCCCGTGGCACCCGCTCGCCCGCCAGGTGATCATCACGGGACCGGCCGCCCGCATCGGACGCGATGAGACCGCCGCGTACTTCCGTACCCGCCCGCACGGTTCGCAGCTGGGCGCCTGGGCCAGCGACCAGTCCGCGCCGGTCGCCTCCCGCGCCGAACTGGAGCGCGACTGGGCCCAGCTGGCCGCCCGCTACCCGGAGGGCGAGCAGGTGCCGGCGCCCCCGCACTGGGGCGGCATCCGGGTCGTCGCCGAGACCGTCGAGTTCTGGCAGGGCCGGGAGAACCGCCTGCACGACCGGCTGCGGTACGAGCGGCAGGGGGACGGGGACGGCTGGTCCGTCGTACGGCTGGCGCCCTGAGGGCCGGGCGGGCACCGCTGCGCGCCGGTGCCCGCGCAGGCGTCCGCGCCCGGGAACGCAGACGACCCGCGGGCTGCTTCCCCGCGCCTGAGGCGCGAAGGGCCGGTCGGACGAACCGGCAGCCCGCGGGTCGGGTGACTGCTTGGGATTGGGCCGGCTGCGCGGCTGTCTCCCGCGCTGGTCCGGCGCTGCACACTGAGTGCGACGACGGGCCGCTAGCCCGCAGTCACCTCACGCGTCCGGTGAGAAATCATCTGCCGAACCACCTCCCTTCTCGTGTGCCCCACACCCTAGGAACCGGTCCCGGGACCGCACAACCGAATTTCCCGTGGCGGCGATTTCGGCGAATGGGGTGTGGCCCGCGTCACGTTCCAGTTGAATGATCCGACATGCAGCACGTGCGGCCGCGTTCGTAGGGGGTGCCAGTGGCTGCTTCGTCTTCGTCGTCCTCGTCGTCCTCGTCGCACCGCTTCGAGCCCGTACCGCCCGGGGGGCCGGGCCGGGCCGCGGACCGGGGCGACCCGCCGCGGGACACGTGCGCGGGCGGCCGGCCCGCCGACGGTCCCGACCCGCAGCCGGACAGCGAGGACTCCGGCCTGCTCGCCGCCCTGCTGGACGGCATGGACGCCGCGCTGTGCGCCTTCGGCGCCGACGGCACGGTCACCCACTGGAACCGCGAGGCCGAGCGGCTCCTCGGCTGGACGGCGGCCGAGGCGGTCGGCAGGCAGGGGCTGGCCGGCTGGGCGGTCCGCAAGGAGGACGCCGACGAGGTCGAGGCCGACCTGCTGGCGGCGACCCGTTCGCCCGGACGCCAGGTCCACGAGTTCGCGCTGCTGACGAAGGACGGGCGGCGCGTCCTGGTGCGTACGCAGTCCTCCGCGGTGCTCGGGCCGGACGGCCGCCCGGCGGGCGTGTACTGCGCGTTCAGCGAGGTGCACGCGCAGATCGACCTGGAGCGTTCCATCGCGCTGAGCGAGGCGCTGTTCGTGGACGCCTCCTGGGGCGTGGTGCTGGTCGACGCCGACCTGCGGCCCGCCGTCGTCAACGCGCACGCCGCGCGCGCCCTGGGAATGGGCCGCACGGCCGTCCTGGGGCGCCCGCTGGGCGATCTGCTGAGCCAGGGCGTGGAGGAGCTGGAGAGCGCCCTGACGCACGTCCTGGCGGAGGGCACGCCGCCGGCCGCCGCCGAACTGTGGGTGACGCTCCGGTCCGACGAGGCCGAACAGGTCCGCCGGTGCTGGCGCAGCGGCTTCGTCCGGCTGGCCTCACCGCTGGCGGAGGAGCCCGTACCGCTCGGCGTGGGCTGGATCTTCCAGGACGTCACGGACGCCAAGCGCGCCGAGCAGGAAGCCTCGCTGCTGCGCTTCCGCGCCCAGCAGCTGCACCGCGCGGGCCGGGCCGCGGGGGAGTGCGAGGACCCCAGGGAGGCGGCGGCGGTCCACCTCGACTTCGCGCTGGCGGGGTTCGCCGATCACGGGCTGATCGATGTGGTGGGCGGCGACCGAGGGACCGGTGACGAGGGGGGTGGCGACGCCGGCGCGCCCGCGGACGGCCCGCCCGTTCTCGTACGGGCCATCGCCTCGCCCGCCGGTGCGCCCGGCCCCTCCGAGGCCGTGCCGCCGACCGGCATCCCGGTGGCCTACGGCCCCGGCCACCCGGCCGCCCAGGCGCTGGAACGATGCGGCTCGGTGCGGGCCGGCGCGGGCCCGGCGGTCGCGGAGGGCTGGGCCGCGGCCCGCAAGTGGCCGGACGGCACGGTGCACGGCCTGTGCGTGGTGCTGCGCAGCCGGGGGCGGACGCTGGGCGTGGCGACGTTCCTGCGCGGCCCCTCCCGGCGCCCGTTCGACCGCGCGGACGCGTCGTACGCGGAAGACGTCGCGTCCCGGATCGCGGCGGCGCTGGACCTGGCGGGCGGGCCGGGCGGGCAGGAGCGGTAGACCGCGGGGGTGCCGGCCGGTGGTGGCCCCTGCTGCCCTTACCCGCCTCCGGCGCCTGCACGTGCCTCTGGCGTCCGTACGTGCCGTACCGCCCGTACGCGTCCCGCCGCCCGAACGGTTCCTACTGCCGGTAGTAGATCCGGTCCGCGTACTCCCGCATCACCCGGCCGTTCCAGTCGTGCCCGCCGTCGACGTTCCCGGAGCGCAGCAGCGGCGGCTCGATGCCGCGGTCGGC
The DNA here is from genome assembly GCF_008634025.1 of Streptomyces albofaciens JCM 4342. Classification (NCBI taxonomy): domain Bacteria; kingdom Bacillati; phylum Actinomycetota; class Actinomycetes; order Kitasatosporales; family Streptomycetaceae; genus Streptomyces; species Streptomyces albofaciens. The sequence goes on along the minus strand of NZ_PDCM01000002.1, from coordinate 3,692,084 downwards.
CAGCACCCCGGCGGCCGTCGCGACCACCGCCTGCATGATCGCGCTGGTGACGACCGTGGAGGCGGGCGCGAACGGCGCCTCGATGCCCGGCACCGTCAACTCCGCGTCGCCCACCGGGATCTTGCTGTCCAGGACGAGGTCGCAGTGGTCCCTGAGGTGGGTGCCGGAGACGTGCCGCGACTTGGTCTCCTCGGCGTACGCCACCGAGGTCAGTCCGATGACCTTCAGGCCGAGCGCCCGCGCGTTCATCGCCATCTCGACGGGCAGCGAGTTGCGCCCGGAGAGCGAGATGATGATCAGCACGTCACCGGCCTCCAGCGGGCTGGTGTCCAGGACGGCCCCGGCCAGCCCGTCCACCCGCTCCAGCGCGCTGCCGAGCGTGGCGGGCCGTACGTCGACGCCGACGACGCCCGGGACGGTCAGCAGGTTCATGATCGCGAGCCCGCCGGCCCGGTAGACGGTGTCCTGGGCGGGGAGCGAGGAGTGCCCGGCGCCGAAGGCGAAGACCCGGCCGCCGGCCTCGACGGTGTCGGCGATCAGCGTGCCGGCCGCGCCGATCCGCTCGTCCTCCTCGTCGCGCACCCGGCGCAGCAGGTCGATCGCGGCGTCGAAGTACTGCCCGGCCAACCGGTTGCTCTCGCCCATCGCCGCGGGGCCCCTCTCGTCGGTGTTCCTCGGTCTTGTACGTTGGTCCTCGTACGTTTGTCCACGTTCTGACGTGTTCCGACGCGTTCCGGCACGTACTGGCGCCCGGCCGGCGCCGGGAAACGCCGCCCCCACCAGTCCCCGCGGTCCCCGTCGGTCCTCGCCCGTGGCGCGGATCACGTTGCGGTCTGGACCAGTGCCCTGTCAATACGGTGTACGCCGCCGCTCGCGACCGGGTGGCAACCTTCCGGCCGCCCGGGCGTCGCCCGGTTGCCGTCCCGCCGCAGGGCGGCGGCCGCTCCGCCGGGTCCCCGGCGGCGGCGGGCGGAGCGGACGCGGAACCGTTGTCAGTGGGATGCGTCAGAATTGAGGTCAGGGCCACCGCACGACACATCGAGGGGCACGCATGTCCGGACTGATCGACACCACGGAGATGTATCTCCGCACCATCCTTGAGCTGGAAGAGGAAGGTGTGGTCCCGATGCGCGCCCGGATCGCGGAGCGGCTCGAACAGAGCGGCCCGACGGTCAGCCAGACCGTGGCGCGCATGGAGCGCGACGGCCTGCTCACGGTCGCCGGTGACCGCCATCTGGAGCTGACCGAGGAGGGCCGCCGGCTGGCGACCCGTGTCATGCGCAAGCACCGCCTCGCCGAGTGCCTGCTCGTCGACGTCATCGGCCTGGAGTGGGAGCAGGTGCACGCCGAGGCGTGCCGCTGGGAGCACGTGATGAGCGAGGCGGTCGAGCGCCGCGTCGTCGAGCTGCTGCGGCATCCGACGGAGTCGCCGTACGGCAATCCGATCCCGGGGCTGGAGGAGCTGGGCGAGAAGGCCGAGGCCGACCCGTTCCTGGACGCCGGGATGGTGAGCCTGATGGACCTGGAGGCCGGCGCGGACGGCAAGACGGTCGTGGTGCGCCGGATCGGCGAGCCCATCCAGGCGGACGCCCAGCTCATGTACACGCTGCGGCGGGCCGGTGTGCAGCCGGGCGCGGTGGTCAGCGTGACCGAGTCGCCCACCGGTGTGCTCATCGGCAGCAGCGGTGAGGCCGCGGAGCTGGAGTCGGAGATCGCCGCGCACGTTTTCGTCGCCAAGCGCTGACCTCGTACGGCCGCCCGTTTCCCCGGCCGGCCTGGCACGACGGCCGGTCCGGTGCGGCGCTCGACGGCCGCTTCGCCGGGCGGAGTTGGCGAACCGCGAGCGGAGCGGCCGGTGGCGTGTCACCCTGGCGCTGAGCATGTGCGCGAGGGCGGCCGGGAGCCGCGCGGCGTGCGTGCGCGCGAGCACGGCGGCTCATGACGTGTGTTGCCTGAGGCCTGGGGCGAGGCGGCCGAGGACGGACGGGGACGGGATGCCCCCTGCCGCCGTGGGCCCGGGCCGGGGAGGGGGCTCGGGTGAGGGGCGGTCCACCGCAATCCCCGGTCCGGCGACCGCGAACACCGCTTCCGGGCCAGGGGTGTCCGGTGCCCGCGCCGCGTTTCGCGCTCGTACGCGCCGCTGGTTGCGCGCGTCGCACGCGTCCCGCGGCTTCCGGGCATTGCACGCGGCCCGCGGTTTTCGCGCATCGCACGCATCGCGCGGCTTTCGCGCACACCGCGACTTCGGCAAGTCGTGAGGGGTTGCCGGCCCGTCCGGTGGGGCAGCGGCCGCCGGCCCGCGCACATCCGGGGCCCCGGCGCTGCGAGCAGCCGGGGCCCCGCCTCCCCATGTCCCCCCGCCAAGACCCGGAGCCCCGAGCTCCCAGGGTCTCTCCCCGTGGGCCCCCTTCCCGGTGGGGCCCGCCTCCCGCTACGTGTCTCCCCTCGGCGACGACCGGCAACCCTTGGGCGTGGTCACCCGAACGAGGGTTATTGAGCGCAGGAACGGCCTACTCGAATAGAGGTTCGATAGTGTGGGGCTGCTCGAAGACCGAATGGGGGTGCCAGGGCTCATGGTGCGCCGTATCGATGTGACGGGTGCCGGCGGCGTCCGGCTCGCCGCCTGGGAGTTCACCGACCCGCCGAAGCCCGGCGGGGGAGGGGAGGAAGGCGAGCGGGACCGCCCGGGGGTGCTCCTCCTGCACGGCCTCATGGGGCGTGCGTCGCACTGGGCCGAGACCGCCCGCTGGCTCGGCTCCCGGTGCCGCCCCGTCGGGCTGGACCAGCGCGGCCACGGCCGCAGCGAGAAACCCCAGGACGGCCCGTACGACCGCGAGGCGTACGTCGCCGACGCCATCGCCGCCGTCGAACAGCTCGGCCTGGCCCCCGCCGTCCTGATAGGCCACTCCATGGGCGCCCTGACGGCCTGGCAGGTGGCCGCCCGCCGGCCCGACCTGGTCAGCGCGCTGGTCGTCTGCGACATGCGGGCCTCGGCCCTGGGCTCGGCCTCGCAGCAGGAGTGGGCGGACTGGTTCCGCTCCTGGCCGGTCCCGTTCGCCACGCTCGCGGACGTACGCAAGTGGTTCGGGGAGGACGACCCGACCCTGGAGCGTCCCGCGCCGGCCCGCGGTGAGTTCTTCGCCGAGGTCATGGCCGAGCGCGCGGACGGCTGGCGGCCGGTCTTCTCCCGCCACCAGATGCTCAGCGCCCGCGAGACCTGGGTCCACGACGCGCACTGGGAGGATCTCGCCCAGGTGCGGTGCCCCACGCTCGTGGTCCGCGGCCTGGACGGCGAACTGGGCCGCGCCGAGGCCCAGGAGATGGTCCGCGTCCTCCCGCGCGGCGTCTACGCCGAGATACCGGACGCCGGGCACTGGCTCCCCTGGGAGGCCCCCGAGGAGTGGCGGGCCGTCCTCGGCCCGTTCCTGGCATCCGTGCTCCCGGCCTGACACACACGGCTCCACAGCGCCGCCCGCACCACTCGGCCCACCCGCAACGCCAGTCACACCCGCGCCACCGCCCGTCCCGACCGCACGACGCCCCGGGGCCGCGGACCCGCCCGGAATTCCGGGCCGCGGCCACCGGAACCCCACTAGGCTCAAAAACCATGCACCTTCTAGTACTTGGCGGCACGTCCTTCGTCGGGCGCGCCATCGTCGAGGATGCCCTGCGGACCGGTGCCGAAGTGACCTTGTTCGGCCGGGGCCGCACCAATCCCGACCTGTTCCCCCAACTGACCCGCCTCATCGGCGACCGCGACACCGGCGACTACGCGGCCCTGCGCGAGGGCGCCTGGGACGCCGTCGTGGACGTCAGCGGCTATGTCCCGCGCCATGTCGGGCAGGCGATGGACGTCCTCGGCGACCGCGTCGGCCGGTATCTGTTCATCTCCAGCCACGCGGTCTACGAACGTACGGGCCTGGCCCCCGGCAGCGACGAGGACACCCCGCGCCGCCCGCCCGTCCGGGACACCGAGGAGCTGAGCGAGGCCACGTACGGCCCGCTCAAAGTGGCCTGTGAGGACGATGTGACGGCCCGGTACGGCGACCGGGCGACGATCGTACGGCCGGGCAAGGTGGCCGGGCCGCACGACTCGATGGACACGTTCACCTACTGGGTACGCCGTGCCGCGCGCGGCGGCCGGGTCGCGCTGCCGGGCGACCCCGCGCAACCGGTGCAGGTCGTCGACTCGCGGGATCTGGCCCGCTTGGTGGTGCGGTTGATCACCGACGACCGGCCCGGTGCCTTCCAGGCGGTGGGCCCGGCGGAGCCGACGACGCTCGGCGGGCTGATCGGGACGTGCGCGCGGGCCGCCGGCACCGAGGTCGAGATCGTCCCGGTCCCTTCCGAGGGCGCGCCGCCGATGTTCCCGCTCGTCCGCCCGAACTGGCCGACCCAGCAGCGCAGCGCGGCCCGCGCGCGTCGGGCGGGCCTCCCCGCGACGCCGTTGGAGGTCACCGCGGCCGACGTCCTGGCCTGGGACCGCGCCCGCGGCGAGCCGCCGCTCCGCCTCGGCTACACGCCCGAGGAGGAGAGCGCGGTCCTCGCGAACCAGGCGCCCGGCTCGTTCACGTAGCGGCGGTCCGGCCGAACGCACGGTGCAGGGCACCGCTCGTCGCGACGACGAACAGGCCGAAGAGCGTGATGGGCAGCAGGCCGACCGGGCGCAGCAACTGTGCCCAGTCGGCCTGTAGGGACGGCCAGTTGCCGGTCCAGTTCGCGGTGACGTCCGTGGTCATCACACCGCACGCCAGCCACACCCCCGCCCGCCGCAGCCGCACCACCAGCAGCGCGGCCAACGGGTCGAGGACCACCAGGCCGATGAAGTACACCTCGTAGGACACGTGCGGGTAGGTGGCGTAGACGTGGATGCCGCCGCGTGCGAGGTCGAGCAGGTGGGCGCACGCTCCCTGCGCGAAGCCGATCGCGTACACCACCGTGACCCACCGCGCCCACACCGGCAGCCGGCCCCACCGATGCCGGAGGCCCTGCCCGGCCCCGCCCGTGAGGCCCGCGGGCGGGTGCCCCCGGGCCTCCCCCGTCGCTCCGCTCATCCCTTGCTGACCGCCCCCAGGATCTCCGGCAGCCGCGCCACCACCCGGGGCGCGGCGATCCGCATCCCGAGGAGCGCGACGCCGACGCCGTACGCCGCCCCCACCGGCACCAGCAGCCACAGCAGACCGTGCAGCCCCGCCACGTGCAGCCAGATCGTCAGCCCGGCCATCGGGGCCGCGAACACGGTGCTCACCAGCATCCCGCCGAGCAGGCTGAACCAGGCGATGGCGCCCTGCCCCGGGGCGATGTTCTTGTTGCCCTCCGAGGGGATCGAGTACGGGAACAGCGCCGAGGCCAGCGCGCCCGTCGCCACCAGCGCGCCGAGCAGCGCCAGCGACAGCCCGTAGACGTCCCAGAACGCGGACCACGGGCCGAGGAGGGCCGCCGCGCCGACCACGACCACCGTCACGAACGGCACCGCCGCCAGCGCCAGGCCCAACGCCCGCCCGCGCAGCTCCAGGTAGGCGTCGCGCGGTGTGGAGATCGTCGAGGCGACCATCCAGAACGCCGAGGTGTCCTGCCCGAACTGGTTGTACATCTGCATGCCCAGCAGGGCCGAGGCGGAGAACGCCGTGTAGATGCTGCCGTTGCCCTGGACGACGGAGATGACCGGGATCAGCAGGCCGACGCCGAACGCCATCGCCCAGCCCATCTTGGTCTTCGGGTCGCGCCAGGCGTAGCGCAGCATCCGCAGCATGACCGGACCCGTACGGCCTTCCGGCAGCAGCCGTTGCAGCCCGCCGCCCGCGGAACGCCGCTTGCGCCCGCTGTCCTTCTCGACGGCCTGGAGGGTGGACGAGTCGGGCGAGGTCATCACCGTCGTCAGCGTGCGCTGCCACCACCACAGCAGCAGGACGAGTGCCACCGCGGCCAGCGCCAGGCCCACTACGGCGCGTCCGTACGCCCCCTCGCTCGCCGCGCGTACCGCGTCCACGGCCGAGGCGGGCGGGATCCACCGCACGATGTCGGACGCGGGCTCCAGGGCGGACAGCCCGGCCGCCCCCGCCCCGAACAGCTTCTGCGAGGCGAGGTTCACGGCCTGCCCGCCGAGCGCGATGAACAGGCCGCTCAGCACGGCCAGGTCGCGGCCCCGGCGGCTGGTCAGCAGCCGTACGTTGGCGGTGGCCACGGCCCGCGCCAGCGCCACGCACACCAGGATGACCAGGACCACGGCGAGCACACCGGTCACCGTGGCCGCCGCGCCGTGCGCCAGCATGATCACCGAGCCGGCGGCCAGCGCCAGGGTGAAGACCGGGCCGATGCCCACCAGGGACGCCGTCAGCAGCGCGGCGATCAGCGGCCGGGGCCGCAGGGGCAGCATGACCAGCCGCGTCGGGTCCAGGGTCTCGTCGCTGGCCGGGAAGAACAGCGGCATCACCGCCCAGCCCAGCGTCAGCAGGGCCACCAGCAGCACGCCCAGCGCGCCCGCGTGCGCGACGCCGCGCAGGGCCACCAGGCCGACCAGCACGCCCGCCGCACACAGCAGGGCCACCAGCAGCGACGCCACATACGCGACGGTCCGGCCGGACGACTGGCGCAGCCCGTTGCGCAGCAGGGACAGCTTGAGGCGGACGAAGACGGAGGTGAGCGACGGGCCCGGGGCCGCGGCGGAACCGCCGGGCGTACGGGTGAGCGCCGCGGAGGTGGAGGCGGTCATCGGGCGCCCCCGCCGCCCAGCCAGTCCAGGTCGTGCCCGGCGGCGCGGCCGCCCGCGCCGACCAGTTCGAGGAACGCGTCCTGGAGGGTCGGCGCGTCGCCGCGTACCTCCGCGAGCGGCCCGTCCGACCGGATGCGCCCGCCGGCCATCACCGCCACCCAGTCGCACAGCGACTCCACCAGCTCCATCACATGGCTGGAGAAGACGACGGTGGCCCCGGACGAGGTGTAGCGCTCCAGGACGCCGCGGATGGTCTGCGCGGACACCGGGTCCACGCCCTCGAACGGCTCGTCCAGGAACAGGATCTCGGGATTGTGCAGCAGCGCCGCCGCCAGACCGATCTTCTTGCGCATGCCGGTCGAGTAGTCCACGACGAGCTTGTTCTGCGCGCCGGACAGGTCCAGGACTTCGAGCAGCTGGTCGGCGCGCTTGTCGACCTCGGCACCGGGCAGCCCCCGCAGCCGCCCGATGTACGACAGCAGCTCACGGCCGGACAGCCGCTCGAACAGGCGCAGTCCCTCGGGCAGTACGCCGATCCGGGACTTCACCGTGACCGGGTCCTGCCACACGTCGTGGCCGCCGATCTCCACCTGCCCGGCGTCCGGGCGCAGCAGGCCGGTCACCATCGACAGGGTGGTGGTCTTGCCCGCGCCGTTCGGGCCGACCAGGCCGATGAACCGGCCCGCGGGCAGCGTCAGGTCGATCCCCGCGACGGCGACCTGCTCGCCGTACTTCTTCCACAGCCCCCGTACGCGGACGGCTGGCGGCACCGCCCCGTCCTGCCCGGCGGCCGGTCCGGCCGGTGCCGCGCCGGCTGCGGCCGGCTGGTCGATGTGTTCCGGTTTTCTGGCCACCTGGCCTGCCCTTCCACGTCCCCGCGGGGGCCGGTCGTACCCCCGTCCGCGGTCCACGATACGGGCGGGTGTGCGACGCGGCCGTACGGCAGGTTGGACGAGCGGCAAGGAGTGCGCGGGGGCGCGCGGAACGGCCGGGGAGCCCGGCGCACACGCCCGGGGCAGCGGAGGGCGCATGCCCGCCGTACGGGAGGGGCCGGGGCCCCGCCCGGGGGACGGGTGGCCGTGCCGTCCCGCCGGAGCCGACGGTCCTACCGCCCCCGCGCCGCCACGGCTTCCCGCGCACAGGCGTACGCGAGCGGACTGATCAGTTCCTCCGCGTCCGGCAGCCAGCGGTTGGCGGCGGTGGGCCTGCGCGCCCACTGCACCGCCCCGTGCGCCCCCATGCGCGTCGGCGGCGCGGCGACGTAATCGCCGTCGCCCCGCGTGATCAGGTCCAGCGCCGCGGGCGCCCAGCCCAGGTGCCGTACCAGTTCGGGCACCTTGACCGAGGCGCCCGGCAGCACGAAGAACAGCATCCGCCGGTCGGGGGTGCTGGAGACCGGGCCGAGCTGCAGGCCCATGCGTTCCATCCGGGCCAGGGCCAGGCAGCCGGCGGCCTCGGGCACGTCGAGCACTTCGAACGTACGGCCCGTCGGCAACAGGATCGAGGCGCGTGGAGTCCTGCTCCACAGGCGGCGGGCGGCCGTCGCGCTGCCGGTGGCGTGGCCGGCCCAGCCGGGCGCCGTGGGGTGCGCGCCGGGCGCGGAGCAGTCGGCCGCACCGCACGAGCAGCGCGGCACCCCGCCCTCGTCTTCGAGCCATGCGCCGGGCAGCACGTCCCAATGCCGCTCCTCCGCGTAACGCACCGCAGTTTCGATCAACAGCTCGCCTCGCTGCTCGGTGACCTGAGAGGCTCCTGTGACTCCGATGGTGTCTTCCACGTGGTGGACAACTTCCCCTGTCACCAAGGGTTACGGCCGACACGTGCACCACCCCGGCGCATCGTTCCCGCACGTGGGGCGCATGGAAGCATGTCCGGGGGCGCGTGCGGGGTGGCGTCCGGAGAACGGGTAGCCACCTGCGTGACGGGCGGAGAGGCCGCCCGGCGGCAAGGCCGCGGCACGGCCGTGACGGTCCCGGAGCGAACGCCGGGCCCGCCCGGGGCGGCGGCGTCGCCAGCAGAACGCGGGCACCGCACGCCGGGTCCCGGAGCGTCGATTTCCGGCATCACCGTCCCACCGAAGCGCGGAGCGGCAGGGCCTACCGGACACCGCAATCCGGCGGAGCGATCCGCCGGCCGGCCGGTCCGTCCACTCCGTTCCAGGCAATGTCAAGGCTTTGGCGGACATGACGCACATCTGAGATATCCCCGGATATCCGGCATATGCGCGGGGAATCGATCAACGGGTACGGCGTTCGACGGTGAACGCGCAGCAGTAATCAGGGGGTGCAGCATGGCCGCCAGGCCACTCGTCGCGCGGCAGCCGAACGAACGGCTGCAGGCGCTCATCCAGGAAGCCGCCTGTTCCAACGCCGGACTCGCCCGCCGCGTCAACATGTGCGGCGCCGAACACGGCCTCGACCTGCGCTACGACAAGACCTCGGTCGCCCGCTGGCTGCGCGGCCAGCAGCCGCGGGGCCGGGCCCCGGCCATCATCGCGGAGGCGCTGGGGCGCAAACTGGGGCGCACGGTCACCATCGACGAGATCGGGATGGCCGACGGCAAGAACCTCGCGTCCGGCGTGGGGCTCCAGTTCTCGCCCACCGTCCTCGGCGCGATCGAACAGGTCTGTGAGCTGTGGCGCAGCGACGTCGGCCGCCGCGATTTCCTCAGCGGCTCCACCGTGGCCGCGTCCGCGCTGGTCGAACCGAGCCGCGACTGGCTCATCACCAGCGCCGACCCGCAGGTGGCGCGCAACGCCGGCGCCCGGGTGGGCATCTCGGACGTCGAGGCCGTACGGGCCATGACCACGGCCCTGAGCGAACTGGACCACCGCTACGGCAGCGGCCACGTCCGGCCGGTCGTCGTGCACTACCTCAACAGTGTCGTCTCCGGGCTGCTGGCCGGCTCGTACCGGGAGTCGGTCGGCCGCGAACTGTTCGCGGCCGTCGCCCGGCTGACGGAACTGGGCGGCTACATGGCCGTCGACACCGGCCAGCCCGGGCTGGCGCAGCGCTACTACATCCAGGCGCTGCGGCTGGCCCAGGCGGCGGGCGACCGGGGTTACGGCGGTTACGTACTGGCCGCCAGCATGAGTCACCTGGCCGCCTCGCTGGGCAACCCCCGGGAGATCTCGCAGCTCGCCAAGGCCGCGCAGGAAGGGGCGCGGGGGCACGTCACGCCGCGCGCGGAGGCGATGTTCTTCGCCGCCGAAGCGCGCGGGCACGCCCTGATGGGGGACGCGCGCGCTTTCCAGGTCGTGGCGGGCCGTGCCGTAAGCGCGATGGAACGAGCCGGGGCCGCCTCCGGTGCCGGCGAGGACCCCGCGTGGATCGCGCATTTCGACGAGGCCTACCTCGCCGACGAACTGGCGCACTGCCACCGCGACTTGGGGCAGGCCAACGCGGCTCGCCAGCGCGCGCAGGAAGCGGTGGACGGCCATCCCGAGGGGCGGGCGCGGCGCCGCGCCATCGGTCTGGTGCTGCTGGCCAGCGCGCAGGTGCAGCAGCGCGAGATCGAGCAGGCGTGCCATACGGGCACTCAGGCCGTGGAGTTGCTGAGCGGGCTGCGCTCGAACCGTGGCGCGGAGTACCTGGAGGACTTCCAGCTGCGGCTGGAGCCGTACCGGGACGAGCCGGTGGTGCGGGAGTTCGGTGCCCGGCTGGAATTGCGGTCAGCCGCGTAGCGGACTCGCGGCCCGTCGCAGCCGGGGGAGGGCTGGTCGGCGCGCGGGCCGCCTCGTCCTGCCGGCCGGGCGGGCCGTCACGGCCCGCCCGGCGCCTCGCTCCGCGCCCCGCACGGGCGGTGACCAGGGGACATGGTCGAACGCGAGGGCGACCCGGTAGCGTGAGCCGACGCTTCCGTAAGTCAGCAATTCGTAGGAGTCCCGGTGACGCAGAGCGGACAGGGCAACGACCCGCACGATTCCGCGGGCGGGCCCGCGCGAGAGGGCGTTGTGCTGCCCGCGCACGGTGATCCGTGGGTCCCCGGCCGGCAGCCCGCGCCGCCCGCGGGCCAGCCCTGGGGGCAGCCGTGGGGCCCCGACCAGCAGGCGGCGCCGGGGGCGCAGCAGATTCAGGGGCAGTCGGCGCAGGGGCAGTCGGTGCAGGGGCAGCCGTCTCAGGCGCAGTCGCCTCAGGGGCAGCCGTCTCAGGGCCAGTCGTACGGCGGACAGCAGGTACCGGGGCAGCAAGTGGCCGGTCAGCCGCAGCCGTACGGGCAGGCACAGCCGCAGCCGCAGCCGTACGGGCAGCCGCAGCCGTACGCCCAACAGCCCCCTGCCCAACAGCCTCCTGCGCAACAACCCCCCGCCCAACAGCCCCCCATGCCCCCGACGGCCCCCGCTGCGCAGCAGCCGCAACCGCCGTTCCAGCAGCCGCAACCGCCGTTCCAGCAGCCGCAGCCGCAGCCGCCGCTCCAGCAGCAGCCCGCATCCGCCATGCCGCTGCCTCCCCAGGCGCCGCCGCCCGTGCCGAACCAGGCCCAGCCGGTGGGCGGGGCGCCGTCGCCGGACATGGAAGCGACCGCGCTGATCCCGCCGTTCGACGCGCGGACGGACGGCCCTGCCGGAGCGCCGATGCCGCCCGCGGCGGGTGACCCGGAAGCAACGGCGCTGCTGCGCCCGGTCGGCGGGCAGTCCGGACGTACGGGTGGAAACGGGCAGCCCGGGCAGCCCGGGCGACCCGGCCCGATGCCCGGCGCCGCGCCGCTGCCGCCGGAAGCCGGGGCCGGCCGCCCCGAGTCGCCCGCCGAGTCCACCCGTAAGCTGCGGCCGGTCAAGCCGGGCGGCCCGCAGCACCCGCAGTCCGCGCGGCCCGATCCGGACTCCGAGGCCACCCAGTTCATACCGCCGGTCGGCGCCGGGTCCCCCGCGCCACCGCCCGGCGCACCCTTCGCGGCCCGGCCCGGCGCGCCCGGCGAGCGCGCGACACCGGCCGAGTTCGACGGCCTGTTCCGCTCCGGCCCCGCCGGGGCCGCCCCGGCCGCCGGCAACATCCCGGACGCGACCGCGCCGTTGCCGCGCTTCGACGACGCGGAACAGCCGGGGCCGCACCGGCAGCAGTACGACCGGTTCCCGCCCCAGCCGGGCCCCGGGGCGGACGGCGGCGGCAAGCGCCGGCGCCTGGCGCCCGCCGTGATCATCGGCGTCTCCGTGGTCGCCCTGGCGGGCGCCGGGCTGGGCGTCGGCTGGGCGCTCAGCGGAGGCGGCGAGGACGGCTCCGCCAAGAGCAAGCAGGAGAGTGGCGGGGCGTCCGGCGCGGAAAAGGGCGACAAGGCGGGCCGGGGCGACCAGGGCGCCAAGGAGCAGTCGCCGTCCGCCGATCCGGTGGCCGCGCAGGCCAAGGAACTCGACGCGCTCCTGAAGGACAGCAACAACAGCCGCTCCGCCGTGATCGGCGCGGTCAACAGCATCAAGTCGTGCGACAACCTCGACGGCGCGGCCGACGACCTCCGGGGCGCCGCCGCGCAGCGCAACGAGCTGGTGAGCCGCCTGTCCAAGCTCACCGTCGACAAGCTGCCGGGCAGCGCCGACCTGACCGCGTCGCTCAACGAGGCGTGGAAGTCCTCCGCCGCGGCCGACAACCACTACGCGGCCTGGGCGGGCCGGGTGAAGGGCGAGAAGGGCTGCCCCAAGGGCAAGGCGCGCGGTGGCAAGGAGGCCGCCCAGGGCAACGCGGCCAGCGGGCGGGCCACGAAGGCCAAGCAGCAGGCGGCGAAGCTGTGGAACCCGATCGCGCAGAAGTACGGCCTGACCGAACGCCGCCCGGAACAGCTCTGAAACCGGGAGCCCGGCCGTACGCCGGGCCCCCGGGAACCGGAAGGCGGTGTGAACCGGACGCCGGCGCGGTCAGCCGTCCCCCCGCGGCCGCTCCAGCGTCCGCGTGACGTCCACGAAGCCCTGCTTCGCCGCCACCAGCTGCCCGTCCCGTACGGCCTGATACGTCACCAGACCGTTCACTATGCGCGGGAAGTCCGGCACCGCCAGCATGTCGCTGGAGCGCCAGCGCAGCTTGGGCGTCAGGCCGCCGGTGTCCACGGCCCGGTCGCCGCGGTCCAGCGTCTGCTGCACGGCCTGCGCCGTGATCTCGTCGACGCCCTGCTCGCCGAGTTCCTCGATGACCGAGCGGAGCACCGTGTAGGCGATCCAGGTGGTCTGCACGCCCGGGTCGGCCGGGTCGATGCGGTTGTCGCCGAAGGCGTGGTCGTTGATCACCTTGCGCATGGGGTTCCAGCGCGGGTCGCTCGCGACCGGGTACCAGCCGGTCAGGTACGCGCCCTCCAGCGGCCCGGACCGGCCGCCCGTACGGTCCACCAGCGCTTGCCCCGCGCTGCCGAGCACCGAGGCGATCCGCACCTTGGAGTCGGCGGGCTGCAGGCGGCGGAAGGAGTCGAAGAAGGTGTCGGTGCGCTCGCCGAGGGCGGCCGTCACACAGCCGCCCGCGCCCTTCGCGCCTCCGGTTCCGTTTCCGGTTCCGTCCGGCGGGGCGCCCACCGCCTCCAGGGCGCGCCGGGCCGCGTCGTCGTAGTCGGTGCCGTCCTCGGGCGCGCGGACGTCCTGGGCGGCGCGGCGGCTGCCGTCGGTGAGGCCGGTGTTCAGGAGCGCCGGCATCTGGTCACCCTGGAGGGTGTCCGGGCGTACCAGGGCGGCCCGCTCGCAGACGCTCGCCAGCTGGCGCCCGTTGCCCGCCAGGAGCGACGCCGACCCGCCGTTGACGGGGTAGGACAGGGGGCTGGCGAACTCCTCGTCGGAGACGCCGTAGCCGCCGATGTAGGGGATGCCGTGGATCTCCAGCGGGGAGATGAACGAGCGGCCGAACTGGCTGTACGAGCCGACGACCGCGACCGCCTTCGCGTCGACCGCCCGTTGCGCGCACCGCGCGGCGCCCACCGAATCGTTGCGGTCGTTGCAGGTCAGGACCTTCAGGTGGTGGCCGTCGAGCCCGCCCTGGGCGTTTACCCAGCGTGCGTACGCCTGCGCCATGGCGGGCATCCCCGGCATGTTGGTCGCCTTGGTGTCCACCGGCGCCCAGGTCATGACGGTGATCGGCTCCTTCTCCCCGGGCTCTCCGGAGGTCCCGGGGAGGGAGCCGCAGGCCGAGAGCAGTGACGCCAGGGCCGCCGTACAGGCCGTGGCAGCCGTGGCGGCTGCGGAGGCGCGGGGGAAGGGGCGGGGGGAGGGGCGTCGCCGTCCGGTCATGTGGCCGAAGCATTCCGGTTCGCCCGGAACGTGTGAGTGACGACGGTTGACCGGATCGTGACGGCCGGGTGAACTCCGGGGGTCCGGAGATGATCACCGGCCGAGAACGTACGATCGAATACTGTGCAAGGTTCGGAGAAGTCTTCCCGTCGCGGCCGTCGCTCGACCACCATGGGCGCCATGCCGCTCAACGACATGCCGTGGTGGCGCTGGCGCAGCAATGTGCGCTCCGCGCTGCACATGCTCTCCGACCCCGTCTTCCAGCGGGAGACCTGGCTGGCCGGCCGCCCGGGGTACGGAGACGTCACCGACGCCGTCTACCGGCTCGTCGAGGACACCTGGCTGGACAACTGGTCCGCCGAGAAGTACGTGGGCACGATCTTCCGCGACTCCCAGGAGGCGGCCCTGGTGGACGTCGCCGTGCTGCGGGTGCTGCGGATCATGCACCAGGTCGGCCCGGACGCCCCGGTGGCCGCCTATCTGGAGCACCACGGCTGGGCCGAGGCCGTACGGGCCGCGCGCGACGCGCACGTACGGATGGCGACGGCGGACGGCGAGGACCCGGACGTGCCGCCGCACTCGCTGGAAGTCCTGGCGATCATGACGCAGGCGGCGGTCTGAGCCGTGCGGCCGGGCGCCGCTCCCGGGCCCCGGTTCCGGGCGGCGGGACGGAGCACCGCCGGGAATGTGCGACCCTATGAGGTCATGAGCGCCTCGCAGCCCGGTACCCCCGACCAGTATGTCCTCACCCTCTCCTGCCCGGACAAACAGGGCATCGTGCACGCGGTGTCCAGCTACCTGTTCATGACCGGGTGCAACATCGAGGACAGCCAGCAGTTCGGGGACCACGACACCGGGCTCTTCTTCATGCGCGTCCACTTCACCGCGGACGCCACGGTCAGCCTGGAGAAGCTGCGCGCCAGCTTCGCCGCGGTCGGCGACTCCTTCCAGATGGACTGGCAGATCCACCGGGCCGACGAGAAGATGCGCGTCATCCTGATGGTGTCCAAGTTCGGGCACTGCCTGAACGACCTGCTCTTCCGCTCCCGGATCGGCGCGCTGCCGGTCGAGATCGCGGCCGTGGTCTCCAACCACACCGACTTCGCCGAGCTGGTCGGCTCGTACGACATCCCCTTCCACCACATCCCGGTGACCAAGGACACCAAGGCCGCCGCCGAGGCGCGGCTGCTGGAGCTGGTGCGCGAGGAGAACGTCGAGCTGGTCGTGCTGGCCCGCTACATGCAGGTGCTCTCCGACGACCTGTGCAAGGCCCTGTCCGGGCGGATCATCAACATCCACCACTCCTTCCTGCCGAGCTTCAAGGGCGCCAAGCCCTACCACCAGGCGCACGCCCGCGGCGTCAAGCTCATCGGCGCCACCGCGCACTACGTGACGGCGGACCTCGACGAGGGCCCGATCATCGAGCAGGAGGTCGAGCGCGTCGGGCACGGCGTCACCCCGGACCAGCTCGTGGCCGTCGGCCGGGACGTGGAGTGCCAGGCCCTGGCGCGCGCCGTGAAGTGGCACAGCGAGCGCCGCGTCCTGCTCAACGGCACGCGCACCGTCGTCTTCGCGTAGTCCGTACGCCGGTGGCCGCGGTCACCGGCGTCCTCACAGCCGCGAGAGCGAAGCCGTGGCGAACAGGACGTCGCGGATCGCGTCCGGCTCGCCGTGCTGCCCGGCGGCCGCCTCCTGGGGCGGTACGTGCCCGGCCGCCAGCTGGCAGAACTCGATGCTGTCCAGCGCGATGTGCGCGACCGTGCGGTCCGGGGTGCCGAGCGCGGCCGGTGAGTCCAGGGCTATGTACCAGTGGCCGCCGCCGGTGCCCTCGACCTCCAGGTGCAGCGTGCGGCCGGGCGCGCCCGCCTCGACCAGGCGCTGCGGCGGCGTCGCCAGCCCGGCCCGGCGCCGGCCGGCCAGCACGGCGGGCAGCAGCCGGGCCGCCAGGTCGACCATCTGGTGCAGATGCCCGGCCACCGGGGGTTCGTACGGATAGTCCACCGCCTCGGCGATGTCGCCCGCGTGCACCCAGCACTCGAAGGCGCGGTCCAGCAAGGAGTCGCGCATCGGCAGCCGGACGTCGCCGCCGTACGGCACGGGCAGCTCGGCGACGCCGCGGCCGGCGAAGGACACCGTGCGGATCAGGGTGTGGCTCTGGTCGCGCCAGGGGGCGCGGGCGGCGTGCGGGACGCGGCCGTCGGCGATCGCCTGCCAGCAGGCTTCCGTGCGGTCGGCGGGCCCGGCCGGGCCGTGCGGGGCCGCGGCGCCCAGCGGGTCGGCCAGCCCGAGCGCGGTGGCGACCAGGCCGTCCACGGCCATCAGATGCCCGATGACCCCGGCGACGGTCGTGTGCCGCTCGGCCGGCCGCTCGCCCCGGAACCAGCGCAGCCGCACCGGCGCCCGCCACTCCGCCTCGCCCATGTCGCTGAGCAGCGCGTCCAGCTTCGCCGTCTCGGCGTCGTACGGCGCCGCCCACTCGGGCACCGGGATACGGGCCGGGCGCCGCCCGAGGCAGCCCTCCAGGACGCGCGAGCGCAGCAGCGGGTCCAGGTCCAGGGGGTCGGCGGGGTGCAGCAGGCCGACCGCGTCGCGCAGGCGCAGCGCCTCGTCCGCGCAGGGCGCGCAGTCCGTGAGGTGGGCTTCGACGGCGGCCGTCTCCTCGGCGGAGCAGGCGGCCAGGGCCCACGCGCCGAGCAGCGACTTCAGGACCCGGTGCGGGGGAGGCTCGGGCACGGCGCCGTCCGGGGCGGTGCGGTCCGGGGCGGCGGCCGTGGGCTCGTCGGCTGTGCCCGCCATGTCCGTGCGGACACCCGGCGTGGCGGGCGGTGACGCGTCGGGCAGCGGTCCGTCGTCCTCGGCGGCGGTGCGCGGGGACGGGATGCGCGGCCGGCCGCCGGAGCGGGACGGGCCGCCGGCGCCCGGCCCCCGCGGGCCGCCCGGGCCCCGTCCGTCGCGCGGGCCGTCCGGCTCCCGCGGGTCGTAGCGGTCCCATTCCTCCGGGCCGTTCACAGCTGCCGTCCGTATCCGGTGCCGCGCGGCGGGGGCTCGGCGGGCTGGGCGGGCGGCAGCGTCCGGTGGTTGTGCGCGGTGGACAGCAGTTGCAGGCCCAGGCGCAGCCGGCGCCGGGCCTCGTCCTCGGTGACGCCGAGGTCGGCGGCGGTCTGGCGGTAGTCGCGGCGCTGGAAGTAGGCCAGCTCCAGCGCGGCGCGGAGCGGGGCGGGCATGGACGTGACGATGTAGTCGGCGCGGGCGGCGGTGGACGCTTCGCGGATCTGGCGCTCCGTCTCGGCGGGTCCGGGGGCGTCCGCGCCGCGGTCCAGGGCCGCGGCGGCCTCGGCCTGGCGCAGCCGGTGGACGGACTGGCGGTGGGCGAGCTGGGCCACCCAGGAGCGCAGGGAGCCCTGCTTGGGGTCGTAGGAGTCGGGGTTCTCCCAGATGTAGCCGAAGACTTCACGGGTGATGCGGTCGGCGGCGGTTTCGTCCCCCAGCACCCGGCGGGCAAGGCTGTGCACAAGCGAAGCGAAGCGGTCGTACAGCTCGCCGAGCGCGGCCGCCTCGCCCCGCGCCAGCCGCTGCTGCATCCGCCTGTCCCAGCGCGGTGGTGCGTCATGTCCCATTCGGCCCCCATCCTTCGCCACCGCCGTGCCCCGGCACGGCGGCGCACTCCACCGTGCCATCGAATGTAGTGCTCCGGTCCGACATTGATGCCCCTTTGCGGCAAACCCACACTGCGGGCGGCTGACGGATGGTATGGAGACGGTCACTTTTGGTGGTAATGCCCGCTCGTCGCGCAGCGAAGCGTGACCGTTCGCTTCTGTATCTGCCGATGTGTTATGCGTGTGTGACCGGTTCCAGGAGAAAGTTCCTTGCCCACTGGGCATAGCCTTGGAAGAGGAACGGCCCGTTGCGCAAACAATTCTGATGAGTTTCAGGGGAGAACGGCCGGGCAGTCGAGGCGGGAAGGGCATATTCCGGTTGGCCGGGAGGTGTCCGTCCGCAAGCGAGCGAAAGGCTTCGAGCGCGTGTCGTTGAAGGTGGCAGAAGGTGAGCAGGGCCGCTGGGCCGTCCTCCAGGTCTCCGGCGAGATGGACCTGGTCACATCGCCGGCGGTGCGCCAGCACGTGCACGACGCGGTCGCCGACGGCCGCCGCAGCCTGGTCCTCGATCTCTCCGAGGTCCGCTTCTGCGACTCCAGTGGCGTCGGTGTCCTGATCGCCGCCCGCCGGCTCATGCGGTCCTGCCAGGGGCGGCTGCGGCTGATCCTCCCGGCGCAGGGCGCGGTGGACGGCTCGCACGTCAACCGGGTGCTCGCGGCCCTCGGTGTACGCCGCCTCTTCGAGGTCTACCCGGACCTCAGCACGGCGGTCGACGAGGCGGCGGCGCCGCTTTCCGCGTAGCTCCGCACCGGTCTTGGCCGGGGGTCCGTGAGATCGGGGCGGGCTTACCCTTCCGTGTCGCGTTGAGTTGCGCGGCGGCTACCTTTTGTTACGCATGTGACGCGAGGGGGTGTCGCCCTATGTGGCCTCATCCGCGACAAAAGCAATAAAACGGCGCAATGCCGCACCTTTCCCAAGCCCCTCAACCGAACTCGACTCAACCCGCTCCACCCGGGAATTCCGCCCGCACCAGAAACCCTCCGTCCGCCGTGTGCCCGGCTTCCAGCAGTCCGCCCAGGCTCTGGGCGCGTTCGCGCAGGCCGACCAGGCCGTGGCCGCCGCCCGGGAGCGCCGGGGCGGGCGCCGAGGCGTCCGGCGGCCCGTTGCGCACCTCCACCCGCAGGCCCCGCGGCTTCTCCGGCCCGCCGTCCCCGCCCTCCCCGTCGGCCGCCTGCCCGTCGCGTACGGCCGCGACCCGTATCCGCACCCGCGCCCCCGGCGCATGCTTGCGTACGTTCGTCAGCGCCTCCTGCACCGTACGGAACGCCGCCCGCTCCACCGCCTTCGTGCCGCACGCGCCGTCCGGCACCTCGTGCTCGTAGTCGACGTCCAGCGCGCTCATCTCGATCAGCCGCGGCAGTTCGGCGAGGTCCGGCTGCGGCGCCAGCTCCCGGGCGTCCGCGGTACCGCCGCCGGCCGCCCGCAGGATGCCGACCATGTGCCGCAGCTCCTCCAGCGTCCGCACGGACAGCTCGCGGATCGTGCGGGCCGACTCGCGCACCGCCTCCTCCCCGGTGCTCACCTGCACCGCACCGGCCTGCAAGCTGATCAGGCTGACCTGGTGGGCGACCACGTCGTGCATCTCCCGGGCCAGCCGGGCCCGCTCGGTCGCCAGGACCCGTTCCGCGATCAGCCGGTCCTCGCGGCGCAGGCTGTGGGTCAGGTCGGCGACCCGCGCGGCGAGTTCGCGGCGGGTGCGCACCAGCAGGCCCAGCGCGATGGGCGCGGCCGAGGTGACCGTCGCGTCGATCAGCACCTGGATGTTCTCGCGGTGCGCGCCCGGGTCGAGGTCCGAGAGCGGGTACGGGAAGAAGTGCGCGGCGATCAGCAGGACGGCGCAGACGCCGAGGCGGACGCGGCCCGCGCGGAACGCGGCGAGCGTGAACAGGGCGATCATCGGCGCGAACCAGATGTAGCCGATGTACAGGCCGGGGAGGGTGATCAGGAAGACGGTGAGCGGCAGTCGGCGCCGCAGCAGCAGCGCGGCGGCGGCGACCAGGGAGACGCCCAGTTCCAGGCCCATGTCGAGGCCGTTGACGAGGAAGGCGTCCACCATGGACAGCAGCACCGGCACGGCGAGGGACACGGCCGGGCGCAGGCCGCCGGGACGGCCGGGAGAACCGGTGGATCCGGGATTGCCCGAGGACCCCGGGACCCCGGCGAACCCGGCGAAGCCGCCGGCCCCCTTCACCGCCGCCCGCCCGAGACCAGCCCGGCGCGGTCCGCGAGGATCGCCGCCTGGACGCGGTTGAGCCCGCCCAGCTTGCCCAGCAGCGCCCGTATGTGGTCCTTGACCGTGCTCGGCGCCAGCCCCATCCGCTCCGCGATCTGCGCGTTGCCCAGGCCCTCGCCCAGCAGGGCCAGCACCTCCGACTCCCGCGGGGTCAGCGCTCGTACGGCGCGGGCGGCCGCGGCCTGGTCCTCGGCGGTGAGGTAGCCGCCGATCACGGCCCGCGTGACGCCCGGGTCCAGCACGCTGCCGCCTTCGGCCAGCGTCCGCACGGCCCGGACCAGTTGCCCGGGGTCGGAGTCCTTGAGGAGGAATCCGGCCGCGCCTTCGCGCAGCGCCGCGGTCAGGTACTCCTGCGCGTCGAACGTCGTGAGCATGGCCACCGCGGGCGGTTCGGGGGCGGCGCGCAGCCGGCGCAGTACGGTCAGCCCGTCCACGTCCGGCATCCGGATGTCGAGCAGCACGACGTCCGCCGCGCTGTCCAGCACCGCGTCCACGGCCTCGGCGCCGCCGCAGTCCGCGACCAGCTCGATGTCCGGGGCGGTGCCCAGAATCATCCGCAGCCCGGATCTGACCAGCCGCTCGTCGTCCACCACCGCGACACGGATCACCGGCCGCCCCTTCCTGCCTCGCCGTCCTCGGGCCTGCCCGCCGCTCGCGTGCCGGCACCCCCGCCGGACGGCGGGGGTCGGTGCACGACCTGCGGAGGATGCCGTGAGGCGGCGCCCGCGGGCAGAGTGCCTTTCATGCTGCACCACCGAGGGGGCCACAAGCCGACCACGCGGCGCAGCTCACAGTGAGAGCCTGCGCCGGAATCCCGGCCCGGGCGTTCGGCACGGGCTCGGACGGCCGCCGCGACCCCCACACGCGGCGGCCGTCGCCGTATGTCCCCGGGGCTGCCTCCGGGCCCGCGGTCACGTGGCCCCCCGCCCGGCGAATCGCCGTCCGCAACGGGACTTTGCTCACCTCCGGGACAACTTGCCTCCCACCCGTTGCCTCCCGTAACCGCCGCCTCTAGGTTGTGCGCGGTCCGCCGCGCGCCGGTCCGTACGGCACGCGTCGGGCCCCAACCCCCCTCGGAGCACGGCCCTTCGGGGCACGGCTCGGCATCCCACCGGAGGCTTTTCCGTGCAGCACAGACCCCGGCGTTCCCCCACCCCGTCCGACACTCCGGCTCCCACGGGCATCCGCGCCCGAATACGCACCCGGGCGGCCGGCCGCGGCCGTACGCGGCTGCGCCTGACCGCGGCGGCGGCCGGCCTCGCGCTCGTCACCGGCCTCGCCGCCACCGCCACGGCGTCCCCCGCGGACTCCCCGGCGCCCGCGTCCCCGCCGCCCGCGGCCTCCCGGACCCAGCAGGTCGAGTACTTCGCCCCCGACGGCCACCCCCGCCACACCACCGTCCCGGCGGCCACCCCCAAGCGCCTGGCCGACGCCCACCGCGCCCCCTCCGCCGCCGGATTGGCCGCCGACGGCGACGTCACCTCGGTCATCCGCAACGGCGCCACCGCCAAGAAGGTCGACGTCGTCTTCATCGGCGACGGCTACACCCTCGCCCAGCAGAAGGACTTCCACGCCGACGCCAAGGCGAAGTGGGCGCAGATCTCCAAGGTCGAGCCGTACGCCTCGAACCGCAAGCTGTTCAACGTCTGGACGGTGGACGCCGTCTCCAACCAGTCCGGCGTCTCCGGCGACCCGGGCAAGGACGTGGTCAAGGACACCGCCCTGGACTCGCACTTCTGGTGTGACGGCATCGAGCGGCTGCTGTGCGTGGACACCGGCAAGGTCCAGTCGTACGCGGGCAAGGCCCCGGACGCCGACCTCGTCATCGTGCTCTCCAACTCCCGCAAGTACGGCGGCGCGGGCTACAACGACATCACGTCGCCGGTCGGCTACGACGGCATCGCCACCGCCTCCTCCGACCACCCCGACTCCGCGCAGGTGGCGGTGCACGAGACCGGGCACTCCCTCGGCAAGCTGGCCGACGAGTACGTCTACGACACCAACGGCACGTACACGGGCGCCGAGCCGAGCGCGCCCAACATCACCAAGATGAGCGCCGCGGAGATGAAGGCCAAGAAGGCGAAGTGGTACCGCTACCTCGGCCAGAACTCGCCGGACGGCGGCAAGGTCGGCGCGTTTGAGGGCGGCGGCTACTATCCGCGCGGCCTCTACCGGCCCACCGCCGACTCGATCATGCGCACGCTGGGCCGGGAGTTCAACCTGCCCGGCCGTCAGGCCATGATCGACGGCTTCCACCGGCACACGGGGGGCTGAGCCGCTCCTCGTAGGAACCGTACGCACTGAACGACCGGCCGGTCGCCAGGACCACCACGGAGGTCGTGGCGGCCAGCTCGTACGCCGTCATCACCAGGGACAGCGTGCTCTCACCGGTGACGAACGGGCCGCCGAAGAAGCCGGTGACGGTCAGCAGCACCACGGTCCGCACGGTCAGGTACAGCTCCACGGCGGCGAACACCAGGAGCGCGCCGCGCACGTCACGGTCGCCGCGGACCGCGAGCACGCCCAGCACCAGCAGGACCACCACCGACGACAGCGTGGTGAACTCGCTGGAGTGGGACAGCTGGACGGAGCCGGCGGTCGAGCCGTCCAGCGCGCTGCGCAGGTAGGTGCCCACGTCGATGCGCTCCTTGGACATGCCCCACACCGTCCAGGCGATCCGCAGCGCGGCCATCCCCAGGAAGAGCACTCCGCAGATGCGGGAGAGCCGGCGCCGCCACCAGGAGTCGGTGTCGGCGCACGACCGTTTTGTCACGGCGGGCCGGAGGCCGTCGCGCGCTTCCGCGCGCGCGGTCTCCGTGCCCCCGGCCGCCCGCTCGACGGCGTACGGCAGCGACACGACCACGACCAGCGCCGCCACCAGGCCCAGGCCCCGGGTCGCCAGCATCCAGCCGCCGAGCGCCTCGGTGGCGTACACCTGCCGGTATCCGGCGTGGCACAGGCCGACGATCTCGCGCGCGGACTGGGCCAGGATCACCCAGCCGAGCAGCAGCGCGCCCGTCCGCGCCACCCGCCGCAGCGCCAGCGCGCCGACCGCGACCGCCAGCAGCGCGACGACCAGCGCCCATTCGCCGGGCCCGAGCGTCCACATGAAGAAGGAGGCGCGCGGGTTGAAGAGCCCTTCGAAGAAGTCCCCCACGCCGCCGTCGCCCTGGATGATCCCGTAGACGGTCCAGGCGGTCAGCGCGCCCCCGTAGGCGGCGAGGGCGGCCCCCGCCGTGCGGTACGCGCGCGCGTGCTCGGGCGCCGCCCGCCCGGGGTCGGGGCCGGGCCGGACGTCCACCGCACCGCCGTCCTGCATCACCATGTCCGACCCCCGATCCGCCGCGCCGTGCCCGCCCGCGCCGGCTTGTGCGCTGCCGGCCGCCCACTGCCCACTGCCCGGTCGCGCTGCCGTGTGCTGCTGCCGCCTCACTGTTTCAAGGACGGCGACACAGGCGGCGGAGGTTCCCTTCCGTGTGTCGTGGGACACGGACGGTGTGCGGGGCCGCCGCGCCGGCCGCTCCGTACGGCCGGGCTGCTGTCCCTCTGCCCACACGGGCGCGCCGCAACCGTGTGCACCCGCCCCGTGCGCCCCGCGTGCCCCGCGCGCCGCTCGCGGCACCGGCTCCGGAGCACGGCGGGTGGGGCAAGATGACTCCATGGGGAGCTTCGGGGGCGAGGGCCGGCTCATCGCCGGCCGCTACCGCCTGGGCGAACGGCTCGGCCGCGGCGGCATGGGCACGGTCTGGCGCGCCACCGACGAACTGCTCGGCCGTCAGGTCGCGGTGAAGGTCCTGCACTTGGCCGAGGGGACCGGCGGCCCGGGTGATCAGCCCGGCACGGCCGGGACGGGCGGCGGCCCCGCCGCCGCGGCCCAGCGGGCGCGGGCGATGCGCGAGGCCCGGACCGTCGCGCGCCTCAGACACCCGAACGTGATCGTCGTCCACGACGTCGTCGAACAGGACGGCCGCGCCTGGATCGTCATGGAACTGGTCGACGGGCAGTCCCTCGCCGACCGGCTCGTCGGCGGCGGCCCGCTCGCGCCCCGCGAAGCGGCCCGCATCGTCCTCGCCCTGCTGGGCGCGCTCAGGGCGTCGCACGCTCTCGGCGTGCTGCACCGCGACCTCAAGCCCGCCAACGTCCTGCTGGAGGAGGGCACCGGGCGGGTGGTCCTCACCGACTTCGGGGTCGCCAAGGTCCCCGGCAGTACGACGCTGACCGAGTCCGGCGGCTTCGTCGGCTCGCCCGAGTACACCGCGCCCGAGCGGATGGCCGGCGGCCACGCGGGGCCGGCCGCGGACCTGTGGTCGGTCGGTGTGCTGCTGTGCGCGGCGCTCAGCGGGGAGACGCCGTTCCACCGGGATTCGCTGGGCGGTGTGCTGAGCGCGGTCGTGGACGACGAGATCGAACTACCGGAACCGGCCCG
Source organism: Streptomyces albofaciens JCM 4342 (assembly GCF_008634025.1). Classification (NCBI taxonomy): domain Bacteria; kingdom Bacillati; phylum Actinomycetota; class Actinomycetes; order Kitasatosporales; family Streptomycetaceae; genus Streptomyces; species Streptomyces albofaciens. The sequence goes on along the minus strand of NZ_PDCM01000002.1, from coordinate 3,667,862 downwards.
CCCCCTCCTGGCCGTCGTCCGCGGCCTCCTGGAACGCGACCCGGCCCGGCGCCTGGACATCACCGCCACCGAGCGCCTGTTGCGCGGCTACCTCCAGTCGGGCCGCGCCCCCGGGACACCGCCGCCTCCGTCTCCCGCCCCGGAACGCCCGGCGCCCGCCCACGAACCGGGCCGTACGCACGGCGTCCCGATACCGGACGCCATAGCGGACCGCGCGCTCGCCGCCGCGGCCCGTCCGCGTACCGGACGCGGGCGCACCGCGCTCATCGTGGGCGTGACCGTGTGCGTGCTGGCGGGAGCGGGCCTCGGGGCCGCGGTGCTGCTCCTCGGGGGAGGCGGGGACGGGAAGGACGGCGACCCCGGACCCACCCGGTCCGGCCCCTCGCAGGAACGTTCGGGCACGTCCCGTACACCCACCCCGTCCCCTTCCCCCACCTCGACTCCCGCGCCGCGCCCGTCACCTGAGGGCGGCCGGTCCGGGCGGCTGGTCCTGTTCGGCGCGGGCGTCGGGCCGGGGGAGTTTCACAGGGCCGTACCGCCCTCCGGACCTGAGTGGAGGCCGTCCTCCCCCGGCTGGTGATGACGGGGCGGGACGTCCGAGGACGGCCGGTGCCGGACGCGCCACCGCCCGGCGCCGGTCTCATCCCCACCCCGCAACCTCGCAGGACAGCCCCCTCGTGGCCAGCGAACACTGGCGCGATTGTGCGTACCGCGTGAAAACTCGTTACCGGTGGGTACCCAAAGCGTCCGGCGCCGCATACGCTCGCCCGCATGACGGACTCGCAGGACACCGGAACCCGCACCTCCGCTCCCGCCGGCGACGCTTGCGCCGACGCCCCCGCGGGCGGCAACCCCGTCGCCCGGGCCGCCACCGGCACCCGTACCGCCGCCGACGTGGTCACGCCGCACCTGGCCGCCCGCCTCACCCGCGGCGTCGTCGGCAGCGGCCGGACCGCCAACCACACGCCCTTCACCGGCGAGAAGCTGGCCGACCTGCCCGAGTCCACCCCCGAGGACGTGGCGACCGCCTTCGAACGCGCCCGCGCCGCCCAGCGCGCCTGGGCCGAGGTCCCCGTACGGCGGCGCGCGGCCGTCCTGCTGCGCTTCCACGACCTCGTCCTGCGCCGCCAGGCCGAGGTGCTGGACCTGATCCAGCTGGAGACCGGCAAGGCCCGGCTGCACGCCCACGAGGAGATCCAGGCCGTCGCCGTCGCCGCCCGCCACTACGGGCGCAAGGCCCCCGCCTATCTGCGCCCCCGCGGCCACACCGGCGTCGTACCGTCCCTGACCAAGGTCACCGAACTGCGCCACCCCCGCGGCGTCGTCGGGCAGATCGCCCCCTGGAACTACCCCTTCGAGCTGTCCGTCGGCGACGCGCTGCCCGCCTTCGCGGCCGGCAACGCCGTCGTCATGAAGCCCGACACGGAGACCGCGCTGACCGCCCTGTGGGCCCGGGAGCAGCTCATCGAGGCCGGGCTGCCGCCGGAGGTCTGGCAGGTGGTCCTCGGGGACGGCCCCGTCATCGGCCCCGAGGTCGTCAAGCACGCCGACTACGTCTCCTTCACCGGCTCCACCCGCACCGGCCGCGAGGTCGCCCAGGGCGCCGCCGCCCGCCTGGTCGGCGTCTCCCTCGAACTCGGCGGCAAGAACGCCATGCTGGTGCTGGACGACGCCGACGTGGACAAGGCCGCGGCGGGCGCCGTACGCGGCTGCTTCTCCTCCGCGGGCCAGCTGTGCATCTCCATAGAGCGGCTGTACGTCCACGAGTCCATAGCCGACGCCTTCATCGAGCGCTTCGCCGCCCGCACGAAGGCGCTGCGCCTGGGCAACGCCCTCGCCTACGGGGCCGACATGGGCTCGCTGGTCGGTGAACGCCAGCTGGAAACCGTCACCCGGCACGTGGACGAGGCCGTCGCCAAGGGCGCGAGGCTCGTCGCCGGGGGCCGCCCCCGCCCCGACATCGGCCCGCTGTTCTACGAGCCCACCATCCTCGACGGCGTCGAGCCGCCCATGGCCGTGTGCGAGGAGGAAACCTTCGGCCCGGTCGTCGCGGTCTACCGCTTCCGCGACGAGGACGAGGCGGTCGCCCGCGCCAACGCCACTCCGTACGGCCTGAACTCCAGCGTCTGGACCCGGGACGGGCGCCGCGGCCGGGCCGTCGCCGCCCGCCTGCGCACCGGCACGGTCAACGTCAACGAGGCGTACGCCGCGGGCTACGGCAGCGTCCAGTCCCCGATGGGCGGCATGGGCGACTCCGGCCTCGGCCGCCGCCACGGCTCCGAGGGCATCCTCAAGTACACCGAGGCGCAGACCGTCGCCCACCAGCGCCTGATGCCGCTCGCCCCGTCGTTCGGCATGGACGACGAGAAGTACGCCGCGTTCATGACCCGCAGCCTGCGCGCGATGAAGGCGTTCCGCCTGCGCTGAGATCCGCCCGCGCTGAGATCCGTCCGCGCTCGGATCCGCATCCGCTGAGACCCGGGCCGAGCGGCCCGCCGAGACCGAGGGAGTGCCAGTGCCCCAGGACAACCCTGCCCGGAAGCAGCGCGACCCGTCCGAGCGGGACGGGTACGACTACGACGTCCTCGTCATCGGCTCCGGCTTCGGCGGCTCCGTCTCCGCGCTCCGCCTGACCGAGAAGGGCTACCGCGTCGGCGTCCTGGAGGCCGGGCGCCGCTTCACCCGCGCCACCCTCCCGAAGAACTCCTGGGACCTGAAGAACTACCTGTGGGCACCGGCCCTCGGCTGCTACGGCATCCAGCGCGTCCACCTGCTCGGCAACGTCATGGTCCTGGCCGGCGCCGGAGTCGGCGGCGGCTCGCTCAACTACGCCAACACCCTCTACGAACCGCCGAAGCGGTTCTTCGAGGACCGGCAGTGGGGGCACATCACCGACTGGCAGGACGAGCTGAAGCCGTACTACGACCAGGCGCGGCGCATGCTCGGGGTGCGCCTCAACCCGACCATGACCCCCTCGGACGTCCACCTGAAGGCCGCCGCCGAGAAGATGGGCGTCGGCGACACCTTCCACCTGGCCCCCGTCGGCGTCTTCTTCGGGGACGGCGAGGACTCCGACGGTACGGTGAAGGCCGCGCCCGGCGCCGAGGTGGCCGACCCGTACTTCGGCGGCGCCGGACCCGCCCGCCGGGCCTGCACCGAATGCGGCGAGTGCATGACCGGCTGCCGGCACGGCGCCAAGAACACCCTCACCGAGAACTACCTCCACCTCGCCGAGCGGGCGGGCGCCGTCATCCACCCGATGACCTCGGTCGTCACCGTCACGGAGGACTCCCGCGGCGGCTTCGCCGTCGGCACGCTGCCCACCGACGACAAGCGCAAGGGCCGCGGCCGTACGTTCACGGCCCGGCGGGTGGTCGTCGCCGCGGGCACGTACGGCACCCAGACCCTGCTGCACAGGATGAAGGACAGCGGCCTGCTGCCGCTGATCTCCGACCGGCTCGGCGAGCTGACCCGCACCAACTCCGAGGCGCTGGTCGGCGCGCAGACCGACGACCGCCGCTACCGCAAGGCGCACGGCGCGCCGAAGGCCGACTTCACCCGCGGCGTCGCCATCACCTCCTCCGTCCACCCCAACGCCGACACCCATATCGAGCCGGTGCGGTACGGCAAGGGCTCCAACGCGATGGGCAGCCTGTCCGTCCTCCAGGTACCGATCCCCAGGCGCGCGCCCCGCGCCCTCGCCTGGGCGGCCAACTGCGCCCGCCACCCGCTCCTGCTGCTGCGCTCACTGTCCAACCGCCGCTGGTCGGAGCGGACCATCATCGGCCTGGTCATGCAGTCCCTGGACAACTCGCTGACCACGTACCGCAAACCGGGCGGGCTCGGAAAGGGCCTGCTCACCGCCCGTCAGGGCCACGGCGCGCCCAACCCGCAGCAGATACCGGAGGCCACCGAGGCCGCCACCCTGCTCGCCCGGGAGATCAACGGTTTCGCGGGCAGCAACGTCGGCGAGCTGATGGGCACCCCGCTGACCGCGCATTTCCTGGGCGGCTGCCCGATCGGCGCGGACGCGGACCACGGGGTGATCGACCCGTACCACCGCCTGTACGGGCACCCCGGCATCTCGGTCGTGGACGGCTCGGCGGTCTCCGCGAACCTCGGCGTCAACCCGTCGCTGACCATCACCGCCCAGGCCGAACGCGCCATGTCCTTCTGGCCGAACAAGGGCGAGGAGGACACCCGCCCCGCGCCGGGCCGGCCGTACCGGCGGCTGTCCCCGGTGGCGCCGCGCCGGCCGGCCGTCCCGGAGGACGCGTTCGCGGCCCTGCGGCTGCCGCTGCTGCCGGTACCGGCCGTACCGCCGCGGTGCCGGTAGCCCCGCCCCGTTCCGTCCCGCCCTGTTCCCCTCCGCCCGGTCCCGCCCGCCTCAGGCCGTGCCGGCGCCCTTCCGACGGCGTACGGCGAACACCGCACCCGCGCCGAGCACGACCGCCGCGCCGCCGGCCAGCGCCAGGGTCGGCAGCCCGGAGGACGCGCCGGTCTCGGCCAGCTTCCCGGTGACCGGCAGCTGGACCTGCTGCTTCGTACCGCCCTGCGGCGCCGGGCGGTTGGGGCGGTGGCCGGGCTTGCCGGGCTTGCCCTGCGCGTCCGGTACGTGGGTGCCCGGCTTGCCGCTGCCGGCGGGCAGGATGGTGAAGTCGTAGTCCATGGCTTCCGAGAAGCCGCACTCGTGGTCCGCGTTCGCGTACCAGCCCACACTGACCGCGCCGCCGTAGCTGGCGGGGGTCTTCGCGTCGGCCTTCAGGCGCAGCCTGGCCTCCGCGTACTCACCGGGGCGCAGCCCGTCGCGGCCGCCGAGGGTGGCGAAGAAACCGTCGTTCTCCTCAGCGGCGGGCACCCGCTTCCAGGTGCCCGTCTTCGTGTCGAGCCACTGGAAGGCCAGATGGTCCGAAACGTCGTCGGTGGTCGGTTCCTTCAGCGCGTAGACCAGCGCGAAGGCGCTCACGGACCTGATGTGCCCGCTGGAGATGTTGGTGGCACGGAAGGTGAAGTCCACCCACCCGGAACCGGCCACGATCTTGCTGGGCAGGCCGCGGAGTTCGGTACGGACGGCCCGCTCGCTGGAGTAGTCCGCGCACTCGGTCCCGTCGGTGGGGGTGGCCGTGGGCGTGGCGGTCGGCGTGGAGGTCTCGTTCTTCTTGGCGGGCGGGGTCTTCGCGGCGGGCGGTGTCCTTTCGGCGGCGGGGCCGGGGGCGGCGTCCTTGCCGTCGCCGCCGGCCGGCGGCGGGCTGCTCTCGGCGGGCGCCGGGGTGTGCGTGGGCGGGTTGGTGCCGGTCGTCGGTGTGCCGGTGGGGGCGGGGGTCGCGGTGGCCGCCGGGCTCCGGCCCGGTGTTTCGGCGGCGTACGCGGCGGGGGCCGCCAGCAGGGCGGCGGGGGCTATGGCGGCCGTCGCGGAGACGGCGGCCAGGGCGCGGCGGAGCTGCATCGTGAAGACCTCTCGGGACCGAAGTGCCGTGGACGCGGCACGAGTTCATGAGACGGGCCGTCGCGGTGGGGCGCGGGATGGCCGGGCGATTGCAGATACTGACCGGCCATGGCGGGAAAAGGTTGCACCATTCACCGCGGGCATTGCCCCGGGCCACAGAAGTGACGCCCGCCACGGGGGCGGGACGCGGCGAAGGGGCCGGGGCGCGGCGAAGGGCCCCGGGCGCCGTCCACGAGGGGCGGGCGACCGCGGGGCCCTTGGCTTCCGGCGCCGGCGGCAGGGCAGCGTCGGCACCGAGGGGCGGCACCGGGGAAAGCGCCGCCGCAAGCTCTCAAGTTGTCCGGGGTGGGCTCCCCGTGCTCCGGGGGCGGGCGCCCCGTGCGGGTGCGGCGTGCGCCGCCTTCGCGCCGGTGGCCCCCGGCGCTGCCGTTCCGACCGGATGCGGCCGGCCCCAGGCGTCCCCGGAACCGGCCGCCCCATCGGATGTGGCCGGGCTGCTGTCCCCTGCTGACCGGCCACAACACCGCAGCGAGGTCCCACGACGCGGGCCGCTCCAAGTCGGCCGACGTCTCATCGCTCCGGCGGATCCGCCCACGGGCGGCGTCTACGCGTAGTCCTGCAGACCGCACCTGGCTGGCGTGGCACCTGGAACAACGAAGCCCGGCGGGGGCCGGTCACGGCGCCGTACGGGTGAGTCGCCGGTGGGCCGGGCGCGGCCGGTCGCGCCCGTGCGCCGCGTGCGGTCGCGCCCGTACGCCGCTCCGCGCGCCTCGTACGTTCGCATCCGTACGCCGGTCCGTGCGCCGCGTGTGGATGCGCCCGTACGCCGGTCCACGCCCGCCCGTACGTCGATCCACGCGCGCCCTATGCCGCTCCGCGCGCCCCTCAGATGCGGCCGCGGCACAGCTCCAGCAGCGTCATGGCCAGCGCGGTGCCGGGGCGGCCGAGCTGCCCCCTGTAGTGCTCCAGGATCTGCATCTCGCGGGACAGGTTCACCCGGCGCCCGCCGGAACCGATGCGCTCGCGCTGGATGACCGCCGAGACCGCCATGCGTTCCTGTACGAGGCCGATGATCCGCCCGTCGAGATCGTCGATCCGCGCCCGGGCATCGGTGATCACACCGGCCGCGGCCTCGGTCCGGGCGCCGGTATCGGGGGCCGCCGGGGCCTTGGCAGGGGCCGCCGGGGCCTTGGCCGCCGGGACGGCCGTCACCGAGGTGCTCGTCAGATCCGTCACAGCCTGGACGCCGTGGACAGCCTTGACACCGTGCGCAGCCTGGACGCCGCTCGTACCGCTCATGTCCGTCACTCCTGGGGTTCCGGACCCCCGCAGCCGCCGTCCGTACCGCCTCGGCCCCGCCCGCCCCCGTGAAATGCAGAGCGCCCCGGGCCTTGTCGGCCCGGGGCGCCTGGGAAGTCGCTCGTCAGTTGATCAAGCAGCACGACCATGGCAGCCGGACGGGCCGGTGCCATAGGTAAAGACGAAGGTCAGCTGCTTGTACATGCCGCTCAGTATGAGCCCGTTAGAATCGAAAGTCCAACCCCATGCACCACCACCGCCGGAAGGCCGCCGAAGTGCCATCAGCGTCACCTGCTGCCGCCCCCGACGTCGTCCTGGTAGTCGACTTCGGCGCGCAGTACGCCCAGCTCATCGCCCGCCGCGTACGCGAAGCCCGGGTCTACAGCGAGATCGTCCCGTCCACCATGCCGGTGGCCGAGATGCTCGCCAAGAACCCCAAGGCGATCATCCTTTCCGGCGGCCCGTCGTCGGTCTACGCCGAGGGCGCCCCCAGCCTGGACCGCTCCCTGTTCGAGGCCGGTGTCCCGGTCTTCGGCATGTGCTACGGCTTCCAGCTCATGGCCACCACCCTCGGCGGCACGGTCGACAACACCGGCGCCCGCGAGTACGGCCGTACCGACCTGCACGTCTCCAAGAACGGCTCGACCCTCTTCGAGGGCACCCCGGCCGAGCAGCCGGTGTGGATGTCGCACGGCGACGCCTGCTCCGCCGCGCCCGAGGGCTTCACCGTCACGGCCTCCACCGACATGGTCCCGGTCGCCGCCTTCGAGAACGACGAGAAGAAGCTGTACGGCGTCCAGTACCACCCCGAGGTGATGCACTCGACGCACGGCCAGCAGGTCCTGGAGCACTTCCTGTACCGCGGCGCCGGCATCGAGCCCGCCTGGACGACGACCAACGTCGTGGACGACCAGATCGCGGCCATCCGCGAGCAGGTCGGCAGCGCCCGGGCGATCTGCGGCCTGTCCGGCGGCGTGGACTCCGCGGTCGCCGCCGCCCTCGTCCAGAAGGCCATCGGCGACCAGCTGACCTGCGTGTACGTCGACCACGGCCTGATGCGCAAGGGCGAGACCGAGCAGGTCGAGAAGGACTTCGTGGCCGCCACCGGCGTCCAGCTGAAGGTCGTGGACGCCTCCGAGCGCTTCCTCAAGGCGCTGGCCGGCGTCTCCGACCCGGAAGAGAAGCGGAAGATCATCGGCCGCGAGTTCATCCGGGTCTTCGAGCAGGCCCAGGCGGAGATCATCGCCGAGTCCGGCGCGGCGGGCGAGCCCGTGAAGTTCCTGGTCCAGGGCACGCTCTACCCGGACATCGTGGAGTCCGGCGGCGGCACCGGCACCGCGAACATCAAGTCCCACCACAACGTCGGCGGCCTCCCCGAGGACCTGGAGTTCGAGCTCATCGAGCCGCTGCGCCAGCTCTTCAAGGACGAGGTCCGCCGCGTCGGCACCGAGCTGGGCCTGCCGGACGAGATCGTCCAGCGCCAGCCCTTCCCCGGCCCCGGCCTGGGCATCCGCATCGTCGGCGAGGTCACGCGCGAGCGCCTCGACCTCCTTCGCGAGGCCGACGCCATCGCCCGCGAGGAGCTGACCGCGGCCGGCCTGGACCGCGAGATCTGGCAGTGCCCGGTGGTCCTGCTCGCGGACGTCCGCTCGGTCGGCGTCCAGGGCGACGGCCGCTCCTACGGCCACCCGGTCGTGCTGCGCCCGGTCTCCTCCGAGGACGCGATGACCGCGGACTGGACCCGTATGCCGTACGACGTCCTGGCCCGCATCTCCACCCGCATCACCAACGAGGTCCCCGAGGTCAACCGCGTCGTCCTCGACGTCACCAGCAAGCCCCCGGGCACCATCGAGTGGGAGTGACCCCGTAGCCCCTCTGTGGGGCCCTCCCCAGGTCAACGCCACAGCCGTCGCTCATCAGTTTGAGCGGCGGCTGTGGCGTTCTTGGTGGGTACGCTGGCCGTACGGCCCAGGATCCCGTCCATGGGAGGACTCATGACCGCTGAGACCGCGCATCACTGGCCCGTGCCCCCGCCGGACGGTTACACCGTGGACGACCTGCTGACCCTGCCCGACCTCCCGCCGCATACGGAGTTGCTCGACGGGAGCTTGGTCTTCGTGAGCCCACAGCGGTGTTTCCACAGCATCGTGATCGACTTGCTGGTGAACGGGCTGCGTCGCACCGCGCCGTCGGAGTTGAAGGTCACTCGCGAGATGACCGTAGTGATCGACAGGCGTAACGGTCCGGAGCCGGACATTACGGTGGTGCGGGCCGCGGCGGCGCGCAGCCGGATGCAGTCGTACTTCCAGGGCCGGGACGTGCTGCTCGCCGTCGAGGTGGTGTCCCCGGAGTCCGAGGCCCGGGATCGCGACACCAAGCCGTACAAGTACGCGAACGCGGGCATCCCGTATTTCTGGCGGGTCGAGATGGCGGGGGCCGACGATCACCCGGTGGTGCACGCTTTCGAGCTGGCCTTGGAGACGCGCGCCTACCGTCCCGTCGACACCTTCCGGGAGCAGGTGAAACTCGGCGCGCCCTTCGACATCGACATCGACCTGACGGCGATCGACACCCTGTGAGCGTTGACGTGTACCTATGAGGCTTCCATAGTGGTTCCGCATGGCGGTGCGGGTAATCCGCCATGCGGAAACAGATGGGAGTGTCGCGCAATGAGCACCATCGCCTTCATCGGCCTCGGCATCATGGGCAGCCCGATGGCGGTCAACCTTGCCAAGGCCGGCCACGCGGTGACCGGCTGGAACCGTAGCCCCGGGCGGGCGGAGGCGCTGGTGGCGGCCGGTGGCACGGAAGCGGCGACGATCGCCGGGGCCGTCCGCGACGCCGAGGTCGTCATCACCATGGTGCCCGCGTCCGCGCAGGTCGAGGCGGTCGCGTACGGACCCGACGGCATCCTGGAGAACGCCCGCCCCGGCACCCTGTTGATCGACATGTCCTCGATCACCCCGCAGACCTCCGTGGAGCTGGCCGCCGCGGCGGCCGAGAAGGGCGTCCGGGTGCTGGACGCGCCGGTCTCCGGCGGCGAGGCGGGCGCCGTCGAGGGCGCCCTGTCGATCATGGTGGGCGGTGAGCAGGCGGACTTCGACGCCGCCCGGCCGGTCTTCGAGGCCCTGGGCACCACCATCGTGCGGTGCGGGCCGCACGGCGCCGGCCAGACCGTCAAGGCCGCCAACCAGCTCATCGTCGCCGTGAACATCCAGGCCTGCGCCGAGGCCGTCGTCTTCCTGGAGAAGTCCGGCGTCGATCTCGCCGACGCCCTGGACGTCCTCAACGGAGGCCTTGCGGGTTCGGCCGTGCTCACCCGTAAGAAGGCCAACTTCCTCACCCAGGACTTCGAGCCGGGCTTCAAGCTGGAGCTGCACCACAAGGACATGGGCATCGTCACCGACGCCGCCCGCGCCGTCGGCGCCACGATCCCCGTGGGCGCCGCCGCCGCTCAGCTCGTCGCCTCGGCCGTGGCACGCGGCGACGGCGGCCTGGACCACTCGGCGCTGCTGCGCGGCGTGCGGCAGCTGAGCGGGTGCGAGGCGGGGGAGGGCAAGCCGGCGTAGCCGCGCGAGTGTTGGTCCGTGCCTGGCCGGGTGCTGCCCGCACGGGATGCCGAGGGCATGAAGTGACCCGTCGCGGTCGGCGACCCGGAATCGCTGCCGCACCTCTGGTCACCTCCGCTACCCACAGGTAGCTTCCGCTTCGAGTCGAGCCGCTTCGAGTCGAGCCGGGTCGAGTCGAGTCGAGCCGAGTCGGACCGCCGATCCGGCCCGGTTCGGTCCGAGCCGGTTCGGTCGAGCCGGTCCGGTCCGAGCCGGTCCGGTCCGAGCCGGTCCGGTCCGAGCCGTTCCGGCCCGAGCAATGCCGCACGCGCGAGGAGGAAGCCCATGCCCCAGCCCACGCCGCCCGTCCCGCCCCCGGGCCCGCCGCCCACGCCCGTACCCACCGATCAGCTCCGCTTCGCCATGCCGCCGCAGCACGCGACCGTCGAGGAGGAGCGGCGCCATCGCAAGGAGCGTCTCGCGGCCGCGCTGCGCCTCTTCGGACGGTTCGGGTTCGAGGAGGGCGTGGCGGGACACATCACCGCGCGGGACCCGGAGTTCACCGACTGCTTCTGGGTGAATCCTTTCGGGATGTCGTTCAAGCACATCACCGTCGGCGACCTGATCCTCGTCAATCACGAGGGCAAGGTCGTCGAGGGCCGCTACCACGTCAACCAGGCGGCGTTCGCGATCCATTCACAGGTCCACCGGGCCCGCCCGGACGTGATCGCCGCCGCGCACAGCCACTCCGTGTACGGCCGCGCCCTCTCCGCACTCGGCGAGCTGCTGGACCCGATCACCCAGGACGTCTGCGCCTTCTACGAGGATCACGCCCTCTACGACGCGTACACCGGGGTCGTCGTGGACGAGGAGGAAGGGCGGCGCATCGCGGCCGCGCTCGGGCCGCACAAGGCCGTGATCCTGCGCAACCACGGCCTGTTGACGGTCGGCGACTCGGTGGACGCGGCGGCCTGGTGGTTCATCACGATGGAACGTTCCTGTCAGGTGCAGCTGACCGCGCGCGCCGCCGGCAAGCCCGTACTGATCGACCACGAGAACGCCGTGCACACCCGGGAACAGCTGGGCAACGACCTGGTCGCGTGGATCAACTACCAGCCCCTGTACCAGCAGATCGCCCGCAGTGAACCGGAGTTGTTCGACTGACACCTCGGCCTCGGGCCCGGCTTCCCTGCGGCTCCCGACACCGCCCCCCGTCCCCGGCGTCAACACGACGCCCCCTCATCACCGCCCGTAAACCCTGGCGCACGGCTTCCCGCTCTCTCCCCGTACGGCACAATTCCCTGACAGTACGGTGAAGTTGACAACGACTGGTGGGTCGGGGCGGAGCGGACGTGTCGGTGGAGACGGCGGGCGGGGCGGCGGGAGCGCCTGGGACGCCCGGAGGGGGAGTGGCGGCCGGAGGGCCGGAGGCCGGGGAGCCCGGCGGCGGTGGGGGTGGCGACTGCACGTGCGGGAGGTGCCCGCGTGGCGCGCGCGAGGGGCACCGCCGGGCGGTCGCCGCGTTCGTGGCGCTGCGCGAGGAGTACGCCGCCGGCCGCGGCGTGCCGGCCGCGCTCGCGCATTCGGCAGGCGCCGCGCGGCAGTGGGTCTCGGACGAACTGGCCCTCTCGGCCCGTACGGTCGCCGAGCGTGCCGCCGCCGAAGGAACGGCCTGGCGGGAGGCCGTGTGGCGGCGCACGCTGCCGGTGTTGTGGGGCGGCCTCGGCGTGCTCCTGCTCGTCCAGGCCCTGACCGCGATCGGCACCGGCTGGACGGTGCGGCGTACGGCGGGCCTGGTCGCCGCGGCGGTCCTCGTGCTCGCCCTCACCGGCGCGGCGTGGCGCCACCGCTCCCGCGGGGGCCTGCTCGCGCCGCTGATCGGCGAGGACAACCGGCTCTCGACCTCGCGCACGGTGGCCGCGGGCTGGCTGCTGCTCGTCGCGTACGCCGTCCTCGTACAGGCCGTCCAGCTGGCCGTGGTGACGGACGCGGACGCCCGCGTCGCACACCTCGACGGGCTCCAGCTCCCGTACGGCGCCGGGTTGCTGACCGTGCTGGCGATCACCTGCGCGGTGGCGGTGCTCGTCCGCCGGGTCGTCGCCGTACGCATCCAGGGGCGGCGTCTCCAGAAGGTGCGCGCGGAGCGGCCGCGCGCGGGTGACCTGCTCACGGACGACGCGGGGCGCGCGAGCCTCACCGACACCCAGTACCTGCTGCTGAACGTCGCGGCCGTCTCCTTCGCCCTGGTACGCCTGGCCCGCGACCCGTCCCGGCTGCCGGACCTGCCGTGGACGTTCGGCGTCATCGTGGTCATCGGGGCGCTCATGTATGTGGCGGGCAAGTACGCGGAGGGCGGCCGTCCGGTCGTCCTGTCCGTCGTACGGGCCCGGGAGCCGGGTGAGCTGGCCGCGCCCATCCGCACCGGCGACGACATCGAGATCCGCGGCACCGGCTTCGTACCGCCCGGTGCGCAGGACCCGGACCTGCTGGCGCGCACCGTCGTACGGATCGGCCCGGTGCATGTGCACGTGCCGCTCGTGCCGGTCGCCGGCGGCTTCGGGAACCCGACGGACGGCCTGCTGACCGTGCCCGTACCGGCGGACGTGGAGCCGGGCCGGGTGGAGGTGCGGGTCGTCACGGCGGCGGGCGTGGAGACGAACGGCTACGCGATCGACGTACAGGACTGAACGCCGCGCGCGAGGGCGTCCGTATCCCTTGTGGAACACGCGGGCGTGGGCACAATCGTCTGCGTCCGGCGGTGACAGGGAGGCGGATGCCATGGCGCACGCGGATCGTGTGGTCGGTGCCGGCCCGGTCGGATCCGGAACGGGCAGGGGCGGTGGGCCGCGCGGTGCGATGGCGCGCAATGCGCTGCTGCCGCTGCGGGTCTTCCTCGGCGTCACCTTCGTCTACGCGGGCCTGGACAAGCTGACCGATCCGGCGTTCTTCGCCGCGAGCGGCACGGGGTCGGTCGGCGAACTGATGCGGCAGATAAGGGACACCTCGGCTGTGCCCCAACTGGTGGATCTGGCGCTCAAGGACCCGGCGAGTTTCGGGTACGCCATTGCGGCCGGGGAGTTGGCGGTCGGCATCGGCACCCTGGCCGGGATGTTCGCGCGCGTCGCCGCGCTTGGCGGCGCGCTGATTTCGCTGAGCCTGTGGCTCACCGTGAGCTGGTCGACCCAGCCGTACTACTACGGCAACGATCTGGCGTATCTGATGGCATGGCTGCCGCTGGTGCTCGCCGGTGCACCGATGCTGTCCGTGGACGCGATGCTGGCGGCACGGCGCAGTAGGCAGGGGCGGCAGTTGTTCGGGTAAGGGCGTTGACCGGGGGTGTGGTCGGTCGTTTGGCCGGGCCCATGGCCAGTCCCGTGGTCAGTCCCGTGGTGCGGAGGACCCCGAACGCTGCCGCCGGACCACGCTCCAGACGGCCGCCGTCGCACCGGCCAGGCACAGGCCCGCCGGTACGGCCAGTACGGGCAGCGCGCCCGGCAGGTCCACCACCCCGCCCGCTTCGCACGCGTAGGCACCTCCCACGCCGAGCGCGGTCAGGCCGGTGATGAGCCGGGCGGGCTCGAAAGCATGGCGCTTCACTGGGTCTCTCCCTTCTCGTCCGATGACGGCGACGGCGACGGCGACGACGCTGACGACGGGGGCGGGGGCGACGACGGCGGAGCCTGCGCAGGAGCCTCCCGCTCCACCGCCACCTGCCCCGCCCCCACCTTCAGGTCGAGATCCAGCGTGCCGCGCGGCTTCTCGCCCTCCTTCAGCCCCGTGGCCGGCAGGGTGACGGTCTGCTCCTGGTCGGTCCCGAAGTGGAAGTCCTCCGTCGTCTCACCCGGCAGCCGTACGTCGCCCAGCCCCACGTCGATGTGCAGCCGCGCCGTGACGCCGTCGGGCACCGTCACCTCCAGCTGCCCGGCGCCGACCGAGGCCCGCGTCCGTACCGTCTGCCCGTTCTTGAAGGGGATCTTGGTCAGGTCCAGCTCGCCGTGCCCGGCCCCGACGTCGTAACTCGGGCGTACGGAAGCGGCGTCCATCGGCACCCATACGCGGTTGTGCCAGTCGGTGGTCACGTTCGGGGGCAGTACCGCGGCGCCCGCCAGCAGCAGGGACGTCAGGATCACCATGAAGACCGTGCCGCCGCCGGTCCGCCCCCACCAGGCGCTGACCACCAGCCCGAGCCCGAAGACCACGAGGGCGGCGGAGAGGCCGGCGATGAGGACGGTGGAGGCCTTGTGGTGCTCGGCCGTGGCACCGCCCGCCGCCACTGCCGCGATCATCGCCAGCAGAAACGTCCAGCCGCCGATCGGCCGGCCCGCCCGCCGCCGTTTGGCCGGGACGGTGCCACGCGGCCCCCCGGGGCTGCCCCATGCCGTGGCCCCCGAGGGCCGTGCGCCCGCCCTGCCGCCCGCGCCGTACGCCTGCTCATGGCCGTACGGGGCGTCGTCCGGCCCCCACAGATAGCCCGCGCCGGCCGTCCCGTCCTTGGAGAGCGGGTCCCGCCACCAGGACGGGCTGTTACGGGTGGGCGGCGCCATCGTCTCGGGCGGCGCGTCCGCGACGGCCTGGGCGGCCGCCGGGTCCGCCGCCCCGGGCCCGTCCACCCCGGCCGTACGGCGCTGCCGCGACCAGTACGCCGAACCGCCCACCGCCAGCGCGAGCATGACGGTGAAGGCCAGCACGCCGCGGTTGGCGAGGGAGGTCAGGAAGAACCCGCAGCCGACCAGGGCGAACAGCAGGGCGGTCAGCGCCGTGCCCTCGACCCGGCCGGACAGCAGCCGGCGCCCCTCGTTCTCGTCCTCGCCCTCCTGCGGGATCAGCAGCCAGGCGAAGCCGTACACGATCAGGCCGATGCCGCCGGAGGCCGCCAGCACGGCCAGCACGATCCGGAAGATCACCGGATCCAGGTCCCAGTGCCGGCCCAGGCCCCCGCACACCCCGGCGATCACCTTGTGCCGCCGGCTGCGGCGCGGGTGCGTCCGCGGCGCCGGGCGGGACGCGTCGGGGGCCGGCGGGGTGCCCGCGGGACCGGACGCGTCCCCGGCGGGGCCCGTCGTGTTGTCGGCGGGGGCAGCATCGTTCATGCGCCCATGGTGGCAAGCCGCGCGGACGGGCGGCATCCGTGGGAACCCTGGTTGGCCCCTGAGATCAGCAGGGGCAGGGGCAGGGGCAAGGCAGAAAGGGGAGGGAGGGGAGGGAGGGGAGGGGAGGGGAGGGGAGGGGAGGGGAGGGGAGGGGAGGGGGGAGGAGGAGCCTCCGCTCGCCTCAGCCCCCCGACGCGTCGCCCGCGTCGCCCGCGTCGCCCGCGTCGCCCGCGGCATCCGCGGCGTCCGCGTACCGCCGGGCCAACCGCCCGAACGCCTCCCTCAGCTCACCCGGCCCCACCACCTCGACATCCGCGTCGAATCTGCCGATGTCGGCGGCCAGGGCGGCCCACGACCAGGCCGCCGACACCAGGCGGCACCGGTCGGGACCCAGCTCCTCCACGACACCGTCACGGATGTACGGGGACACGGCAGCGGCGGGCAGCCCGAGAACCACCTCGCCGCGGCAGGGCCCGCCGTCCGGCCCGTCCGAGCCCTGGAAGCGCCCGGCGACGAAGGCGGCGACATCTCCTCCCGGCAGCTCGCGCGGGGTGAAGCGAGGCCCCGTAGGAGTACGCGGTGCGATCCGGTCCGCCCGGAACGTGCGCCAGTCCGCCCGGTCGAGGTCCCAGGCGACGAGGTACCAGCGGCCTTCCCAGGTGACGAGGTGATGGGGCTGTACGCGGCGCGGCGGGGCCCCGGCCGGCGCGCTCTGGCCATTGCTCTCCGGCACCGGGCCATAGCTATCCGGCACCAGGCCACTGCTCCCCGACACCGGCGCGTAATCGAACCGCAGCACTTCCCGGGCGTGCACCGCCGCGCTGAGCGCCATCAGCACCCCACTGTCCACCTGCGGATTCGGCCGCGCCGTAGGCCGCTCGACAGGGGTGACCTGAAGGGTGTCGATCCGGTGCCGCAAGCGCGCGGGCATGACCTGCCGGACGGTGTGCAGAGCGCGCGCTGCGGCCTCCTCGACACCGACCCCGGTGGTGGTGGCGTTCCGCAGCGCCACGGCGAGGGCGATGGCCTGCTCGTCGTCGAACAGCAACGGGGGTAGCTCCGACCCGGCCCCGAGCCGGTAACCGCCGTCGGGGCCCTTGGTCGAGGCGATGGGGTAGCCGAGTTCCCGTAGGCGGTCGACATCACGGCGTACGGTGCGCGCGCTGACGTCCAGCCGCTCGGCCAGCAGTGTCCCCGGCCAGTCCCGGCGCGTCTGGAGCAGGGAGAGCAGGGCCAGCAGCCGCGCTGAAGTCTTCTGCATGGGCCCATGCTGCCTCCCATAGAGGACACAACCTGTCCGCTAGGCCCGGCAGGATGAGCCACCACCGCGCCCCCCAGGCCACAGGGCCGGCCGACCGGCAACCAGTACCAGCAAGGACGCACATGACCGTTCTCGACAACCGGGCCCTCAACCGCGCCACCCTCGCCCGCCAACTGCTCCTCGAACGCGCCGACCTGCCGGTCCTCGACGCCGTCCGGCATCTGTGCGGCCTCCAGGCGCAGGAACCGCAGGAGCCGTTCACCGGCCTCTGGTCGCGGCTGCGCGCCTTCGACCCGTCGTCGCTGTCGGACCTGCTGACCGGACGGCACGTCGTCCGTACGCACCTCATGCGCCGCACGGTCCACCTCGTCACCGCCGACGACGTCCTGGCCTGGCGCGCCCGCCACGACGCCATGCTGCGCCAACGCGCACAAGGCGCCTACCGCCGCGAACTCGCCGGGGTGGACCTCGACGAACTCGCCGCCGCGGGCCGCGCGGTCATGGCCGACGGTGAGCCCCGCTCGATGCCCGAGCTGGCCCGTGCGGTCGCCGGGCGCTGGCCCGAGTCCGGGCCGCGGGCGCTGGGGGAGATGCTGGTCGCCGCCCTCATCCCGATGGTGCAGCTGCCGCCGCGCGGCCTGTGGCGTACGAAGGCGGGCGCCCGGTACGTGCCGCTCGCCACCTGGCTCGGCCGCGACATCGACCCACCGGCCACCTTGACCAGCCCCGGCCCGGCCACCTTGACCAGCCCCGGCCCGGCCACCTTGAACAGCCCCGGCCCGGCCGCCTCGAACGGCCCCGGCCCGGCCACCGCGACCGCCACCGGTGCGGCCACCCCCGACTCCGCCGCTTTCGGCCCCACCACCCCCGACCCGGTGGGCGCGGCCCTGATACACCGCTACCTCGCCGCCTACGGCCCCGCCGCCTCCGCCGATCTGCGCGCCTGGTGCGGCCTCGCCGGACTCCCGGCCGCGGTCGCCGCCGTACGCGACGAGCTGATCACCTTTCGCGACGAGCGCGGCCGGGAACTGCTCGACCTCCCGGACGCCCCGCGCCCCGACCCCGATACGCCCGCGCCGGTACGGTTCCTGCCCGCGTTCGACAACGCGATCCTCGGCTACCAGGACCGCGGCCGGATCATCGACGACGCCCACCGCGGTCTCTCGGTCGCCGGTGCCCGCGTCGTCCTGGTGGACGGCCGGGTCGCCGCGACCTGGACCGTCGAGGACGGCACGGTGACGGCCACCCCGCTGCGCCGTTTCTCCCGGGCCGAGCGCACCGCCGTGACCGAGCAGGGGCAGGAGCTGGCGGTGTTCCTCTCGGACGGCGAGAGCGACCGCGCGCACGTCACCGCGTCACCGGCCTGATCACCGGCCCGCGACAGCACCCACAACCGACCCCTCCACATCCACAACCAACCATCTCCACATCGTGGAAAAGTCCTGGCACGCGCCCGGCACGCGCCGGGCGGCCGCGCCCCGGTCCCCCGGCGGCGCCCGGCGGACGACTATCGTTGCGCCGGACACCTGTACGGGGGAACCGAAGGGGCAAGGGGCACGGCGCGGTGACGGAGGCGGCGGTGGACGACGGGCGGCTGGTCGCCGGGCGGTACCGCCTGGTCGAGGAGATAGGCCGGGGCGGTATGGGAACCGTCTGGCGGTCCTACGACGAACTGCTCGGCCGCCAGGTCGCGGTCAAGCGGCTGCACGTCTCCCCGGAACTGGAGCCCGAGGAGCTGGCCCGCCGCAACGAGCGCACCCGCCGCGAGGCCCAGTCCGCCGCCCGTATCAACCACCCCAACGTGGTCAGCGTCCACGATGTCGTGGACGACGCCGGTCTGCCGTGCATCGTCATGGAGTACGTGCCGTCGGTGACGCTCGGCGACCTGATCAAGGAGGCCACGCTCTCGGGCGGCGCGGTGCCCCTGGGCGAGGTGGCCCGGATCGGCCGCGGCATGGTCGCCGCGCTGCGGGCGGCGCACTCGGCCGGGGTCCTGCACCGGGACGTGAAGCCCGGCAACGTGCTGCTCGGCGAGGACGGCCGGGTCGTCCTCACGGACTTCGGCATCGCGGTCGCCACCGGCACCTCCACCCTCACCAAGACCGGCGAACTGATCGGCTCCATCGACTACCTCGCCCCCGAACGGGTCCGGGGCGGCACCCCCGGCCCGGCCTCCGACCTGTGGGCGCTGGGCGCCACGCTCTATCAGGCGCTGGAGGGGCGGCCCCCGTTCCGCAAGCTCACGGCGGTCGAGACGGCGTACTCCATCGCCATGGACCCGCTGGATCCGCCGCGCAACGCCGGCGCGCTGGCCGGCCTGATCGAAGCCCTGCTGGCGAAGGAGCCCGCCGACCGCCCCTCGGCCCAGGCCGTGGAACAGGCCCTGCGTGCCCCCGCCGCGCACACGGACACCGCATGGCTGAGCGGTGCGAGTGCGTACGGCACGGCGGAGAGCGGCACCGCCACCACCACGGCCGGTACGACATCCCCGGCCCAGGGCGACCGTACGAACGCCCCGGCATCGGCCCCGACCCCGAGCCCGGCTCCGGCCGCAATCCCGAGCCCGGCTCCGCCGTCGCCCTCGGCCACCGGCTCGTACCACTTGGCGCCTCCGGCTCCGGACAGTACGGGCGGTACGGGCAGTACGGACAGTACGGGCGGTACGGCCACGACCGGCAACCTGCCCCACACCGGCGGAACCACCCCTGCCAACACCCCTGCCAACACCCCCGCGACCACCCCCGCCACCGGGCCCACAACTCCGGTGCACCACCCGGCCACCGCCCCGCCCCCCTCCGGGAACAAGCCCGGCGGACGCGGCCGTACGATCCTGCTCACCGCCGTTTCCGTGGTCGCCGCGCTGGCTCTCGCGGGCAGCACCCTGTACGCCCTCGGCTACTGGCCGGACGGGGGCGCGCAGGCGTCCGACAGCCGTACACCGCAGCCGGAGAACCCGTCGCCCACCCCGTCGAAGCCCAAGGCCAAGCCCACCCCGCGCCCGGTCCCCGAGGGCTACCACCGGGTGACGGATCCGGCGGCCGACGTCGACTTCCCGCTGCCGAACGGCTGGACCCGCCAGAAGCAGGCGAACGGTTACACCTACCTGAACCCGAACCAGCTCGTCGGCCTGCGCATCGAGTCGCTCGATTTCGCGGGCGCGAACCCCCTTCAGCGCTGGAAGGACAACGAGCGCGCCGCCCTCGGCGAGGGCAAGTTCCCCGGCTACCAGCAGCTGCGCATGCAGGAGACGCGCTTCCGCGACCGGCCCGCGGCCCTGTGGGAGTGGAAGTGGTCGGGCAGCAGACGCGAGTTCCGTGCCATAGACCTCGGTTTCGGCCGTCCCGGGGAGAAGGAGTACGCCATCTACCTCTCCGCGCCGGCCTCCGAGTGGGACCGGTACAAGAAGGTCTTCGACAACGTCCTGGCCGGGCTCCGGCTGCCCGAGGACCGCGGGCAGGACGGGCAGTAACCACCGCGGAAAGTCAGCCGATGGGGTTGACGAAGGTGGCGGGGTGGGTGGCGCCGTCCTGGTGGATGAGCGGGCCCCAGGGCCACTTCAGGGTCAGGGGGGTGGTCTCGTTGGGCGGGGTGACGGCGACGGTCGCGGGCTTCCAGGAGCCTTCGTCGTTCTCCTTGGCCATGCCGAGGTTGACGGTGAAGTCGGTGCTGTCGCCGGGGGCGAGGGTGGTGGTGCCGTGTTTGGCGGCGGAGCGGGCGAGCGACCAGCTGGGACCGCCGGCGTCGGGCTGGAGGTCGACGCCCGCGAATCCGCCGATCTTGCAGGTGCGGTGGCTCTTGTTGGTCAGCACGATGCTGGTGGTCGTGCTGCCGCCGGCGTTGGGGTCGGGGGTGGCGTCCTCGCCGGTGGCGAAGGCCGCTGTGAGGTCGGAGGTGTGGCAGCGCTGCGTGCCGGAGGCGCCGTTCCTGCCGCTGCCGCTGCCGCTGCCGTTGCCGGTGGCGTGCGAAGTGCCCGCCCGCTTGCCCGTGGCGCCCGCCCCGGCACCGGCACCGGCCCTGGCACCCGCCTTGCCCTCGGCCTTCGTACCGGAGTCCGCCTGAGGGCCGGAGCCCTGCGCGTCGGCGGACGAACCCTTGTCGCCGGGCGACTGCGCTGCGGCGGCCTCCGAGTCCAGGTGGGCCGCGGCCTTGCCGCCGCCGGCTTCCGTGCCGGAGCACGCGGTCAGGGCCAGCCCGGCGGCCGCGGTCAGGGCCGCGGCGGCGATTCGGAGCGTACGGCGGCGGGCGGTGCGCACGGCGGTGCTGGAGCTCATTTCGGTTCCCCCCGGGACGTTGGTGTCGTTGTTCCCTCGGTACGTCATCCACTCTGTCCGGGGGCCCTACCGCACGGCTGCCGCCCTGCTAACACCCGGCTAACACGGGTGCGCGGCATACCCCGGGGGCGCCCTAAGGGTCCACCCTGATGCCCCGACCCCACCTCCCATGTGACGATCGGTGCCATGACCACCGCACCGCCCCGGCCCGAGGCGAGCTACGCCCCGGCGTCCGACCCCGCCGATCCGCCCCTGCGCAGGCTCTACCGCAGTGCCGACGGCCGGATGCTCGGCGGTGTCGCACGGGGGCTGGCCGGGCATCTCGGGCTGCCGGTCTCATGGGTACGGGTGGTGTTCGTCGCGCTGTTCATGGCCGAGGGCATGGGCGCGCTGCTGTACGCGGCGTTCTGGTTCATCGTCCCGCTGGGCGTCGGCGGCGTGGACGCGGCGCGCGCGAACGCCTCCGCCGCCCCCGGTCTCCTCGGCAAGGCCCGCGGCCGTACGGGCCGCAAGGCCGACAAGGGCCAGATCCTCGCCCTGCTCACCCTGCTCGCCGGCGCGGCCGTCGTCGCCTCGAAGTTCCAGCTGGGCCGCGCCAACGCGTACGTGTGGCCGGTCCTGCTGATCGGCGCGGGCGTCGCCCTGGTCTGGCGCCAGGCGGACAACGCGCGCCGCGCGCAGTGGCGGGAGATGGGCCGCCGCAAGGGCCTGCTCCCGGTCGTGCGCGGCGCGGCGGGCGTGCTGCTGGTCGGTGTCGGCGTCACCGGCATCGTCGTCCTCCAGAGCTCGGTCCGCCACCTCGGCTCGGTGCTCCAGGCCGCCCTTGCCGTGCTGGTCGGCATCGCGCTGCTCGCGGGCCCCTACCTGGTCCGTATGACGCAGGACCTGTCCGAGGAGCGCCTGATGCGCATCCGCGCGCAAGAACGCGCCGAAGTCGCCGCGCACGTCCACGACTCCGTCCTGCACACCCTCACCCTGATCCAGCGCAACGCCGAGGACCCGCGCGAGGTGGCCCGCCTCGCGCGCGCCCAGGAGCGGGAGCTGCGGGCCTGGCTCTACAAGCCGGAGGGCCGGGGCAAGGACGAGGAGCAGGAGCCGGACACCCTCGCCGAGGCGGTACGCAAGGCCGCCGCCGAGGTCGAGGACCACCACGGCGTACCGATCGAGGTCGTGGTCGTCGGCGACTGTCCGCTGGACGAACGGCTGGGCGCCCAGATGCAGGCCGCGCGCGAGGCGATGGTCAATGCCGCCAAGTACGGTGGCGAGGGCGGAGCCGTGCAGGTGTACGCGGAGGTCGAGGGCCGTACGGTCTTCGTCTCCGTACGCGACCGGGGCCCCGGCTTCGACCTGGACGCGGTCCCCGGCGACCGGATGGGCGTACGCGAGTCCATCATCGGCCGGATGCAGCGCAACGGCGGCACGGCGCGGCTGCGCTCCGCGCCGGACGGCGGCACCGTGGTCGAGCTGGAGGCGGAGCGTCTACCGGATGACGACGGATGACGGATGATGAGGAACCACGGCACCACGCCGGAGGCAACCGGCAACGTCAACGAGGGACGGACGGACGAGATGAACAGTGACGCCGCACAGCACGCCCAGGCCGGCGGCACGGCCGGTGGCGGGCAGGCGGGTGACGGCCCGGCCCGCACGGTACGGGTCGTCCTCGTCGACGACCACCGGATGTTCCGTACGGGCGTCCAGGCCGAGATCGGCCGCACCGACGAGACGGGCGTCGAGGTCGTCGGCGAGGCCGCCGACGTGGACCAGGCCGTCACGGTCATCACCGCCACCCGCCCGGAGGTCGTCCTGCTGGACGTGCACCTGCCGGGCGGCGGCGGTGTCGAGGTGCTGCGCCGCTCCGCCTCCCTGATGGCCGACCCCGAACGCCCGGTCCGCTTCCTCGCGCTGTCCGTGTCGGACGCCGCCGAGGACGTCATCGGCGTCATCCGCGGCGGCGCCCGTGGCTACGTCACCAAGACGATCACCGGTGCGGACCTGGTCGACGCGATCTTCCGGGTCTCCGAGGGCGACGCGGTCTTCTCCCCGCGCCTGGCCGGCTTCGTCCTGGACGCCTTCGCCTCCACCGACGCGCCGCCCGTGGACGAGGACCTGGACCGCCTCACCCAGCGCGAGCGCGAGGTGCTCCGCCTGATCGCCCGCGGCTACGCCTACAAGGAGATCGCCAAGCAGCTCTTCATCTCGGTGAAGACGGTCGAGTCGCACGTCTCGGCGGTGCTGCGCAAGCTCCAGCTCTCCAACCGCCACGAGCTGACGCGGTGGGCTACGGCCCGGCGGTTGGTGTGACGCAGGGGGTGGCGGGGGCGGGGTCCAGAGTCCCACGCGCGACGATCTGACGCGTACGGCGGCGCCCCGCCTGCCCCCCGAGCTCCGGCACCAGCGACACGAGCCCCAGCGCCGCCAGTCCGGCCCCCAGCCAGATCGTCGCCCGCAGCCCGTACGCGCCGATGGCCAGGCCGCCCACCAGCGACCCCACGATCACGCCGAGCGTGATGAACGACGAGTGCACGGTGTTCACCAGCGCCCGCGCGTTCCCGGCCCGCTGGACGCGGGTGACCATCGCCGGGTTCATCGTCACCCCGGCCAGCCCGATCCCCATCATGAACACCACAGCGGGCACGGGCAGCTGCGCGAACAGCGCGAAGCCGACGAGGAACCCCAGGTTCAGCACCAGTCCGCAGCACAGGACGGCGATCGTGTGCCGGTCGGCGAGCCGGCCGACCACGGTGTTCCCGACGACGGTCGCGGCCCCGTACGCCATGAGCAGCAGGGGGACGGTCCCGGTACCGATCCCGGTGACCTCGGTCAGGATCGGGTTGAAGTAGCTGAAGACGGCGAAGGTCGCCCCGATGATCAGCGTGCTGGTGGACAGCGCCAGCCACAGCCGCGGCTTACGGAAAACGCCCAGCTCCTCCCGTACGCCGCCGCCCGCGTCCGCCCGCTCCAGCCGCGGTACGCCGACGGCCGTGCACACCGCCGCGCCCACCGTCAGCACGGCCACGGCCCAGAACGCCGCCCGCCAGCCCAGGTGTTCACCGACCAGCGTGGACAGCGGCAGGCCGAGCAGCGTGCCGAGCATCAGCCCGTTCATGGCCACCGCGACCGCCCGGCCGCGCGCTTCCGGCCGGGTCAGCTGGGCGCATACGGAGAGCGCGACGCCGAAGAAGGCCTGGGAGGCGACGCCGGTGACGACGCGCGCCACCACCATCGTCCCGTAGTCCGGCGCGACGGCCGCCACCACGTTCCCCACCAGGAAGACCCCGAACAACACCCCCAACGCCCGCTTCTGCGGCAGCCGCATCACCCCCACCGTCAGGAAAGGCCCGCCGACGGCCATGGCCACCGCGAAGGCGGTGATCAGATACCCGATCTCCGGCACGGTGGCGCCCAGCCCGTCCGCCATCTGCGGCATCAGTCCGGCGACGGCGAACTCGCTGGTCACCATGGCGAAGATGCCCAGGGCCAGGATGTACACGGCGCGTGGCACGCGCATGATCCCCCTCTTTTCCTAACCGATCGTTCCAGTAATTGCCCGAAAGAAACCCCCGCCGCAGCGGGGGTGAAACGTGATGGGCGCGTCAGCGCAGAACGGTCATCGCCTGCTCCACGGCGTCATGGATCCGCCGCTCGTCGCCCGTCTTGCCCATGACGCGCAGCCCTTGGATGAAGGTGACCAGGAACCGGGCCTGCGCCCGCACATCGGCCCCTTCCGCCACCTCCCCCTGCGCCTTCGCCCTGATCAGGGCGCCCGTGACCGCCGACTCCACCTCGTGGAAGGCCGTCTCCACCCGCCGCTGCGCCTTCGCGTCCTCCGGCAGCAGCTCCACGGCGGTGTTCGTGACCAGGCACCCCTTGCGGTCGGCGTCCGCCAGCGCCTCGGCGGCGAACGCGCGCAGGAACTCCCGTACGGCGGGCAGCGCCGGCCCCGGCTGGTTCAGCCGCTCCAGCGCCGCCACCCCTTCGTTCTCGCAGTACCGGTCGAGCGCCCGCAGGTACAACTCGTGCTTGCTGCCGTACGTCGCGTAGATGCTGCCCCGGTTGATGCCGAGGTGATCGACCAGGTCCTGCATCGACGTGGCTTCGTACCCCTTGCGCCAGAACAGCTCCAGGGCAGCCTGAAGTGTCGCGCCCGGGTCGAACTCCTTGGTTCTGCCCATGCGGGCACCCTACGGGTTACGTGACCGATCGTTCAAGAAAACGCGTCCCGATGCGGTGACGGCTGGACACCGACTCCAGCGCCAACTCGAACCACACCACCTTCCCGATCCCGTACGGGCGCGGGTACGTACCCCAGTCGTCGGCCAGCGCCGCCACCAACGCCAGCCCGCGCCCGCCCTCGTCGTCCGGCCCCGCCGCCCGGGGCTCGGGCATCAGCTCGCTCGCATCGGCCACCTCGATCCGCAGCCGCCCCGCGAACAGCAGGCACCGCGTCCGCACATGCCGCCCACGCGGAACCCGCGCGTGCACACAGGCGTTGGCCGTCAGCTCACTGAGAATCAGCACGGCCGTCTCCGTCACCTCGTCCTGCAATCGCCATACGTCCGCCAGGACACGCAGGTACGCACGGGCCCGCCGCGCGCTCCGAGGATGGCGCGGCAGCCACCATTCGTTCGTAAGAGGGGAATTTCCGTCGTTCACAATCCGAGCATGTCGACGCGGGCGTACGGTCGGCAGCCGCGACGAGGGTACGCATCAGGGTGTACCGGTCGTGCCGGCGAAATGGGGGCGCGGTGTCGAAAGAGCCAACCCGGCTACCTATGACGTGGCGCTACTGCGGTGACCAACTCAAGCTGTGGCGTACGTACGCGGGGATCTCCCGCGAAGAGATCGCGAAGGAAGCGGACTACGACGCGGAGTACGTCAAGTCCATGGAGCAGGGGCGCCGGAGGCCGACGTTGCGGATGCTCCGGATTGCCGACCAGGTGTGCCGTGCGCATGGGCTGCTGGAGGCGGCGGACCAATACCTGAAGCCCGAGAAGTCCGAACGGCCCATCGGCGAGTTCATGGAGCTAGAAGAAACCGCGATCGGGCTGTACTGGTACGAGACCCTCTATATGCCGGGCCTGCTGCAGACCGAGGAGTATGTGCACGAGCTGATGAACCACGGCCTTCCGCCGTTGGACGACGAAACAGTGGAAGAGCGCATCACCAAACGCCTCCGGCGGCAGGCGCTGTTGAACGGTAAGTCGGAAACGGCGTTCAACTTCATCATCTACGAAGCCGCGTTGCGCACGATGGTGGGTGGCGCCGGAATCATGAGGCGCCAACTTGAGCGCCTGCTGGAAGTTCAGCGCATGCGTAACGTCTGCGTTCAGGTTCTCCCGGCCGCTCGGGCCCCCTATGTCGCATTCGGCGGCCCCATCATCCTCGTCGAAACCGAAGAACACGAGACGTACGCGTACTTGCCCGGTCAGGGGGTCAGCACATTGCAATCCGATGCGAGCGATGTGAGCCGTCATAGCCGGGCCTTCGGCATGATCCGCATGCAGGCGTTGGGGGTGGAGGACAGCGACGAGTACATCCGCCAGGTGGCGGGGGAGTTGTAGGCGGCCTGGCGGGTACGAGCGCGGTTCACCATCCCCGCCCGCGCCTGGGTGGCGTACCTCCCCCCGGGGCTTGAGCGCCGGGCCCCGGGCGGCGAGCCCCGAGCCCCTTGTCCAAGGAACGGGTGGGTTGGCACAACCCACCCGCCCTCCCAACCCCCGCGCGTACCAGCGCACATGACTTTCCGCGACCGGCTTGCCACAGCCCGTCGCCACCCCCTAGCGTTCGCCGCAGCAAGCAGCGCACGCACGACAAACGACCCCGGCCGGTGCTACCAACACCGAACCGGGGCCTAACCTTCAAGATCGGTAAGGTCGATCTCAATGGCTGACGCCAAACCTACTACGGCGCCCTGCGCGCCCACCGCCTCGCCCGCCGTCCCCGGGCCCCGCCTCGCGGCCCCCGGCTACGGCAAACGCTCCGCCCCGGACCAAGCGCGCCGCCGACCAGGGGACTTCTCGCACCTCCCCGAACGCGAAGCGTTCATCGCCGCGTTCGTCGACCGGCTTCCGGACGGCGCCGCCATGGACGTCAAAACCCTCGCGGCCGCCCAGCCCCGCTACGGCCAGCAAGCCGTACGCTCGGCCCTCACCCGCCTCTCCGCCGCTGGTCACCTGCGCCGGGTCCAGGAAACCGTCGGCGACGGCCGCTCCCAGTGGGTCTACCGCACGTACTTCACCCGTACCGCCCGCGACGACACCTGGTGGCGCCACTTCCTGACCGGCAACGCACCCCCACAACTCCCTCCGGACGAGCGACCGCCAACCTCCGAACCGTTGACCCCGACCCCGGAACCCGCAATCAGCGAACGCGCAGTCCGCGAACCGGAAGCGCCCGAACCGGAAGCGCCCGAGCCCGCAGCCCCCGAATCCGCAGCCCCCGAACCCCCGCCTCGATCCGCCGCGCCACTGCGTGCCGAGGCCGCCTCCAACCCCCACCCGGCCCCACCACCCCGCTCGGCCGCCTACGCGGCCCTCGCCGCGCTCGGCACCGCCGACCCCCGCATGATGCTCTCCGCCGCCGAATGCGCCGCCCTGGAAGACCTGGCGGCGCAATGGCTGGCCCACGGCGTGTCGGCCACCCACCTGATCACGGCCCTGACCGCCGGTTTGCCGCCCGAGGTCCACTCCCCGGGCGCCATCGCCCGCACCCGCCTGACGGCCAAACTCCCGCCCGCCCCACCACCCGAGGCCACCTCGCCACGCGCCCCCACCCGCATCATGGAGTGCACGGAATGCGGCGTACCGGGCCGCCCCGAAGCCCTCCCCGGCGGTCTGTGTCGCCCCTGCCGAGGCGACATCCCGCCCCCGGATCCGGCCGCCGACCACCTACGCGCCCAGCGAACCGCTCACTTCGCCCACCTCTGCCGCTCCGGTTCCCGCTCCCGCCCGGGCTCGGCGGAGTCCAGCACACAACGCGTAGGCAACGGCAGCAACCACCACCCAAACCCCAACTGAACCGCCAGCAAGAAGAGGACCCTTCCTCAACCCTTGCCCTTTGCCCCCTGGTCCCACCCAGCCCGCGCCCTACTCCCAGGCCGCGGTGTCGGGGTCGATGCCGTGGGCGCGTGCGCTGGCGTCGATGATGTGGCGGAGCCAGGTGGCCAGGCCGGGGCGGATGGCGTCGTAGTGGGCGGCGAATCCCGGGTCGGCCTCGTACATGCGGCCGAGGCAGACCTGCATCTGCCGGGTGAGAGGGAAGTACGAGGCGAAGACCTCGCGGTGCCGCTCGACGAGTCGCTCCGCTTCCGGGCTGCCGGGCGCGACTCCGGCGTCCATCGCGTCCGCGAGGGCGCGGTCGAGTCCGGCCACGGCGTCGGCGACGGCCTGCCATTCCTCCGGCCCGCGTGAGGCCGAGCGTTCGGCGAACTGCCGCCATTGCGTCGTGTCCCCGTAGTGCTGACGGGCTCGGGCGGGCGAGTCCGGGTCCCACCGGGGGCCGAAGATCGCGGCCTGCTGCTCGGTGGTCAGCAGTACGCCGCGCTCGTGGGCGTCGATCATGCGGTCCAGCCCGGCGCCGAGCTGCTGGAGGCGCTCGATCCGTTCGGCAACCTGCTTGCGCTGCGCGCGCAACGCGTCGGCCACGTCCGTGGTCGAGTCGTCCAGGACGGCCCGGATCCGGTCCAGGCCGAGGCCCAGCTCGCGGTAGACGACGATGCGGTGCAGGCGTTCCAGGTCGGCGGCGGTGTAGAGCCGGTAGCCGCCGGCCGTGCGCAGCGACGGCCGCGCGAGGCCGATCTCGTCCCAGTGGTGCAGCGCGCGGACCGTCACACCGAGCCGCGCCTGCACCTGACCCACGGTCAGCCCGTCGCCCTCAATGGCATCATGCATGATCCTCATTGTCGCCGCGCCCGGTCCCGGTGAGCGCTACGGCGAGCGGAAGCCGCAGCGCGGCGCAACCGCGGTGATCAGCCTCGGGCCGGTGCCTGGGGCGAGGCCGGCACCCGTATGGACTGCGATACGGACTGCGATACGGACTGTGGCAAGGACTGCGGAGCCGTGGACGGGGGCTGTGACCCTGCCCCCTCGGCGGAGCGACTGCACAGGGCCCGGACCAGATGTATGCCCATGGCGGTGTCGATGGGGCCCGACTTCTCGGTGCCGTCCGGGTTCAGGCCGTAGTAACGCGTCAGGTTCGTGCCGAGTGAAACCTGGCGGCTGCCGTCCGGGCTGGAGAGGGACCAGGTCCCCGAGCCGGGGACGAGACCGTTGTGGCCCCAGACCCGCCCGCACGGCAGGTCCCACGAGAGCAGGCCCAGGCCGTACCGCAGGGTCGGGTCGTTCCCGGCGGGGACCGTGGTCTGCATCTCGCGCAGTTCGGCCTTGCCGATCAGGCGGCCGGTCAGCAGGGCGCGGAAGAACGTGTTGAGGTCGTCCATGGTCGACACCAGCGAGCCGGCCGTACCGGCCCAGGACATGTCGTAGACGCTGAACTCGTGCGGCGGGTCGAACATCCCGTGCAGGCGCTCGTACATCTTGGCGTGCGGCCCGGTCAGGTAGGGCGAGCGCGGGAAGTACGTGTGCCGCAGCCCGGCCTTCCGTATGACGTGGTCGGTGATGTACGTCTCGGGGGTCTCCCCGGTGACCTTGCGCAGCAGCAATCCGGCTATCACGTAGTTGGCGTTGGCGTAGTGGTGCGCCTCGCCGGGCTTGCCCGTCGGCTCCGCCGCCAGGGCCAACTGAGCCAGCTTCCGCGGGTCGTGGTGGCGGAAGCGGCCGGTCTCCAGGTCCTCCGGCTTGCTCCAGAGGGCGTAGCCGTAGTCGGCGATGCCGCTGGTGTGATTCAGCAGCATCCGTACCGTGATCGCCCGGCCACGCTCGCCGGGGACGAGACCCGGCAGGTAGCGGCCGATCGGCGCGTCCAGCTCGATGGTGCCCCTGCCGACTTCCCGGAGCACGGCGACGGCGGTGAAGGTCTTGGTGATGCTGCCTATGCGGTGTTCGAAGTCCGGTCTCATCGGGCGGCCGGTCTTGATGTCGGCGACACCGGAGGCGCCCCGCCAGGCCGCGTCGCCGTTCCGTACGGCCGAGTAGGCGCCGTACATGCCTTCCTTGTGCAGATCCTGAAGGGAGCGCGCGAGGGCTTCGCGGTCGAGGCCGGACCGCGCCGGCCGGTCTGCGGCGGTCGTAGCGACGGGAGCGGGCGGGGCGGGCGTCTCGGCGGCCGAGGCCGGGAGGGCCGGGGCGAGCAGGGCCAGTAAGACGGCCGTGGCGGTGGCGGCGAGCCGCACGCGGCGGCGGCTCGGTGGGGACAGGGGCATGGCATGTCTCCGTCGGTGCGTGGCCGGGGGCTCCCGCGGAGCCGGCGGCGGTCGGTCGGTGGCCTGCGATCTCTCTCGCTCACCGGCGATTCTGCTGGCCACGCCGCTCCCGGACATCAACCTGCGGTACGGCATCGCTCACAGGTTCGCATGACGGATGTCAGGTTTACCCGGCGAGTTGGGCCGCCACTCGGGGGCGCACCGGGCCGGTCACCGCGGCCTTGTGACCCGTACCACAAGCCCCCTTCTTTCCGGAGGACCTTCGCAAAGAAGGCCTCAGAGGGCGCAACCACGGCGTGTCGGATGACCATCTAATCTTGCGGAGAGGCTCGCTGCCGTCGGCAGGGCCAGAACCATGCCCACCGCTGCACCACGCCCTGGAAGCGAGTAGATCCCCGATGAGTCTGACGGGCACGCCCTTCTTCCTGACCGCGATTGCGCTGCTGGTCATCGCGGTCGTGCTGCCGTTCGCGCTGTGGAGCCGCGTCCGTGGCCCGAAGGTGGTACGGGCGGTGGCGCGCCTGGGCATGCTGCTGTTCGCACAGGTCACCGCGATCACGCTGGTGTTCGTGATGGTCAACAACGCCAACAGCCTCTACGACAACTGGGACGACCTGCTGGGCACGTCCGACCACGTCGAGGCCGCCAAGGACCTCGGTCCGGACGGCATGGGCGGACTCAAGGCGAAGAACGGGCCCAAGCAACTGGTGCAGTTCGGCCCGCCCAAGGACTCGGTCGTCGGACCGGGCGTCCAGGAGGGCGAGTTCAAGGGGCGGATCTCGGGCGTGAGCGGCGAGGTGTACGTATGGCTGCCGCCGCAGTACGACGATCCCGCCTACCAGGACAAGAAGTTCCCCGTCGTGGAGCTGCTGCCCGGGTTCCCCGGCTCGGCCAAGTCGTGGCTGGGCACGCTCAAGGTCGCCGAGCAGCTCAAGCCGCTGATGGAGCAGGGCAAGGTCAAGCCCTTCATCCTGGTCTCACCGCGCACCACCCTGCTGGGCAAGGTGGACACCGGCTGCGTCAACATCCCGGGCAAGGTCAACGCGGACAGCTGGCTGAGCGTCGACGTACGCCAGATGGTGATCGACAACTTCCGGGCCGAGGAGGCGCCCGCCTCCTGGGCGGTGGCGGGCTACTCGGCCGGCGCGCACTGCGCCGCCAAGCTGGCGCTCGCCCACCCCGACCGCTACCGCGCCGCCATCAGTCTCTCCGGCTTCAACGACCCGAAGATGGAGCCCGCCTCCCTCGCGGGCCAGGACCCCAAGCTGCGCGTCGAGAGCAACCCGCTCACCATCCTCAAGACCGCCAACCAGGCGGGCAAGCCGCCGCTCAGCGCCCTCTACATCTCCGGGGCCGCCGGTGACGGTTACGAGGCCGGACTCGCCCTCAAGCAGCTCGCCAAGAACCCGACGACGGTCAAGGTCAAGCTGATCCCGCCGGGCGCCGGCGGCCACGGCACGGCCGTATGGAAGAACCAGATACCGGAGGTCTTCCGCTGGCTGAGCGGCGTCATCGGCACCCAGCCCGCCGGCGGCACCGAGCGCGGCCACAAGCCCGATCCGGGCCATGGCGCGGAGCCGGGCCATGGTGCCGAGCCGGGCCACGGTGCGGAGCCCGGCCGCGGTGCCGGGCACGGTCGGAGCCCGGAGCGCCCCCAGGGCCCCGGGCGCGCATAGCCGCACATATGGACGGGGACAGGGATACGGCTAGGCGTACGGATAGGCGTACGGCTAGGGAGACGGCCCTCAGTGCGCCGTCAGCCCGCCGTCCACCACCAGCTCCGACCCGGTGACGAACGAGGAGTCGTCACAGGCCAGGAAGAGAATCGCGGACGCGATCTCGTCGGCGCGCCCGGCCCTGCGCATCGGGGTGCGCCGGATGTCCGGCTGCTGGTCGCCCTGCTCGTCCAGGATCTCCTGGATCATCGGTGTGGCGATCACTCCGGGGTGTACGGAGTTGACCCGTACGCCCTGCCGCGCGTACTCCACCGCGGCGGTCTTGCTCAGCAGGCGTACCGCCCCCTTGGACGCCTGGTAGGCCGCCGCCGAACCGCTTCCCACCAGCCCGAGCACCGACGAGGTGTTGATCACCGACGCGTTGCCGCTCGCCCGCAGGAGCGGCATCGCCGCCTTCATGCCGAGCCAGGTGCCCTTCTGGTTCACATCGATCACGCGGTCCCAGGCCTCCTCCCGGGTGTCCTCGATGCCCGGCCAGTCCACGATGCCAGCGAGGTTCACCAGGACGTCCAGGGCGCCGAACCGGTCGCGTACGACGGTGATCACTTCCTCCCACTGCTGCGCGGAGGAGACATCGAGGCGGGCGGCGACGACGTCCGTGCCGTACGCCTCGATCCGGTCGGCCAGGCTCCGCAGGGGCCCCTCGGCGATATCGGTGAGCACCAACCGGGCCCCTTCGCGAGCGAACCGTTCGGCGGTCGCCGCGCCGATGCCGCCGGTCGCGCCGGTGATCAATGCGAGCTTGCCGTCGAGTCGAAGTCCTGCCATGGGAACCGTCCTTGCTCTCGTAGTGCTGACTGCTGACTGCTGACTGCTGACTGCTGACTGCTGACTGCTGACTGCCGGGGCCGGTCGGGGCCGGTCGGTTCCGGTTGATTCCGGTCGGGGCCGGTCCGCTTCGCCGAGTCTGCGCAGGTCAGCAGCGAGCGACCAGGACGCGTACCGCCTGGGTGCAGCACACCCAGGCACCCCACCGGACCGCCGCCTAGCCTGGCCGCATGGACGACAACCACCTGGACAACCACCTGGACAACCACCTGGGGGACTTCCTGCGCGCACGCCGTGCCGGGCTGCGACCGGAGGACGTGGGGATGGCGAGTTACGGGGCCCGCAGGGTCGCCGGACTACGCCGAGAGGAGGTCGCCGTCCTGACCGGAGTGAGCGCCGACTACTACACGCGTCTGGAACAGGGCCGCGAGCGCAACCCCTCGGCGCAGGTGCTCGACGCCCTCAGCCGCGCGCTGCACCTCGACGCGGACGCCCGCGCACACCTGTACCGGCTGGCCGGGACCGCGCCCGACGACAAGGCCGCTGGGCACGCCACCGAGCAGGTCAGTCCAGCGCTGCGTCAGCTGATGGACGGATACCCGAACACACCGGCGCTCGTCCTCGGCCCCGCCCTGGACATCCTGGCCGCCAACGCCCTGGCCGACGCCCTCTACGCCCCGTTCGAGCCCGCGGACAACCTGGCCCGTATGACCTTCGCCGACCCCGCGGCCCGGGACTTCTTCATGGACTGGGACCGGGCCGCCCAGGCCACCGTCGCCAACCTGCGCCAGGCTGCGGGCTACGACCCGGACCACCCACGGCTGCGCGAACTCGTCCGCACCCTCACCGCGCGGAGCACGGAATTCGCCCGCCTCTGGAACGCCCACGACGTGCGCGGCAAGACCCGCGACGCCAAGCGCCTCCGGCACCCGGACGTCGGCCCGCTCACCCTCACCTACCAGGCGTTCGACGTACGCGACGCCCCAGGCCAACAACTCGTCATCTACCACGCCGAACCGGGCGGTCCCAGCGCCCAGGCCCTCGACCTGCTCGGCTCGCTCCACGCGACCCGGCGCCACACCGGCCCCGGGCACCGCCGCTAGCCGGTGGTTCCGCCTTCCGGCGGCGGAATGCGTACGGCCGTGACCGGCGCGTGGAGCCGCCAGCCCAGGGACCGGTAGAGGGCCCGCCCGGCGGGGCTGGCCACGAGGACGCCGCGGGCGGCACCCAGCCGGACCGCGTGGGCCGACAGCGCGTTCATGACGAGGGTGCCCAGGCCGCGACGGCGGTGCCCCGCGCTGGTGTTGATCATGTCGAAGACCGCCGTTGAGGGTGTGGCGGCATCGGCGAGAGCGGCCCGTCCCCGGGCGGCGAGCGCGCCGGTGGCGGCGTCCAGGACACGGCACTGGAGGACGCCGGTGTCGTCCTCGTCCACCGTCTCGACGCTGTAGCCGGCCGGCGCGGCCACGAGGGTCGGCGCCGGGGGCAGGACGGCCGACATCAGAAACTGCGGCTCGGCGATCTCCCAGGTGGGAGGCAGGGCGGGGGCGATGTCCGAGCGCGGGGCGCAGACGTTGATCCACAGGTTGGGGGTGGTGATCGAGGCGACGAGACCGCGGAGGACGTCCGGGTCGGCTGCGGCGAAGACGTAACGGGGCGACCGTACGGGGACGCGGACCTCGACGTAGAAGCCGCCGTGGGCCGCGACGGGGGCCGCGGCACCGCGGCACCGCGCCAAGCCGTGCACCCAGGCCCGGACGAGGTCCGGGTGATCGGCGAGGGGCTGGGAGGACGGGGAAGCGGAGGGGGTTGGGGTGGCAGAGGGGGAGGGGGAGGCAGAGGGGGTTGGGGAGGGGAGCGAACCGGCCGTATCTATAGGGGGGTTGTCTATAGGGAGGTTCATACGGCCCGATCTTAGGGCGGGCCGTTGTGCGGGCGGAGGCTGCGCCTCTCCGGCGCCCGTCTTCCTGGGTCCGGCGGCGGCCCGTAACAGGGGGAGCGGGCCGCCGCCGTTCCTCTCGGCGGGGACGACCGACGACCGCCGGGGCGGAATCCGGCGGCGGTGGGGAGTCGGCCGCCTGATTGAGGACGCTAAACCTCGACACCCCCGAAAGGGAGCCGGTTGACGGGTATTGCTCGTTCTCGCCCTGTCGGTGTGTACGCCTGCCCGCTGCCGCACGTCTCGAAGGCGTGCCGGGTGCGGAGTCCGACCGGAGCGGAAGAGAGGCGGACCTGAGTGCGAAGCCGTGGTAAGCGAGGGCTACGATCCACCACTATGGACGTAGTGACCAAGGTCTTCGTGGGTCTGCACATCATCGGCATCGCGTCGCTGCTCGGCGGCTTCCTGACCCAGCTGAAGCCGATGAGCGCGGGCAACGCCCGCTTCGTGCCGGCCATGCTGCACGGCGCGCTGACGATGCTGGTGACCGGCGTCATCCTGGTCGGCCTCAACCAGGCCCAGGACCACTCGCTCAACAACATCAAGCTGGGCGTCAAGCTCGCCGTACTGGTCGTGATCCTGGGCCTGGTCTACGTCAAGCGCGACGAGGAGAAGGTCGAGAAGCCCTTCTTCCTGGCGGTGGGGGCGCTGACGGTGGTCAACATCTTCATCGCCCTGCTGTGGACGTGAGCGGAGGCCGGTGAGGGACCGTCGAGGGCCGGCTTGAAGGCCGGCCGAAGAGCGGTTGAGGGCCGTGGGGTGCGCCCCACGGCCCTCTTCTCATGCCGGGCGCACGCTCCCGTAGATCGGCATGTAGTAGATCGACTCGACCCGCACACTGGCCCCCGGCTTGGGCGCGTGGATCATCTTGCCGTCGCCGATGTACATGCCGACATGGCTGATGTCGTTGTAGAAGAACACCAGGTCACCGGGTTTCAGATCCTTGGTCGCCACCCGGTCGCCGGCCTTCACCTGGTCCCAGGTCGTACGGGGCAGCGAGACGCCCGCCGCCTTCCAGGCCGCCTGGGTCAGGCCGGAGCAGTCGTAGGAATTCGGGCCCGTCGCGCCCCAGACGTACGGCTTGCCCATCTGGGCGCGGGCGAACGCGAGCGCCTTGGCGGCCTTGGTCGCGTACGAACCGTCGTCGGACGTACCGCCGCCGGAGCCACCGGAACCGCTGGAGCCGCCGTCCGGTGATCCGGAACCGGTGCCCTGGCCCGGAGTGTCGTGCTGCTTGCGGTCCTCCCGCTCCTTGCGCTCCTTCTCGGCCTGCTTACGGGCCAGCTCCTCGGCCCTGCGCTTGGCCTCGGCCTCCTTCTTGCGCTCCAGCTCCGCGAGCCGCGCCTTCTCCTGGGCGGTCAGCCGGGACAGCAGCTGCCGGGCCTCGGCCAGCTTCTCCTGGACGTCCTTCTTGGACTCCTTCAGGGACGCCTGCGTCTCGGTGAGCCGCTCCAGACTCCGGGACGCCTCCGCCCGCTGCCGTACGGCCTTCGCCTGCTGCTCCTGGTAGTCGCTGACGGCCTTCTTCTGCGCGCCGGTCAGCTGGTCCATCAGATGGCTGCGGTCCGCGAACTGCTGCGGGTTGCGGGCCAGCAGCAGCTGCGCGGTCGGGCTGATGCCACCGCTGCGGTACTGGGCCGCGGCGTAGGTGCCCAGCCGGCGCCGGGCGTCGTTCATCTTCTGGGTCCGCCGGGCGGTGTCGTCCAGCAGGCGGTCGACGGTGCCGCGCTGCTCGTCGGCCTGCTCCTTGGCGGCGTTGTACTTCTGGGTCGCCACCTCGGCCTGCCGGTAGAGGTCGTCGACCTTCTGCTTGACCTCTTCGATCGACTGCTGCGGCTGACGCGGCGCCGCCTCGGCCGTCTGCGAGAGCAGGGTGACCGAGGCGAGGGCTGCGGTGGTGAGCCCGGCGGCCGTACGGCGGCTCCCGGGCGAGGTGAGTATGCGGGTGCGCGGCTTGCGGTGCGACGCCAAGATCGGCGCTCCTTCCGTGGACCGCCTACCGGGTTAGCTGTCGGGTTCGGGCGTTCACTGCGTCACTACGGAAGGCTGCCCTACGGTCCGTACGGGCGGCGGGAGGTCCCGGGGGCTGGTGCCCCGAGGCGCCTCGCGCCGTGTGCCGTACCGGCCGATTCACCCCGGTGGTACGTGTGGGTCCCCGGCTCCGGATGCCTGGTGGCAGGGCCGGACTCGGCGGGGGCGGCCCGTGCGGACGCTGTCGACCGCGGGGACGGCGGGCTGCCCGAGCGAGCACGGTAGCCAACCCGTGAGGCGCCTGTGAAGCCTGATGTGCGTTATGCCCGAAACCTTTTCGTGATCTTTTCGCGACTGCTTCTTTTCACGATTGCTTCTTTGCGTGACCGGGGCGTGTCCTGTCGTGTCCTGTGACGCGGGCCACCCGCCAGGGGCGTGCCAGGTCACACGGCCGGTTTTCCCGGTTCGGGCCGGGCTGTCAGTGCGGCGGCCTACACTCGATGGGCGATGAGCAGCCTCTTTGACGACAGCTTCCTGGCGGACCTCGAACCCACCGGCGAGGAGCCCCCGCCGCCTCCCGAGGACGGGGACGGTCCGGCACCGGAGGAGATCCCGGCCGACCTGTTCGGCGGGCGCTTCGACGTGCCCGGCGGCATCCCGCACGCCGTGGGCCCGGGCCGCGACCCGTACTACCGCGACGGCGCACCCCGCCCCGCGGTGGACCCCGCCGCCCTCCTGGAGGGGCTGAACGACCAGCAGAAGGCCGCCGTCGTGCACAGCGGCGGACCGCTGCTCATCGTCGCGGGCGCCGGCTCCGGCAAGACCCGCGTCCTGACCCACCGCATCGCGCACCTGCTCGGCGCCCGCGGCGTACACCCCGGCCAGATCCTCGCGATCACCTTCACCAACAAGGCCGCGGGCGAGATGAAGGAGCGCGTCGAGGACCTGGTCGGCCCCCGGGCGAACGCCATGTGGGTCTCCACCTTCCACAGCGCGTGCGTGCGCATCCTGCGCCGCGAGTCCAAGAAGCTGGGCTTCACGTCCTCCTTCTCGATCTACGACGCGGCCGACTCCAAGCGCCTGATGGCCCTGGTCTGCCGGGATCTGGACCTCGACCCCAAGCGGTTCCCGCCCAAGTCCTTCAGCGCCAAGGTCTCCAACCTCAAGAACGAGCTCATCGACGAGGAGACCTTCGCCCAGCAGGCCGCCGACGGTTTTGAGAAGTCCGTCGCCGAGGCGTACGCGATGTACCAGGCCCGGCTGCGCGAGGCCAACGCCCTGGACTTCGACGACATCATCATGACCACGGTCAACCTCCTCCAGGCGTTCCCCGATGTCGCCGACCACTACCGCCGCCGCTTCCGGCACGTCCTCGTGGACGAGTACCAGGACACCAACCACGCCCAGTACACCCTCGTACGGGAGCTGGTGGGACCGGCCGAGACGGCCGGCGAGCTGTGCGTGGTCGGTGACGCCGACCAGTCGATCTACGCGTTCCGCGGCGCCACCATCCGTAACATCCTCCAGTTCGAGGAGGACTATCCGGACGCCACGACGATCATGCTGGAGCAGAACTACCGCTCCTCCCAGACGATCCTCAGCGCCGCCAACGCCGTCATCGAGCGCAACGAGAACCGCCGCCCCAAGAACCTGTGGACGGACGCCGGCGAAGGCCCCCGCATCACGGGCTACGTCGCCGACACCGAGCACGACGAGGCCCAGTTCGTCGCCGACGAGATCGACCGGCTGACCGACGCGGGCGACGCCAGGGCGGGCGACGTGGCGGTCTTCTACCGCACCAACGCCCAGTCCCGCGTCTTCGAAGAGATCTTCATCCGGGTCGGCCTGCCCTACAAGGTCGTCGGCGGCGTGCGCTTCTACGAGCGCAAGGAGGTCCGCGACGTCCTCGCGTACCTGCGCGTCCTCGCCAACCCGGAGGACACCGTCCCGCTGCGCCGCATCCTGAACGTGCCCAAGCGCGGCATCGGCGAGCGCGCCGAGGCGATGATCGACGCGCTGTCCGCCCGCGAGAAGATCACCTTCCCGCAGGCGCTGCGCCGCGTCGACGAGGCGTACGGCATGGCCGCGCGCTCCGCCAACGCCGTCAAGCGCTTCAACACGCTCATGGAGGAGCTGCGCACCATCGTCGAGTCCGGCGCGGGCCCCGCCACCGTCCTGGAAGCGGTCCTGGAGCGCACGGGCTATCTGGCCGAGCTCCAGTCCTCGACCGACCCGCAGGACGAGACCCGCATCGAGAACCTCCAGGAACTGGCCGCCGTCGCCCTCGAATTCGAGCAGGACCGCGGTGAGGACAATCCCGGCACCCTCGCCGACTTCCTGGAGCAGGTCGCGCTGGTCGCCGACTCCGACCAGATCCCGGACGAGGACGAGGAGGGCACCGGCGTCATCACCCTCATGACGCTGCACACCGCCAAGGGCCTGGAGTTCCCCACCGTCTTCCTGACCGGCATGGAGGACGGCGTCTTCCCGCACATGCGCGCGCTCGGCCAGACCAAGGAGCTGGAGGAGGAGCGCCGCCTGGCGTACGTCGGCATCACCCGCGCCCGCGAACGGCTCTACGTGACCCGCTCCACCATGCGCAGCGCCTGGGGGCAGCCGTCGTACAACCCGCCGTCCCGCTTCCTGGAGGAGATCCCGGACAAGTACGTGGACTGGCGCCGCACGGGCCCCGCGACGCCCTCCGCCTCGATGGGCAGCCTCTCCGGCACCGGCGGCGGGGGCTTCGGCTCCGGCCTGTCCTCGTCGCGTACGAAGGCGGGCCCGAGCGGCTTCGCGACCCGGCGCGCCAAGGACCGCGAGGTCGTCTCACTGGCGGTCGGCGACCGCGTCACGCACGACAGTTTCGGGCTGGGCACGGTCGTCGCGGTCAAGGGCAGCGGCGACAACGCGGAGGCGACGATCGACTTCGGCGGCGAGAAGCCGAAGCGGCTGCTGCTGCGGTACGCGCCGGTGGAGAAGCTCTGACCTCGGCCGGAAAGCCCTGACGCCGGCCGGGAAGCCCTGACCTCGGCGGGGAAGCTCTGACGGAACCGTCCGGCGCCTCATGGGGGCGCCGGACGGTACTTCCCGGCCGTCCGGTGGCGGCCGGTCAGGTCGGGTTGAGGCCGTGGCTGCGCAGCCACGGCAGCGGGTCGACGGCCGAGCCGCCGCCCGGGCGCACCTCGAAGTGCAGGTGCGGTCCCGTGGAGTTGCCGGAGTCGCCCGAGTAGGCGATCTGGTCACCGGCCTTGACCTTGCCCGACCGGATCTTGGTGCTGCTCAGGTGGCAGTACCAGGTTTCGGTGCCGTCCGGGGCGGTCACGATCGCCATGTTCCCGTAGGCGGTGTTGAACTGGGTGCGTACGGTGCCGTCGGTGGCGGCCACGACCGGCGTGCCGTAGCCGACCGGGAAGTCGATGCCGGTGTGCACGGACATCCAGTTCACGCCCGCCTGCCCGTACAGCGCGCTCAGGCCGTGCTGCGCGACCGGCAGCGCGAACTTGGGGCGCATCGCCTCCTTGCGCGCCGCCTCCTCGGCCTTGCGCTTCTTCTCGGCGGCCTGCCGGGCCTTGAGGTCGATGCGCTCCTGCGTACGGCTGGCCCGGTCGGCGAAGTCGTCGGCGCCCGCGCTGAGGCTGGCGAGCTGGGTGTCGAGCTTGTTGTTGGCCACGGCCGGCTGCACGGCCGCGGGGTCCCCGGCGGCCTGGGTCTTCGTGCCGTCCTTGGTGCCGCTCTGG
Organism: Streptomyces albofaciens JCM 4342; assembly: GCF_008634025.1. Taxonomy (NCBI): domain Bacteria; kingdom Bacillati; phylum Actinomycetota; class Actinomycetes; order Kitasatosporales; family Streptomycetaceae; genus Streptomyces; species Streptomyces albofaciens. Next base: position 3,627,474 of record NZ_PDCM01000002.1, on the reverse strand, counting down.
GCGCCACTGGTGACGGAGGCGGCGGCGACGGCGCACACGCCCATGGCGGCGACCGAGGGCACCGCGACGGTCAGCAGCGCGGAGCGCTTGGCGGTACGGCGGCGGCCGCGGCCGGCCGGGCTGCTGCCCTGCGCCGCACGGCGCGAACGGGAGCCCCGCGCGGCGGGCACGCCGCCGGAGGCGGGGCCGCCGTCGGGCGTGATGTCGGGGGCGGAAGGATCCTCGGCGGTCCCGGGGGCTCCCGGGCCTCCGGTGGCCTCGGGGCCGAGGCCGTCGAATCCGTCCAGGCCGTCGAGGTCGGGCGTGATGGCCGGAGTGGTCTGGGTGAGCGCTTCCGCGATGGCGGTGGCACCGAACGGGTCCGCGTGCGGGGCGGCATGCGGGTCGGCGTGGGGTGCCACGTGCGGGCCGGTGTGCGGGGCCCCTATGCCGCGGGCGTGCTCGTCGGCGAATCGGTCCTCCGCAGCGTCCGCACCCGGAGCTGCCTCATACGTACCGTAAGCGGACCCGTACTGATCGTTTGTGTCCGCGTACGGTCCGGAACCGTACGTCTGCCCGTTTTCATGCGGTTCGCCGCCGTACAGCCCCAGGCCCGGTCCGGCCCAAGTCATGGTCTCCCACTGGGAGCTGGCATCGCCGCCGTACGGGTATCCGGTCTGGGGCGGGCCGGCCTGCGGCGGGCCCGCCTGCGCCGGAATGCCGGCGATCAGGTCCGGATCCACGGCACCCCAGACCGCGGTGGCCTCGTAGCCGTCGGGGGCGGCCGCGCCGCCGGTGCCGTAGCCGCCGTCGTACGCCGTGTGGGAATACGGGTCGTAGGCGGCCTCCGGCTGTGTGCCGGTGGCGGGGGAGCCGGAGTTGGCCGTTCCGGTGCCATAGACGCCCGCGGGGTGGGTACCCGCGTCGTAGTCGCCACCGTAGGCACCGGTGGCGTACGCGGCGGTGGCGTACGCGTCGGTGCCGTACGCGGTGGTGTCGTACGGCGAAGCGTCGTGCGCGCCGGTGGCCTGGTGGCCGGGGAACGCGCCGAAATACGCGGCACCGTCGCCGTATGCCGCTTGGCGGGCCTGGGTGTCCTGATGCCCGTAGGACTCGTAGGCCGGGTAATGCGCATACGAGGCATCGGGAGAGGGGACAGCCGGAGCGGGGGACTCCGGCGAGTGACGGTCGTTCACCACCACTTCTCTTTCGCCTCGGCAGCAGGAGAATTAGCGGCGACTGTACCCGGCGGTACGTGACGGCGACAATCTTCGGCAGGTTTCGGGCTTCCCGACAACGGGCATTTGGCCGCCTTTCGGCGGACAGTATGCGAGTTCTTGGCGCCGCGTTCGAGGGGCGTTCGAGGCGGCACGGGGCGCGCCGGTGTGCGCGCGGCGGTCGAAAGGGCGCACGCGACCTTGGAAAGTGCCCACGCCAGAGCCGTGCGGAAACCGCTCGGGCAGCGGCCGGGCCGGGACGGGCGCGGCGGGGTCAGGCCACGGACGTGGCGCTCACGCTGCCTTCCGCGTCCTCCTCGGCGCCGAGCGCTTCCCGTATTCCGGCTGCCACCGCACCGTTGACGGGGAGGGCGAGATGCCCTACGCCGGATACCCGCACGCTGCGGGTGATCAAATCCCGGTGATCGATTCGCGCGGTCTCCACCGGGACCATCAGCTGGTCCAAGTCGCTCCAGAAGCAGACGAAATGCGTACGGCAATTCGGGGCGGGCCGCGCCAACTCCACGATCACGTCGGAATGCGGCCGCATCTGCCGGACCAGCGGATGGGCCGACATCAAAGGCGCGACCCGGGTGCCGCCGTGCGGGGTGCCGAGGGTGACCAGGGTGCGTACACGGAGATCGCCGCCCAGCCGCTGCGCGTAGTAGCGGGCGATCAGGCCGCCGAGGCTGTGGCCCACCAGGTCGACCCGGCTGTGGCCGGTGCGCTCGCAGACCTGCTCGACATGCCGGCCGAGAAGCTCGGCGGCCTTGCGCAGGTCACAGGTGAGCGGCGAGTAGTTGAGCGCTTCCACATGGCGCCAGCCGTGCCGGAGCAGCGAGCGGCGCAGCAGCACGAAGACGGAACGGTTGTCGATGAAGCCGTGCAGCAGGAGCACCGGGGGGCGGGCGCGGCCTTCGGTGGGCAGCAGCGCCGTCCGGGCGGCCGGGAACGCATCGGCGGCGGTGCCGGTGCCGTCATCGGTCACGTCGGTGCCGTACGCGCCGTCGGTTTCGTCTTCCGGCCCCGGGCCGGCGGGCGTGCCGGGGAGGGCTCTGGGCTGTTCCTGGTGGATGCCGGTCGGGTACAGCAGCAGGTGCCCGACGAGGATCGCCAGCTCCACTACCGTCGCGCGCAGCAGCGCCGAGGGGCGGGCCAGACAGCAGAGAAAGGGCAGGGCCTTCATGGCCGACCTCCCGAATGGCACGCGGGAGAACGACTCTGTCCCCCGTATGCCCTCATGGGCAGCCGTTTCCGGCAACGTACAAGTACGTGAACGAGCTGCGGCCGAGTATGCGAACGAGCTGCTGCCTGACCGTACGGATACGAAGACGGAAGCGTTCAGGGGCCGGACCTCCGTGCCGCGCGGCTGACGGCGCGGAGGTACGGCGACCTCACTGCGGCTCCCCGTGCGTCCGTCCCGCCGCGTGAAGAGGCGCGGAACGCAACGCGTAGCGAACGTGTCCCAATGTGTGATTTCCCCCTCCCTCAGTGTTACGAAACGGCCGGGTACGGGATGCTGGCGATAACGTTCGTTCACGCTTGGGGCGGCCGCGCCGGCCGCCCGTCGGTTGTCGGCCGGCGGCCCTGTTCCGTACAGGTGCCGTGTCGTGCCGTGCAGGGCTGGGAGGCAGTGATGGGTGTGCAGGGTCCGATCCGCGTGGTGGTGGCCAAGCCGGGGCTCGACGGTCACGACCGGGGGGCCAAGGTCATCGCGCGGGCGCTGCGCGACGCCGGCATGGAGGTCATCTACACGGGGCTGCACCAGACACCGGAACAGGTCGTGGACACCGCGATCCAGGAGGACGCCGACGCGATCGGGCTGTCCATCCTCTCCGGGGCGCACAACACGCTCTTCGCGAAGGTCATAGAGCTGCTGAAGGAGCGCGACGCGGCGGACATCAAGGTCTTCGGCGGCGGCATCATCCCGGAAGCGGACATCCCGCCCCTCAAGGAGCTGGGCGTCGCGGAGATCTTCACCCCCGGGGCCACCACCACGTCGATCGTGGAGTGGGTGCGGGCCAACGTGCGGCAGCTGGCCGCCTGAGAGAGCGGTGCCGGGCAGGCCGCCCCGGGCCGGGCGGCTCGCCGCCGGCGCGGCGGCCACGCGGCTCACGGGGCCAGCTCCGCCCGCATCGTGGCGCGCAGCCGTAGCGTGCCCACCAGCCGCTGGAACGCCTCGGACCAGTAGCCGACCGCTCCCGGCGAGCCGTCGGCGGGCTCGTCCGGGGTCGCGGTGAGCATGTCGAGCCGGTCCGCCGCCGCCGGGTCCAGGCACCTCTCGGCCAGGCCCATCACGCCGCTGAAGCTCCACGGATAACTGCCCGCGTCCCGGGCGATGTCCAGCGCGTCGACCACCGCCCGCCCCAGCGGCTCGGACCACGGCACCGCGCACACCCCGAGCATCCGGAACGCGTCGGACAGGCCGTGGGCCGCTATGAATTCCGCGACCCATCGCGCCCGTTCGTCCTCGGGCAGCACCGTCAGCAGCCGCGCCAGGTCGCGCGACGAACCGCCCGGGCTGTCCGGGGCGGCGCCGCCGGCCGGGGCGGTGCCGGCCGGGGCGGTGGCCGGGGTGGCGCTACTTGCCGGGGTGCTGCCGGCCGGGGTGGCGTTGGCAGCCGGGCCGGTGGTGCCCGGCGCGACCGGGCCCGTTCCGTACGCGTGCGAATCCGCTCCCGTGCCGGGCTGGGCGGCGCCCGGAGGCCCGAGGAGGGCCCGGGCCCAGGCCGCGTCCCGCTGGCGGACGGCGGCGCGGCACCAGGCGTCGTGCAGCTCGGTACGCCAGCCGTCGGCCACCGGCAGGGCCACGATCGCCGCCGGTTCCCGGCCGCCCAGCCACGCGGGCCAGCAGTCCAGCGGCGCGGCCTCCAGCAGCTGGCTCAGCCACCAGGCACGCCGCCCGCGCCCGGTCGGCGGCCGGAGGACCACTCCGTCCCGCTGCATCGCCGCGTCGCACTCGTGCGGCGCTTCGACGACGAGGGTCCAGGCGCTCGCGTCGGCGGTGCGGGCAGCGCGGTCGCGCGCGCCGCCCTCGACGCGCGCCAAGGTGACGCAGGCCCGGGCGCGGTCCGCCATCCGCCCGGCGAGCGCGGTGCCGGGCAGGGCCGACAGCAGCTCGGCGGCGGTGCCCCGGACGTTACGGCTGCGGTCGGACAGCGCCTGCTCCAGGAAGGGCTCGTCGGCCACCGTCAGGCCCTCGCGCAGCGAGTCGAGGAACATCAGCCGGTCCTCGGCCCGTTCGCTGCTCCAGGTGCCGGCCAGCAGGGCGCGGCCGGCCGCCGGATCGCGACGGCGCAGCGACGCGAGCAGGGAGACCCGCTCCGCGAACAGGCCCTCCTCCCACAGGGCGCGCACGGCCTCCGGATCGTCCGGGCCGGGCAGCGCGGCCGTGCTCCCGACGCCGCGCAGCGCGAACTTCCACTCGTCGTTCAGCCGGGCCAGCCACAGCGCGCGCGGGCCGGCGAAGCCGAGGGCCGCGGCGCGCAGGTCCGTACGCGCGCGGGCCGCATCGAGCAGCGCGGGCAGCAGCGCCTCGGGGGCGCGGTAGCCGTACTCGGTCGCGGCGGTGAGCCACTGCGGGAGCAGCTCGGTCAGGTCGGGGGCCGTGCCGCGGCGGTGGCCGCCGGCGGTGCCGTTGCGGTCGGCGAGCAACAGGCCGAGTCTGCGCCGCGCGGCCGGCGGCAGCGGCGGACGCGGGTCGGACGGGGCCGGCACGGGGCGCTCACGGGCGGGCGCGGGGCGCAGCGCGGCCCGGCGCCGGACCGTGCTCACGGCGGCCGCGTCCAGCAGCGCCCCCGCGGCGCTCTGGCCGGTCCGGCCGGTGACCGGCGGCGTACGGCGTTCCGTACCGAGCAGTGCTGCGCTGACCAGGTCGTCCCAGGTGGTGGCGGTGGTTTCGTCGATCATGGTTGTCCCCCGGGCTGTGATCGGACGGGTGGGCGGGTGGTGGTGATGCCGGTGGGTGAGGGCCGGTCGCGGCCGCCGCCTCACAGTGCGACCGGTTCCGGATCCCAGGTGGTCAGTGGTACGAAACCCCGGTGGCCGCATTCGCCGAAGACCGTGACCGGCTCGCCGCCGGATATCGCGGCCAGGCGCCACAGGCCCGCCCGCCCCGTACAGCGCGGGTCCACGGGCAGGGCCGATTCCCCGTCGGCGTCGGCCAGTTGCCAGGGCTCCCCGCCGCTTCCCGATATCGGTAGGACATCGGTCAGAACCACCGGCCAGGCGTCGAGCCAGGGGTCGTCGCGCAGCGCGTGACCGTACGCGGCGAGCGCGGCGTCGGTGCCGCCGCCGGGCGGTGGCCCACCGGCCGGGACGGGGCCGGTGTGCCGGGTGCCCAGGACGACGCGCAGCGGGCAGGCGCCCGGGTAGTAGGCGAGGTCGGCGTCCAGGACGAGGCCTCTCGGCAGGGAGAGGTCCAGCGGCCGGTCCCGCCCGCCGAAGGAGAGGTGCAGTGCCATGCGCCCGGTCCGCTCGCCGCGCAGCCATATGCGCCTGCTGGTCAGCATCCCTTCCTCGGTGTCCTGCTGGGCGAGCACCAGCCAGCGGTCGCGGACGGTCGCGGTGTCCGGCGCGGCGAGCACGTCCGCCGCGTCGGTGGTGAGCCCGACGCGGGTGCGGACCGTGGCGGCCAGGGCGGGCGACAGGCGTTCCACGCCCAGGAACGCCTGGTCGAGGAGGTGGATGAGGGAGCACTCCGCGAGCAGCCGGGACGGCCAGTCCGGCCCGGAGGCCGCCATCGGCCCCAACTCCCGTACGCGCGAGGCGAGGCCGGGCGCCTGGGCGTCCACCATGCGGGCCGCCGTCTCGTCCCAGGTGCCGTACCCCGCGCGGTCGGCGGTGGCCAGGCCGGAGCGGAGCAGATCCTCCAGGCGCTGTTCCAGCTCGGTGGCCCCGGCGGCGATCCGCTGCACGCGCAGCGCGGCCCGCCGCCGGGCGGCATCCTGCTGCGCGGCGGACGCCGACCCTCCCGAACTGCCGTCATCCGGAACGCCGTTGGTCGCTCCAGTCGATTTCTTCTCCGCCCGCTGCTGACGGGCGGTGAGCCATTCCGCCACCCACGCGGGAGGCTCGCCCCCGCCGACGGCCCCGTCCTCTCCCGCCCACATGAGCAGCAGGCCCAGTGCGTGCTTGCACGGGAACTTGCGGCTCGGACAACTGCACTTGAAAGCCGGTCCGGCGGTGTCCACGACGGTTTGGTACGGCTTGCTGCCGCTGCCCTTGCACAGGCCCCACACCGCGCTGCCCCGTGTGCCGGTCTCCGGCCAGGAGCCCGGCGTCGCGAGCCTGCTCCCCGCCTTGCGTGACGGTGCGTCGGGCGCGAGCGCGAGCACGTGATCCGACGTCCAGCGTTCCCCCTGCGGATTCATGCACCGAACGTTACGAGCCCCCACTGACAATCGTCCTGACCAGCGCAAACACCGCCGCGCGGGGTGATTGTCAGTGGGGTGGTGCAGGGTTGTCCACGCAAGCGGCCGGCGAGTGGCGGGGTGCCGGCCGCAGACCGTGCGACGAGGGGGAACCATGTCCGAGAACCACACCGGGGACGTCATCGGCGGCACCGGGGCCGACGACTCCGCGCAGGCCCTGCGCCCGCATGCGGAGGACGCGTTCGCGGAGGAGCTGAAGGCGCTCGCGGCGGCCGACGACCGGCCGCGCCCGGAGCGCTGGCGGCTGTCGCCGTGGGCGGTGGCGACATATCTGCTGGGCGGCACCCTGCCGGACGGCACACTCATCACGCCCAAGTACGTGGGCCCGCGCCGGATCGTGGAGGTGGCGGTGACGACCCTCGCGACCGACCGCGCGCTGCTGCTGCTCGGCGTGCCCGGCACGGCCAAGACCTGGGTGTCCGAGCACCTGGCGGCGGCCGTCAGCGGCGACTCGACCCTGCTCGTGCAGGGCACCGCCGGCACCCCGGAGGAAGCCATCCGCTACGGCTGGAACTACGCGCAACTGCTCGCCCACGGCCCCAGCCGGGACGCGCTGGTGCCCAGCCCGGTCATGCGGGCGATGGCGCAGGGCATGACCGCGCGCGTGGAAGAGCTGACCCGCATCCCCGCCGACGTGCAGGACACGCTCATCACGGTCCTGTCCGAGAAAACCCTCCCCGTCCCGGAGTTGGGGCAGGAGGTCCAGGCGGTGCGCGGCTTCAACCTGATCGCCACGGCCAACGACCGCGACCGGGGGGTGAACGAACTCTCCAGCGCGCTGCGCCGCCGCTTCAACACGGTCGTCCTGCCGCTGCCCGCGACGCCCGAGGAGGAGGTGGACATCGTCTCCCGGCGCGTCGAGCAGATCGGCCGCTCCCTGGACCTGCCGCCGGCGCCCGCCGGGACGGACGAGATCCGCCGGGTCGTCACGGTCTTCCGGGAGCTGCGCGACGGCGTCACCACCGACGGACGGACCAAGCTCAAGTCCCCTTCGGGCACGCTGTCCACGGCCGAGGCCATCTCCGTGGTCACCAACGGGCTGGCGCTGGCCACCCACTTCGGTGACGGCGTGCTGCGGTCCGGGGACGTGGCCGCGGGCATCCTGGGTGCCGTGATACGCGACCCGTCCGCGGACCGGGTCGTCTGGCAGGAGTACCTCGAAACCGTGGTGCGCGAGCGCGACGGCTGGAAGGACTTCTACCGCGCCTGCCGCGAGGCCGGCGCATGACCGGCCGGGAGCAGCCGCTGCTGCTGGGAGTGCGGCACCACGGCCCGGGCTCGGCCCGTGCGGTGCGGGCCGTGCTGGAGCGTTACGAGCCCCCTGCGGTGCTGATCGAGGGCCCGCCGGAGGCGGACGCGCTGGTGGCCCTGGCCGCCGACGAGGCGATGCGCCCGCCGGTCGCACTGCTCGCCCATGTGCCCACCGACCCGGGACGGGCGGCGTTCTGGCCGCTGGCCGAGTTCTCCCCGGAGTGGGTGGCGATCCGGTGGGCCCTGGCCCACGAGGTACCGGTGCGCTTCATCGACCTGCCGGCGGCGCATTCCCTGGCGCTGGGGGAGGGCGAAGGGGATGACGAGAGGGAGGGCGAAGGGGACGACGAGAGGGAGGGCGAGGAGGGAGCCGGAGGCGGGGGCGGCCGGGACGCGGCGAGCCGTGCCCGGGAGGAGTCCGACACCCCTGACCGTGGGGCGGACACCGACCGTACGGTAGCCCCCGACCGCGCGGCAGACACCGACCGTACGGCAGTCCCCGACCGCGCGGAGGAGGCGCGGATCGATCCGGTCGCGGTGCTCGCCGAGGCCGCCGGGTACGACGACCCCGAGCGCTGGTGGGAGGACGTGATCGAGCACCGCGCCCCCGGACACCGGCGGGAGGGCGCGGGCGACTCCGCGAGCGGACCGGCGGGGTCGGACCCGCTCGCCCCGTTCGAGGCGCTGGCCGAGGCGATGACCGCGCTGCGGGAGGTGTACGGCGTCGGCGGCCACGACCGCGACCTGGTGCGCGAGGCCCACATGCGGCTGCGGCTGCGCGACGCGCGCCGGGAGTTCGGGGACGGCGTCGCGGTCGTGTGCGGGGCGTGGCACGTCCCGGCGCTGGCCCGGCGGACGACGGTGACCGCCGACCGGCAGCTCCTCAAGGGCCTCCCCAAGGTGAAGCCCGAGGTGACCTGGGTGCCCTGGACCCACCGCAGGCTGTCGCGCCGCAGCGGCTACGGCGCGGGCATCTCCTCCCCCGGCTGGTACGGCCACCTCTTCAGCGCGCCGGACCGCCCCATCGAGCGCTGGATGACGAAGGTCGCCGGTCTGCTGCGCGAGGAGGACTACGCCGTCTCCTCGGCGCACGTCATCGAGGCCGTACGCCTCGCCGACGCGCTAGCCGTGCTGCGCGGCCGTCCGCTGCCCGGGCTGGCCGAGGCGGGCGACGCGGTGCGCGCGGTGCTCGGCGAAGGGTCCGACGCGCCGTCCGCCCTGATCCACGACCGCCTGGTCGTGGGCGACGTACTCGGAGAGGTGCCGGACAGCGCTCCGGCGGTACCGCTCCAGCGCGACATCGCCCGCAGCCAGCGGTCACTGCGCCTCAAACCGGAGGCGGCGGAGCGGGAGCTGGACCTCGACCTGCGCAAGGAGACGGACGCCGGGCGCAGCCGGCTGCTGCACCGGCTGCGGCTGCTCGGCGTGCCGTGGGGCGAGCCCGCCCGGACCCGGGCGAGCACCGGCACCTTCCGGGAGAGCTGGCGGCTGCGGTGGGAGCCGGAACTGACCGTACGGGCCGCCGAAGCCGGCATATGGGGCACGACCGTGGCGGCCGCCGCGACGGCCAAGGCGGAGTCCGACGCCGTGGCGACCTCGACTCTCGCGGACGTGACGGCGCTGGCCGAGCGCTGCCTGCTCGCCGCGCTCCCGGACGCGCTCCCCGTGGTCATGCGGGTCCTGACGGACCGCGCCGCGCTGGACGCGGACGTCGGGCACCTCGCCCAGGCGCTGCCCGCGCTGGTGCGCTCCGTCCGCTACGGCGACGTGCGCGGCACGGACGCCGCCGCACTCGGCGAGGTGGCCACCGGACTGGCCGAGCGGGTCTTCGTCGGCCTGCCCCCGGCCTGTACGGGCCTGGACGCGGACGGCGCCGCGGACATGCGCAACCACCTGGACGCGACACACCACGCGGTGGGCCTCCTGGACGAGGGCCCGGCAGGCCGCCCCGGCGGACTGCGGGAGCGCTGGGCGGGGGTGCTGAAAAAGCTGGCCGAGCGGGAACCGGTGCCCGGCCTCCTGCGGGGGCGGGCGGTCCGGCTGCTGCTCGACGACGGGCGGCTGGCCCCCGAGGAGGCGGAGCGCCTGATGGGGCTGGCCCTGTCGACGGGGACCCCGCCGGCCGAAGCGGCGGGCTGGATCGAGGGGTTCGCGGGCGGCGACGCGGGCGGACTGCTGCTGGTGCACGACGAGCGGCTGCTCGCCCTGGTGGACGGCTGGCTGGCGGACGTGCCGGCGGACGCGTTCACGGACGTACTCCCGCTGCTGCGGCGTACGTTCGCGGAGTACGACGCCGGAGTGCGGCGCACGCTGGGCGAGTTGGTGCGCCGCGGACCGGCCGGTGCCACCGGGACCGCCACCGCGCGTGGCGAACAGCAGGCCGCGATAGCGGGCTTCGGCCCCGGCCTGGACCGCGACCGGGCGGCAGCCGTGCTGCCCACCCTGCGCGTCCTGCTGGGCCTCCCGGAAGACGGCGGGGAAAGCACCGGCGGACGGCCGGGAGAGCGTACGGGGGTGGCCGGATGAGCGGGACACAGGAGCGGCTGCGGCGGTGGCGGCTGGTACTGGGCGGGGACGGCGCCGACGGTACCGGCTGTGAGCTGCGCGGACAGGACGCCGCCATGGACGGGGCGCTCAGCGCCCTCTACGGGGGCCGACGGCCGGGCGCGGCGGACGACGGGGGCTCGCGCACGGCGGGCCTGGGCGCCTCGGCGCCGAACGTGGCCCGCTGGCTGGGCGACATCCGTACGTACTTCCCCACCTCCGTCGTCCAGGTCATGCAGCGCGACGCGATCGACCGGCTCGGGCTGTCCGCGCTGCTGCTGGAGCCGGAGATGCTGGAGGCCGTGGAGGCGGACGTGCACCTGGTGGGGACGCTGCTGTCGCTCAACAAAGTCATGCCCGAGACGACGAAGGAGACCGCGCGGGCCGTGGTGCGCAAGGTCGTCGAGCAGCTGGAGAAGCGGCTCTCGTCCCGTACGCGCGCCACGCTCACCGGCGCCCTGGACCGGTCGGCGCGTGTCAGCCGCCCCCGGCACCGGGACATCGACTGGGACCGCACCATCCGCGCGAACCTCAAGAACTACCTGCCCGAGCACCGCACGGTCGTGCCCGAGCGGCTGATCGGATACGGACGGGCCGCGCAGTCGGTCAAGAAGGACGTGGTGCTCTGCATCGACCAGTCCGGGTCGATGGCGGCCTCCGTCGTCTACGCCTCCGTGTTCGGGGCGGTGCTGGCGTCCATGCGCGCCATCGCGACCCGGCTGGTCGTCTTCGACACCGCGGTGGCCGACCTGACGGACGAACTGGACGACCCGGTCGATGTGCTCTTCGGCACCCAGCTCGGCGGCGGTACGGACATCAACCGCGCGCTGGCGTACTGCCAGTCGCAGATCACCCGGCCCGCCGACACCGTCGTCGTACTGATCAGCGACCTCTACGAAGGCGGCATACGCGACGAGATGCTCAAACGCGTCGCGGCGATGAAGGCGTCCGGGGTGCAGTTCGTGGCACTGCTCGCGCTGTCCGACGAGGGGGCGCCCGCCTACGACCGGGAGCACGCGGCGGCCCTCGCGGCCCTCGGCGCACCGGCGTTCGCCTGCACGCCGGACCTCTTCCCCGAGGTGATGGCGGCCGCGATCGAAAAGCGCCCGCTGCCGATACCGGACATGGCGGGGTAACGGTGATGAGAGCCCCGCGGGGCTTGCGGGGCCCCTGGTCCGTCGTGCAAGGATCAGGGCACCGCTCGGCCACCGCGAGGCGCGTGCCGCCGGTTCTCCGGGACCGCACGGCTTCCGGCGCCGTGCGTGCACTGCGTTCGCCGCCTTCGCGGCGTCCGCCGTACCCGACGTATCCGCTGCGTCAGCCGTATCGGCTGCGTCCCTGCTCAAGTCACCCTCCCCGTCGCCACGTTCCGCCGTAAAGGATCTCCTCGTGTCTGCCGTGACCGCTCTTCCCGCCGCCGCGCGCCTGTCGCGCAGTGTGGTGGTGCGGCGTGCGCTGCTGGCGGGGCTCTTCCTGGCGGGGTTCGTGGCGCTCGGGTTCGCGTTCGGTGGCGGTGCGCAGGCGGCGGACCGTACGGCGGGCCCCGACCCGCGGCTCGGTCCGGCGGTGCAGGACGAGCCGAAGGCGGCCGGGACTCCCGCAGACCAGGCCGTGCGTCCGGCTGGCGCGGCCGTGCGGCCCGTCACCGAGCGGACCGGAACGGCCGTCGAAACCGGCGCCGAGCAGGCCGAGCAGGCCGAACCGGTCACCGAGCGCATCACCCGGCCGGTCACCGAGCAGGCCACCCGGCCGGTCACCGAACCGGTACGGGACGCGGTGCGCGAGGTGCACCGCGCCGGGGACGCGGCCTCGCGCCCCGTACACCTCCCCGCAGACCTGCCCGTACGGCTGCCCGACCTGCTCCCCGGCGCCGACGGCAACGGTGATCACGACGGCGACAACGGCCACGGTGACGGGCATGACGGACGTGACGGGCACGGCGAGCAGCCGGGCCAGGCATCCGGGCCGCGGCACGGCACCGGACCGCACCACGCCGGCACCGGCGACGCGCAGGCAGCCGCGAGCGCCAAGTCCGCTGGCTGCGCGCCCACTTCGGTGAGCGTGCACGGCCTCGGTGACGCGTCGCCCCGTACCGCGCAGCGCGCCGGATCGGTTTCCGACCGGCAGCCGGGCCAGGGCCACGGCGGCCTCCCCGGCCAGCTTCCGCAGGGGCCCGCCTCGGCGGCCTCGCACACCGCCGGTGACGGCCACGGCCCGCGCGGCGGTGACCACTTCGCCGCCGTACCGGCACATCCCGCGCACTTCGGGCTGGTGCCCGGAGGCGTCCGCGCGGCCGCGGAGCCGCCGACGCGGCAGCGTGCCGCGGACATCCTCGAATTCCCGGGCTAGGGCAGACCTTCGGACCTCCGGCGTCCGAGTTCCCCGTCCGCAGACGTCGCGTCTGCGCAGGACCTGCCGCGCGGGGGCGGGACAGGTCTGCCCGTCGAACCCCCTGAATTCGAAGGAAGTCTGCTCATCATGCGTACGCACATCCGTCGTTCCATCGCCGTAGCCGCCGCCGCTTCCGGCCTGTGGGCCCTGGGCTCCGTCACCGCCAACGCGGCCGACCTGCCCGGCACCGCCGGCCTGCCGGCCGCCGGGGCGGTCACCCACCACGTCACCGACACGGTCACCGACTCGGTGCGGGGCAAGCTCCCGGCCGGTGACGTGGCCGGTGACACGGCCGGTGTCGTGAAGAAGACCGTGCACGGCGTGACCGGCCAGGTCACCAGGGTCACCGGTGGCGACGTCCACACCCAGAACCTCAACACCCAGAACCTCAACACCCAGAACCTGAACGCCCAGGACCTGCCCAGCCAGGACCTGCCCGCCACTCCGAAGCTCCCCGCGGCCGGCGACCTCACCAAGGTCACCAAGGTCATCAACGTCGCCAAGGCCACCAAGCCGGCCGACCTGGACCAGGCCACCAAGCTGGGCAAGGTCACCAAGCTGGACAAGGCCACCGAACTCGGCAAGGTCACCGAGGTGGTCAAGGACGCCGACCTCACCGGCACCGCCCAGCGCGCGGTCGGCAAGACCGTGCCGGTCGCCCAGGGCGCGGTCGGCGGCGCCGGCCGGCTCGGCGCTGACGTGACCGGCCAGGCGACCCCGTTCGCGCAGCGCTTCGCCGGCGGTGCGCAGTTCTTCGTCCAGGGCGTGGCCACGGACGCCACCCCCTTCGCGCAGGCCGTCGCCGGCACGGTGCGCACGGACGCCACCGGCCTCGCGGGCAACGCGGCCTCCGGCCTCCGGGACGTACTCCCGAGCCGGACCCTGCCCACCACGCCCGCTCTGCCCACCACGCCCGCCCTGCCCACCACCTCCACCTCGCCCGTAGACCTGACCAGCCCCGCCAACATCCCGGCCGTCCCGTCCCTCCCGGCTCTCCCGTCCCTCCAGGCCCTGCCGGTACAGGGGCTCTGACACCGCACATTCCCCCGCTCCCCATCGGCGGATGGTGAGCGGATCGCCGGGCGGCTCCTCGTGGGGAAGGGGCCGCCCGGCTCCGTGCTGTGCGGCGGGTGGACGCGGGCCCCGGCAAGCCCGCCTCCACCCGCCGGTACCTGTCCGTGAACTGTGACCGTTCTCTCTGTGACTGTTATCACCGCCGCAGTGTGATCTGCGATTTAGGGCGGCCGGTCCTGCGGGGATAACCTGCGAGACGGACATGCCGCGTACCGGCCACCGTGTACGCCTCCCTCAGTGACAGAGCAGTCACGTTGCCCATCGCGGCACGCCCATGCAGACAACGAACCGCGATCACTACGGCGATTCTGAGTAGACAAGGGACGGACGCGCGTGGACCTGTTCGAGTACCAGGCGAGGGACCTCTTCGCCAAGCACGGTGTACCGGTGCTGGCCGGTGAAGTCATCGACACGCCTGAGGCGGCACGCGCGGCGACCGAGCGCCTCGGCGGCAAGTCCGTCGTCAAGGCGCAGGTGAAGGTCGGCGGCCGCGGCAAGGCCGGCGGCGTGAAGCTGGCCGCCTCCGAGGACGAGGCCGTCGAGCACGCGACCAACATCCTCGGCATGGACATCAAGGGCCACACGGTCCACAAGGTGATGATCGCCGAGACGGCTCCGGAGATCGTGGAGGAGTACTACGTCTCCTTCCTCCTGGACCGCACCAACCGCACCTTCCTCTCCATCGCGTCCGTCGAGGGCGGCATGGAGATCGAGGAGGTCGCGGCCACCCGCCCCGAGGCCGTCGCCAAGACCCCGATCGACGCCAACGAGGGTGTGACCCCGGAGAAGGCGCGCGAGATCGTCGAGGCCGCGAAGTTCCCGGCCGAGGTCGCCGACAAGGTCGCGGACGTGCTGGTCACGCTGTGGAAGACCTTCATCGCCGAGGACGCGCTCCTGGTCGAGGTCAACCCGCTGGCCAAGGTCGCCTCCGGCGACATCCTGGCCCTGGACGGCAAGGTCTCGCTCGACGAGAACGCCGACTTCCGCCAGCCCGAGCACGAGGCCCTGGAGGACAAGGCCGCGGCCAACCCGCTGGAGGCCGCCGCCAAGGCCAAGGGCCTGAACTACGTCAAGCTCGACGGCCAGGTCGGCATCATCGGCAACGGCGCGGGTCTCGTCATGAGCACCCTCGACGTCGTCGCGTACGCCGGTGAGAAGCACGACAACGTCAAGCCCGCCAACTTCCTCGACATCGGCGGCGGCGCCTCCGCCGAGGTCATGGCGAACGGCCTGGAGATCATCCTCGGCGACCCGGACGTCAAGTCCGTGTTCGTCAACGTCTTCGGTGGCATCACCGCCTGCGACGAGGTCGCCAACGGCATCGTGCAGGCCCTGGAGCTGCTCAAGTCCAAGGGCGAGGACGTCACCAAGCCGCTGGTCGTCCGCCTGGACGGCAACAACGCGGAGCTTGGGCGCAAGATCCTGAGCGACGCCAACCACCCGCTGGTCCAGCGTGTGGACACCATGGATGGCGCGGCCGACAAGGCCGCCGAGCTCGCCGCGGCCGCGAAGTAAGGGATAGAGGGACTCAGACCACCATGGCTATCTTCCTCACCAAGGACAGCAAGGTCATCGTCCAGGGCATGACCGGTGCCACGGGCATGAAGCACACCAAGCTCATGCTGGGCGACGGCACCAACATCGTCGGCGGCGTGAACCCGCGCAAGGCCGGCACCGAGGTCGACTTCGACGGGACCTCCGTGCCCGTCTTCGGCTCCGTCGCCGAGGCGATGGAGAAGACCGGCGCCGACGTGTCCGTCATCTTCGTGCCGCCGAAGTTCGCCAAGGCCGCCGTCGTCGAGGCGATCGACGCCGAGATCGGCCTGGCCGTCGTGATCACCGAGGGCATCGCCGTGCACGACTCGGCCGCCTTCTGGGCGTACGCGTCGAGCAAGGGCAACAAGACCCGCATCATCGGCCCGAACTGCCCCGGCCTGATCACCCCCGGCCAGTCCAACGCCGGCATCATCCCGGGCGACATCACCAAGCCCGGCAAGATCGGTCTGGTGTCGAAGTCCGGCACGCTGACCTACCAGATGATGTACGAGCTGCGCGACATCGGCTTCACCTCGGCCGTCGGCATCGGTGGCGACCCGATCATCGGCACCACCCACATCGATGCCCTGGAGGCCTTCGAGGCCGACCCGGAGACCGAGCTGATCGTCATGATCGGTGAGATCGGCGGCGACGCCGAGGAGCGTGCGGCCGACTTCATCAAGGCCAACGTCACCAAGCCGGTCGTCGGCTACGTCGCGGGCTTCACCGCGCCCGAGGGCAAGACCATGGGCCACGCCGGCGCCATCGTCTCCGGCTCCTCCGGCACCGCCCAGGCGAAGAAGGAGGCCCTGGAGGCCGCCGGCGTCAAGGTCGGCAAGACCCCGTCGGAGACCGCGCGCCTGGCGCGCGAGATCCTCGTCGGCTGATCGCACCACGCGCAGGGCGCGGGCCCGTACTCCGCTTGGGGTACGGGCCCGCGCCCGTTCGTGTGCAAGGGGGCGCGCGGCGGGGATGCGACTACACGGGGCGCGCGGCAGGGGTGCGATTGCATGGGGCGCGCGGCAAGGATGCGACGACCCGGGACAACACGGCTAACGCGCTTCCGGGATGAGGTGGCCGACCCGTACGACCTTCCGCTTCGCGGCTCCGCCCGCCTTGGCCTGCTGCGCGCGGGCGTGTCCTCCGTGCCGCTCACGGGCCGCCTTGGCGGCCGCCCCGGGCGCGGCGGAGGCGGACGCGGCCGGGGGACCGGCCTCCGGCCGGGTGGGGAGGGTGCCCGCTTCCTGGGCGAGCGTGAAGGTGGTCGCCACCGCGATGAGGGCGGTGAGCCCGAACGCGCCCTGCGTCATCCGGCTGACCGTACGCTCGCTCCCACTGCGTACGGCCTCGGCGGCGGGCGGTGCCACCGGCAGCGCGCGGGCCAGCCCGGCCAGCCGTTCCCGCAGGATCTCTCTTTGTCGTGCGGGCGGTGCGTCCGCCAGGCCGAGCCACGGAAGCCGTTCGGCGAGGGCCTGGCGCGCGCCCATCAGCCGTCCGGCCGTCGCGGGCGTACTGGCCTCCACCTCGGCGGCCGTCTCGCTCAGTTCCAGGCCGAGGCCGTCGTGCAGCAGCAGCACCCGCCGATACGGGGTGGGCAGCGCCAGCACTGCATCCCGCAGCGCGCGCTCCGCGGGAGCGGCGGGCGGTGGTGCGGGTGCCTGGGGGCTCGGCCGCTGGGCGGCCCGCAGACCGGGGCGCATCCGGTGCCAGGGCGACAGCGCGTACTCGTGCACCATGGCACGCACCCGGCCCGCCGGGTCCGGATCCACGGCCACTTCGGGCCAGCGCTGCCAAGCCATCTGGAACGACCGTTCGACGGCCTCCTGGGAGAGCCGGGCGTGACCGGTGAGCACGATGGCCTGGCGGGTCAGGTCGGGGGCGTGCCGCGCGTAGAGGGCGTCGAAGGCGGTCGCGGGGGTGGGGAGGACGTCAACTGAGGCAGAATCAGGGCCGTTGCCGCGCTTGGCATCTGATGTGCCATCAGTAGAAACGGTGGGTGTTGCATCGACCGTCGTCGCCTGCTCCGAGGCCGTCTGCCTCGTGGCCGTCTGCCCCGTCCCCGCCCGCTCCGAGGCCGTCTGCTCCGTCCCCGTCCGTTCCGTCTTCGCCTGCTCCGCCCCCGCCCGTTCCGTCCCCGCCCATTCCCTCTTCGTCTGTTCCGTCTCCGTCATGTCGGCCTCTCCGTGCGGGCGCGCGTGCCGGTGGGGCACGGATGGCTCAGTGGCGTGAAAACGTACATAAACATATATTGAGCGACACGTCCGGCAATTGCCCGCTCCATGGCGGAAACGTGTGTTGTTGGCAGCATGGCGGTGTGAGCCAATTGACCGACCGCGGACCCACGTTGTCGACGCGCGGCCGCGCCTCCGCCCAGCGGTCCTCCGCGCTCGGTACCGCCTTCGTCGGCGGCGTGCTGGCCGCCGGGCTCGGGCTCGGGGCGTTCGCCGTCGTGGTGCTGCTGCTGTGGGTGGCGTCCCCGTACCCGGACACCAACCCGTCCCGGGCCCTGCACCTCGCCGCCGACCTGTGGTTCCTCGCCCACGGCAGCGATCTCGTACGGTCCGCGACCGCGTCCGGCGCCGAGTCGCCCGTCGCCGTGACGCCGTTGCTCCTGATGGCCCTGCCCGTATGGCTGCTGTACCGGACGGGCCGCCACATCCTCGAAACGGTCCCACCGGCCCTGCCGAGCCCCCCGGCCGCCCCTCTTCCCGGCCTGCTCCACCCCGACGCCTTCGACCCGGAGCCCACCCCGCGCCTCCTCCTCGGCTGGTTCCTGGCGGGCTACCTGTCCGTCACGGGTGCCGCCCTGCTGTACGCCTCCGAAGGCCCGCTGTACGTCGAACCGCTCAGCGCCCTGCTGTACGTACCGGTGGTCGCGCTCCTGACCGCCGCCGTGGCGGCCTGGCACAGCGTCGGACGTGCCGCCTTCGTGCCGCTGCCGGACCGGGTGCAGCGCCTTTACGACCGGCTGCCGCCCGGCCTGTGTGCCGCACTGGAGGGGTGGCGCGGCGTCACCGCGCTGCGCGCCGCCACCGCGGGCACCCTGGTGCTGCTGCTCTGCGGCGCGCTGCTGGCGCTCCTCGCGCTGGGCTGGCACGCGCCGGCGGTCCGGGACGGTTTCCTCGGCCTCACCCACGACTGGACGGGCCGGTGCACCGTGGCGCTGCTCAGCCTCGTCCTGCTGCCGAACACCGTCGTCTGGGGGCTGGCGTACGGGCTCGGCCCCGGCTTCACGCTCGGCGCG
The DNA here is from genome assembly GCF_008634025.1 of Streptomyces albofaciens JCM 4342. NCBI lineage: Bacteria > Bacillati > Actinomycetota > Actinomycetes > Kitasatosporales > Streptomycetaceae > Streptomyces > Streptomyces albofaciens. The sequence goes on along the minus strand of NZ_PDCM01000002.1, from coordinate 3,608,806 downwards.
GGCAGCACGGTCGGGCCGCTCGGCGCCGGCGGGCATCCGGACCTGCCGCACTTCCCGCTGTTCGGCATGTTCCCGGAGCCGGACGTCACCGGGCCGCTCTACTGGCTGACCGCGGCCGTACCGCTCGCCGCCGGGCTGGCGCTGGCCCGCTACGCGGCGCTCCCCGCGAAGTCGTACGCGGCCGCCGCGCGCCGGGACGCCGCACACCCGCCCCCCGCGCCCCCGGCCGGGGCCGAGTGGACCGGCTGGCGCGAGACGGCCGCCGCCGCCGGGCTCGCGGCGCTCGGCTGCGGTGTGGTCTCGGCGGTGCTCGCCGGGCTCGCGGGCGGCGCGCTGGGCAGCGCTGCGCTGGCCCGCTTCGGGCCCAGCTGGTGGCAGACGGGGCTGGCGGCGCTCGGCTGGGCCCTGCTCATCGGCGTCCCGGGTGCGCTCGTCGCCCGCTTCTGGTGGCTGCGCGGCGTACCCCGCCCCCCGAAGCCCGCGCCACGGCCGCGCGTGAAGCTCCGCGTACGGGCCGGGCGCGCTGTGAAACGCCTCACCCGTGCCGCCGGACGAGGGTCGTGGGCCGCCTGCCGCTTCGGCTGGAGGGTGCTGACGCGTACGGTCTCCCGTTCGGTGCGACACCGCCCCCGCCCCCGGCCTCGCCACCACGCCCGGCACGCCCGCCGCCGTACCCCGGCCGGCCGGAGACCGTACGACCACGTACCCGACGGCGACCAGGCCGGGCCGGACGGCGGGCGCCCCTGGCACGACGCCAGCACCCGCAGCGCCCGCTGGTCGGAACTGCGTGCCTCCTCCGGCGGCCTGATGACCGACTTCGAACCCACCACGTCCCCGCCCGGGCCCCCATCCCCGCCCCCGCACGAGGAAGCCCCGCGGCGCGCCGTCCCCGGGAACGTCTCAGCCGCCACCCCGAAGGGCGGCGGCTGAGACGAACGGTTCCCCGGCCTGCCGGCGGTGTGCGGTCGGATACCGGCCGCTCCCTACTCCTGCCGAGCGCTGAGCAGCGGCCGCAGCTGCTCGGGGAGCTTCTTCTCGCAGGAGTGCGCGGCGGACTGGGTCAGGGCGTCGTCCACACACGTGAAGTAGTCGCGGTAGACGAGCTGGATCGTGAAGGTGGCGGCCACCATGACCAGCGCCAGCGAGGCGGTGACCAGCCCGGCCACGGCCGCGGTCGTCTGCGGGCGGGTGGAGGCGGAGGCCGGGTGGCCCGTGGCGGAGGCCCCCGAGTCCGTACGGGGCGGGGCCTGGCCCGTGAGATCGGCGGCCGTGGCCCGCGCGCCGCCGGCCGTACGGGCGGGCTTGGCGCGCAGGGAGCTGATGCCCCAGTAGAGGGCGAGCGTCGCCAGGAGCAGAGCGATCTCCGGCAGGTTGAACAGGACGAAGAAGAAGCCCCACATGCCGGCGAGCAGCGCGTAGCGCGCGCGGCGCTGGGCCGGGTCGGTCGGGTCCCAGCGCAGGCCGCCGCCGGGCCCGCCCTGGCCGCCGGGGCCCTGCTGACCGCCGCGGTTGCCCGGCCGCGTACCGAAGCCGCCGCTCTGGCGTCCCGGCTGGCGGCTGCTCCACTGGCTGCCCCACGCGGGCGGCTGCTGGTCTCCGTCGCGGCCCCGGTCGTCGCCGTGATCATGGCCCTGGCCCTGGTCCTGGCCGTGGTGGCGGGGCCGCCACGGCTGGTCGGGGGCGTCTGCGGGCGGCGGCGCGAAGGGGTTGTCACGGTCGCGGTCCCCCGCGGGCCGGGTCCGGGCGCGCTCCCTGGCCGGGCCGTCCGTACCCCCGGTGTCCGGCGCCCCCGACCCGTCCGACGAACCGGACGCACCCGAGGGGGACGAACCCGACGCCCCTGGAGCGCCGGCGGAATCGGAGGACGGCTTGTGCTCGCGCAGCAGCACCGCCCCGGGAGCGGCGGCGGGCTGGGGGCACCTCCCAGCGGTGGCTGGGGGAGGGAGGAGGAGGGCCGCGCGGCGGCGTCGGTCCGGCATCTGGAGTGTGTCTTCCCCTTGTCTCGTCCGTACGTCCGACGGGTGGGCCGGGCGGGCGGATACCACGAACAGCGTGCGTTCTCACGCCCGACGCTACCTCTCACGTGCGCCCCCGTCCCGTGGGGGCCGCGCGGTGTGCCGGTATCGTTGCTGACGGTCGGCGCCTTCGTAGGGTTCCCCGGTTTCCGGCGACCCATGGTTTTGTACGACCGCACAACATCGCACACCGCCGTACAGCAGCACCGCGCGAGAAAGAGACCCGCCGTGGCCTCCGCTTCCCCGTCCTACGCCGTTCCCGCCGCATCCCCGGCCCGCATCGTCGTGCTCGTCTCCGGTTCCGGTACGAACCTTCAGGCGCTGCTCGACGCCATCGCCGCCGAGGGCGTCGCCGCGTACGGGGCCGAGGTGGTGGCCGTCGGCGCCGACCGCGACGGCATCGCCGGCCTGGAGCGCGCCGAGCGGGCCGGCCTGCCCACCTTCGTGTGCCGGGTCAAGGACCACGCCGACCGGGCCGCCTGGGACCGTGCGCTCACCGAGGCCACCGCCGCGTACGAGCCGGACCTCGTCGTCTCGGCGGGCTTCATGAAGATCCTGGGCGCCGCGTTCCTCGCCCGGTACGGCGACCGGATCGTCAATACGCATCCGGCCCTGCTGCCGAGTTTTCCCGGGGCCCACGGCGTGCGCGACGCGCTCGCGTACGGCGCCAAGGTCACCGGGTGCACCGTCCACTTCGTCGACGACGGCGTCGACACCGGCCCGGTGATCGCCCAGGGAGTGGTCGAGATCCGGGACGAGGACGACGAATCCGCGCTGCACGAGCGCATCAAGGAAGTCGAGCGCAAGCTGCTCGTCGAGGTCGTGGGGCGTCTGGCCCGGCACGGCTACCGCATTGAGGGACGAAAGGTACTGATCCCGTGACCGCCGAAGCAAGGAAGCGGCCCGTCCGCCGGGCGCTGGTCAGCGTCTACGACAAGACGGGACTCGAAGAACTGGCCCAGGGCCTGCACGCGGCGGGCGTCCGGCTCGTCTCGACGGGCTCGACGGCCGCGAAGATCGCGGCGGCCGGCGTTCCGGTGACCAAGGTGGAGGAGCTGACCGGCTTCCCCGAGTGCCTGGACGGCCGGGTCAAGACGCTGCACCCGAAGGTGCACGCGGGCATCCTCGCCGACCTGCGGCTGGAGGACCACCGGCGGCAGCTGGACGAGCTGGGCGTCGAACCGTTCGACCTGGTCGTGGTGAACCTGTACCCGTTCACGCGGACCGTGGCCTCCGGCGCGGAGCCGGACGAGTGCGTCGAGCAGATCGACATCGGCGGCCCCTCGATGGTGCGCGCCGCCGCCAAGAACCACCCCTCGGTCGCGGTGGTCGTCAACCCGGACCGCTACGCGGACGTGCTGAAGGCGGTCGCGGACGGCGGCTTCGACCTCCAGGAGCGCAGGCGGCTGGCCGCGGAAGCGTTCCGGCACACCGCCGAGTACGACGTGGCGGTGGCCTCCTGGTTCGCGGGTGACTACGCGGGCGACGGCGGCGAGTTCCCCGGCTTCCTCGGCGTCACGTACGAGCGCAAGAACGTACTGCGGTACGGCGAGAACCCGCACCAGGCGGCCGCCCTCTACACGGGCGGCTGCGGCGGCCTGGCCGAGGCCGAGCAGCTGCACGGCAAGGAGATGTCGTACAACAACTACACGGACACCGACGCCGCGCGCCGGGCCGCGTACGACCACACCGAGCCCTGCGTGGCCATCATCAAGCACGCCAACCCGTGCGGCATCGCGATCGGTTCGGACGTCGCCGAGGCGCACCGCAAGGCGCACGCCTGCGACTCGCTGTCCGCCTTCGGCGGCGTCATCGCCGTCAACCGCCCGGTGTCCGTGGCGATGGCCGAGCAGGTAGCGGAGATCTTCACCGAGGTCATCGTGGCCCCGGACTACGAAGAGGGCGCCGTGGAGGTGCTGTCCCGCAAGAAGAACATCCGGGTGCTGCGCTGCCCCGAGGGCCCGCAGCCGCCGGCCGAGTTCAAGCCGATCGACGGCGGCGGCCTGGCCCAGGTCAAGGACGTGCTCCAGGCCGAGGGCGACGACCCGGCCAACTGGACGCTGGCGGCGGGTGAGCCGCTGAGCGACGCCGAGCTGGCGGAACTGGCCTTCGCCTGGCGCGCGTCGCGTGCCGTGAAGTCCAACGCGATCCTGCTCGCCAAGGACGGCGCCACGGTCGGCGTCGGCATGGGCCAGGTCAACCGCGTCGACTCGGCGAAGCTGGCCGTCCAGCGCGCCGGCGAGGAGCGGGCCCGCGGCTCCTACGCCGCCTCCGACGCGTTCTTCCCGTTCCCGGACGGCCTGGAGGTGCTGCTGGAGGCCGGTGTCAAGGCCGTCGCGCAGCCCGGCGGTTCGGTCCGCGACGAGCAGGTCATCGAGGCGGCGAAGGCCGCGGGCGTGACGATGTACCTGACGGGGACGCGGCACTTCTTCCACTGAGGGGTACGGAGACGAAAGGCCCGCCTTCCGCGAGCTGCGGGAGGCGGGCCCTTTGCGTGCCCGGACGTGCGGGACTTCAGTAACGGGGGCGGGTGAACCACGCCTGGCCGTCCTGCTTCGCCGCGAAGACGATGACGAGGATGGACATCACGAAGTTGGGGATGCCCCAGAAGCCGAGGGCGAACGGAATGCTGCACAGCACCGACACAGCCCCGAAGATGATGCTGCCGATGCGGATGCCGTTGCCGCCCTTGGCGTACTGGAGCGCCAGCACCAGCGCGATCGCCGCGTAGGCCGCCTGGAGGATCATGACGAAGATCAGCGCGCCCTTGCCCAGGGCGAACATGCTCGCGCTGTCCCCGCTGAACCCGCTGTAGTTGGCCGAGGCGCTGCTGAGCCTGTTCAGGCTGATCGTCACCCCGACGATGCCGAGCATACCTGTCGCGGCGAGGATGAAGAGCATGACGCGGGCGGCCTTGACGCCGCTGGGCATCTGGTTCGGGGCCGGTATGCCGGGCATGCCGCCCGGCCCCGTGGGGCCGGCGGGGAACGGCGCGTAGGGCTGCGACTGCATCGGCTGCTGCTGCGGGTAGCCGTACTGGGGCTGGGGAGGGCCCTGGGGCTGACCCTGCGGCGGGCCGTAGGGGTTCTGGTTCGGGTAGCTCATTGAGCGGTGTCCTTCGAGCGGTGTGACCGGATGTCAGCCGGCGGTGCACGGTGCCGGCCGTTCCGGGGGTTGTAAAAGATCGGTAAGAGCCTACGGGCTGACGAAGGCCCCCTCGCGTCATTTTGCGTGAGGGGGCCTTCGGACCGAATGAGGTGCTGTACGGATTGCTACTGAGTACGGACGACCACCGTGCCGACCATCTTGTCGGCGAAGGTCTGGGCCTTCTCGTCCCACGCCGGCCACAGGTAGCCGATGTAGCAGGGCAGGGCGTCGAGGACATGGCAGATGCGGCGCAGGAACGCCATGCCGAAGCCGATCGGCTGGCCGGTCGTCTCGTTCACGACGCGGATGTTCATGGCCTTCTTGCCCGGCGTCTGGCCGGTGGAGCCCTCCTTGGCGACGAGCCACAGGCCGGCCCCGAAGGCGAGCAGACCACCGAGGGAGACCAGGAGCAGCGCCAGGGGCGAGGGGCCGGAGGACATGGAGTTCAGCGCGTTGGTGCGGCACTGGTAGTCGCTCGGCAGACAGCTGCTCGCGGCGTCGATGGAGTCCACCGCGCTGTTGATGATCATGACGTAGCCGATGAGGAGCAGAATCATCGGGACCAGCATGAGGTACAGGCCGTCGAGAAGCAGGGCGCAGAACCGCGCCCCCCAGCTCGCATACCCCTGCGGCATGCCCATACCCGGCATTCCGCCCTGCTGGCCGTAGGCAGCCTGCTGCGGGTAGCCGTACGCCTGCTGCTGGGGCACTTGCGGGGGCTGGCCGTAGGGGGCCTGCTGCTGCGGCGGGGCCTGCTGCGGGTAGCCGTAGCCCGGCTGGGGCTGTGCCTGCTGCGGGTAGCCGTACCCCGGCTGGCCCTGCGGGGGCGCCGGCGGCTGCTGGCCGTACGGGGCCTGCGGGGGCTGGCCGTACGGACCGGGCTGCCCCTGCGGCTGGCCGTAGGGATTGTTCGGGTCGCCAAAGCTCATTGGCTGGTTTCCTCCGTTGTTGTTCAGTGGGGGACGGCAGGGCGTGCTCGGAGGAAAACTTGGGATCAGTGGCCCGCCCCCCGATGATGCCTGCGGCACTGAGCCGCAATCCTTCTAGTTGCGCAATATCATTGTCCAGTCAAGAGGCTGATGTGTTGTGCAAGTGCAATGATCGATTCCGTAAATGCATTTCGGTCATCTCCGGTCATCGCTCTTGTCGGCGGCCATAGCGCGCCCTCGTGGAACGGCCCTGATTGGAACGGAAGTGGCCTCATCCGGGAGGATGGGGGGTATGAGCGCCCAGATTCTCGATGGCAAGGCCACCGCCGCCGCGATCAAGTCCGAACTGACCTCTCGCGTGGAGGCCCTGAAGGCCCGGGGCATCACCCCCGGTCTCGGCACGCTCCTGGTCGGTGACGACCCGGGAAGCCGCTGGTACGTCAACGGCAAGCACCGCGACTGCGCCCAGGTCGGTATCGCCTCCATCCAGAAGGAGCTGCCGGACACCGCGACGCAGGAGGAGATCGAGGCCGTCGTACGGGAGCTGAACGAGGACCCGGCCTGCACCGGCTACATCGTCCAACTGCCGCTCCCGAAGGGCATCGACACCAACCGCGTCCTGGAGCTGATGGACCCGGCCAAGGACGCCGACGGCCTGCACCCGATGAGCCTGGGCCGGCTGGTGCTGGGCGTCGAGGGGCCGCTGCCGTGCACCCCGTACGGCATCATCCAGCTGCTGCGCCACCACGGCGTGGAGATCAACGGCGCGCATGTGGTCGTGGTCGGCCGCGGCATCACCGTCGGGCGCTCGATCCCGCTGCTGCTGACCCGCAAGTCGGAGAACGCCACCGTCACGCAGTGCCACACCGGCACCCGTGACCTGTCCGCGCAGCTGAAGCAGGCGGACATCATCGTGGCCGCCGCGGGCGTGCCGCACATCATCAAGCCGGAGGACGTCAAGCCGGGCGCCGCGGTGCTGGACGTCGGCGTCAGCCGGGACGAGAACGGCAAGATCGTCGGCGATGTGCACCCCGGTGTCGCCGAGGTGGCCGGCTGGCTCTCCCCGAACCCGGGCGGCGTCGGCCCGATGACCCGCGCCCAGCTGCTGGTCAACGTCGTCGAGGCCGCCGAGCGCGCCGCCGGCTGACCCCGTAGCCCGCGTCACCGCACCTCCCCGCAGCACCGGAACGGACACGGAAAGGGACCGCCACCCATGAGTGCCGAAGCGCACGCGGAAGGCGCCTCCGAGCCGCAGCGGCCCTCCCGCCGCTTCCCGCGGATCACCACCGACACCGCACGGCCGGAGGGCGGCGCCAGGACCGCCCCCGGCAGCGCCTCGCCGCCCGCCCGGCAGTGGCCGCTGCTGGCCGTCATGGGCGGCGTGGCCCTCGGGCTGTTCATCGTCGCGCTGGACGGCTTCCGCATCGGGACGCTCCTGATCGGCCTGTCCCTGCTGGGCGGGGCGGTGCTGCGGCGGGTGCTGCCGAAGGTGGGCATGCTGGCCGTGCGGTCCCGGTTCACCGACATGGCGACGTACGGCGGGCTGGGCGTGGCCATCGTCCTGCTGGCGCTGATGGCGCAGCCCAAGCCGTGGCTGAAGATCCCGTTCCTGGACGATCTGGTGCACTTCACGGTGTGGTGAGGCGGGGCGTACGCCCGCACGGGGGGCCGTACGCCCGCACGGTGCGGCCGGTGGGTCCGCACCGGCCCGACCGTACGACGGCCCCCACGCCATTCGCGTGACGCGCGCCCGCGCGTGCCCTCAGGGACGGCCACCGCGTCCCCGCGCCGAGTAACTTGACGACCGAGGCACATCGACGTGTCCGGGGACACCGCCGGTCGCCGCCCCAGTCGTCGCGCGAGAGGGACGCCCCACCGCATGGCCAAGATCAAGGTTGCCCAGCCCGTCGTCGAGGTCGACGGCGACGAGATGGCCCGCATCATCTGGTCCTCCATCAAGAACAAGCTGATCCTGCCCTACCTCGACGTCGAGCTGGTCCGCTTCGACCTGGGCATCGAGAACCGCGACGCCACCGGCGACCAGGTCACCGTCGACGCCGCCCACGCGATCAGGAAGCACGGGGTCGGCGTCAAGTGCGCCACCATCACCCCGGACGAGGCGCGGGTCGAGGAGTTCGGCCTCAAGGCGATGTACCGCTCGCCCAACGGCACCATCCGCAACATCCTCGGCGGCGTCATCTTCCGCGAGCCGATCATCATGGCGAACGTGCCCCGCCTCGTACCGGGCTGGACCAGGCCCATCGTGATCGGCCGGCACGCCTTCGGCGACCAGTACCGCGCCACCGACCTGAAGGTCCCCGGACCCGGCACCCTCACCCTGACCTACACGCCGCGGGACGGCGGCGAGCCGGTCGAGCTGGAGGTCCACGACTTCCCCGGCCCCGGCGTCGCGCTCGCCATGTACAACCACGACGAGTCCGTACGCGACTTCGCGCGCGCCGTGTTCCGCTACGGCCTGGACCGCTCGTACCCGGTGTACCTGTCCACGAAGAACACGATCCTCAAGAAGTACGACGGCCGGTTCAAGGACCTCTTCCAGGAGGTCTTCGACGCCGAGTTCAAGGCCGCCTTCGACGCGCGCGGCCTGACGTACGAACACCGGCTGATCGACGACATGGTGGCCGCGGCCCTCAAGTGGGACGGCGGCTACGTCTGGGCCTGCAAGAACTACGACGGGGACGTGCAGTCCGACGTGGTGGCGCAGGGCTTCGGCTCGCTCGGCCTGATGACCTCCGTCCTGATGACGGCCGACGGCCGCACCGTGGCGGCGGAGGCCGCGCACGGCACGGTGACCCGGCACTACCGCCGCCATCAGCAGGGCGTCCCCACCTCGACCAACCCCATCGCCTCGGTCTTCGCCTGGACCCGCGGCCTTGCCCACCGCGGCGAGCTGGACGGCACCCCCGAGGTCACCCGGTTCGCCCGGATGCTGGAACGGGTCTGCGTCGAGACCGTCGAAGGCGGCCAGATGACCAAGGACCTGGCCCTGCTCATCTCCAGGAACCAGCCGTACCTGACGACGGAGCAGTTCCTCGACGCGCTGGACGTGGGGGTGCAGAAGAAGATGGCGGATGCGTGAGGCGGCGCCCTCGGATACGGGGCCGGGTACGGAGACGTATCCGGATGCGGGCTTCGGACGCTCGTGGTCCCGGACGCCCGTGGCCGGACGCGCCGACGGGTGGCCCGTCCGCTCCCCCGAAAGCGGGCGGGCCACCCGGGGCCCGGCCGGCCCGGCGGTCCGGGCCGGCCGTCACCTCAGCAGCCGGAGTGCTTCAGCGCGTGCCACGTCTTCTTGCCCACGATGCCGTCCACCGGCATGTGACAGGTGCGGTGGATACGGCGCTGGAACTCACGCACCGCCTTGCGGGTGTCCTTGCCGAACTTCCCGTCGACCCCGTGCCGGCCGATGTTGACGTTCCAGTGCTTGAGCAGGCACTGGGCCTCCTTGACGGCCTTGCCGCGGGAGCCGAGCGAGAGCGTCGGCTCGCTGTTGGTGTAGTTGCAGCCGTACGGGCCCGCCAGCCGGGCGTCGGTGCCGGCCGTGACGGCGGCGGGCTTCGCGGCCGGGACGGCGGACGCGGTGGCGCCCGCCGCGGGAACGAGGGCGAGGCCGGTGCCGAGGGCCGTCGTCGCGGCGGCGAGGGCGATGCGCTTGCGCAGGTTCATGAGGTGTTCCTCCCCTTGGGTGGTGGAGGCGGCGCGGGGTGGACCGCGCCGCCCGGTGTGCACCACCGACGATGCGGCCCCCGCCGCCACACCGGCCAGAAGAACCACGGAAGTTGGTCCACGGTGGGACGTCCCATGCGCTGACCTGCGGGGACGTCGGCGCGGCGGACGGCGCGGCGGGACGCGGCGCATGTCTGGACCTCGTGCGGAAAGTGTAAGAACGGGAACCGGCGGTGGCCTGTCCGCCATCATCGGCGGTCAAGGGGGTGCACAGCGCCTCGGGGGAAGACCGAACGCGTGTGGGGTGGAACATGTCGCGTTGGCGGGAACTGCCCGCGTCGTTGGACCAGCGGGCCGTTCAACTGGTCGTACAGATGCGTCGTATGAAAGATCACAGCGGCCTGAGCCTGGCGGCGCTGGCCGCGAAGACCGCGTACAGCAAGTCGTCCTGGGAGCGCTACCTCAACGGCAAGAAGCTGCCGCCGAAAGGCGCGGTCGAAGCCCTGGCCCACGTCTGCGGCACCGAGCCGACGCGGCTGCTGGCGCTTCGGGAGGTGGCGGCGGAGGCGAGCACGGCCGTGGGGGGCGCGGAGGCGGGCAGTGAGGGCGCGCGGTCCGAGGGCGTACGGGCTGAGGATGCGGGGTCCGAAGACGTACGGGCTGAAGATGCGGGGTCCGAAGACGTACGGCATGGACGTGCCGTACGGACCCCACGGCCCCGTACGGTCGTCCTCGCCACCGCCGCCGCCCTGATCGCCGCCCTGGCCGCGGGCCTGCTCATCGCCCGGCCGTGGCAGAACGACGCGCCCGTCGCCCGGCCGTCCGCGTCGCCGGGGGCATTCGTCCACGAACCGGGCACGGTGTTCGACTGCCACGTGCACCGCGCGCACGGCGTACTCACCGCGGACCGCAGCGACACCACCCAGGCGATCCTGGCCAACGGCACCTCCGGCTGGAGTGTCGTGGAGGCGCAGTGCCTGCTGCGGCACCGGGGGTACGACCCGGGAGGCGTCGACGGCATCGTCGGCGAGAACACCATCCGCGCCGTGAAGCGCTTCCAGACCAGGTCCGGCCTGCCGGCCGACGGCATCGTGGGCCCCGACACCTGGGAAGCGCTGCGCCGATGAGCGGCACGCGAGCGTCCGGGCCGGTCGAGGGGGCACGACTGGCCGCGGCGTTGCGGGAGTTGCGCGGCCGTACGGGACTGTCGCTGGCGGCCCTGGCGACGAAGACCGCGTACAGCAAGTCGTCGTGGGAGCGCTACCTCAACGGCAAGTCGCTGCCGCCGAGGGAGGCGGTCGAGGCGCTGTGCCGCTTGGCCGGGGAGCGTGGCGGCCGGGTGGCGGCGCTGTGGGAGCTGGCCGACGCGGCGTGGAGCGGGCGGGGGCGTTCGGCGGAGCGCGCGTCGGAGGCGGACGTACGCGAGAGCGCGCCGCCCCCGCCGGAAGGGGGCGGCGACGGGGCGCGACGTCCCGAAGACGTCCCGGGATCGGCACCGTCGTCCGGTGTGCGCCGTGTGACGCCGGTGGTGGGTGTGGCGGCGGTGCTGGCCGTGACTGTCGTGCTGGCTGCCGTACTGGTTGTCGTAGGGGAGTGGCGTGCCGGTACCGGCGGGGCCGGACGGCAGGCCAACACCGCCGTCTCCGCCGCGCCCTCCGCGCGCACCGGCTGCCACGGGGCGGCGTGCGACGGGCAGAACCCGCTGGTCATGCTGTGCGGCGGGGAGGGCCTGGTGACCACGGTGCTCAGGCACAGGGCCACGGGCGGGCGCCACCTCCAGATCCGGTACAGCAAGGCGTGCGGCGCGGCGTGGGGCCGCCTCCGTGGCGGCAGGATCGGCGACCGCCTCCGAATCGACGCGCCCGGTGGCCGTTCGCAGAGCACGCGGGTCACCGACCGGTTCGACGCCGACGGTTACGTCTTCACCCCGATGGCCGCAGCGTCGGGCCCGGAGAAGCTGCGGGTGTGCCTGCGCCCGGCAGGCGGCGGCCCGGCCGAGTGCTTCCGTACGAGTTGAGTGCGGGATTCGGGCTGGTCCGGCTACGGCGGGCGGAAGTGTACGGGGGTGTACGGCTACGTGTCCCATGCCCGAATGCTCCCGTGCGCCCCGGAGATGGGAACTGGCATCCTGACTCTGAGCATCCCTTTGGGTAACCACTGGGGCGGGCTGCGGGGGTCGCGCCCCGGCGGAGGAGTCGACGCAAGAGCACTGACAGGCGCAAGCAGGCGCATATGGGGGGTTAGGGGGAGGCAATGCCTCGCTGGAGGGCGCTACCGGAAGAACTCGATCCGCAGGTGAAGGAGTTCGCGAGTCAGCTGCGGCGGCTCGTGGAGCGCAGCGGGCTGAGTCTCGCCGCCGTCGCGGACCGTACCGGCTACAGCAAGACCTCGTGGGAGCGCTACCTCAACGGGCGGCTGCTGCCGCCGCAGCGCGCCGTGGTGGCACTGGCCGAGGCGACCGGTGCGCACGCTGGCCACCTCACCACGATGTGGGAGCTGGCCGAGCGTGCCTGGAGCCGTTCGGAGATGCGGCACGACGTCACCATGGAGGCGATCCGGGTGGCGCAGGCGCGGGCCGCGCTGGGGGAGTTCGGCCCGGCGCCGGGCAAGGCGAAGTCCAAGCTCAAGGACAAGGTCAGGGAAAAGACCAAGGGGAAGGCGGCGGAGGAGGCTTCGGGGGAGGCACCGGGAGGTGCGCGGCCCCAGAACGCCGCGTCGGCATCCGCCGGTCCGGCACCCGCCGCGGCGCCGCGGCGTACCGACGACCTGCCCTCCAGCGCGGACTTCCCCGGCATGGCCGGCCCGCCCGCGGCGCCCCCCGCCGGGACGGCGAGCGGAACGAAGGGCGGGACCACGGAAGGGACTACGGGCGGAACGGCGAGCGGAACGACGCGAGGGACTGCGGGCAGGGCGACAGGCGAAGCGCCGAGCGGAACGGCGGACGACGCCGACCGGCCGGGAAAGGTGACCTGGCCCCGGGTGACCGCCTACGTGGACGCCGAACCCGCCGCCCCGCCACCCCGGTACGAGGCACCTCCGCCCGGACCCGCCACGGGCCACCTCGCCGGACAGCCCGCCCCCACCGGGCCGCCGGACGGCACCGACCGGCAGCTCCGCCGCCGTCGCGTCACGATGTTCCTGGCCGGCGTCGTCGGCGCGCTGCTCGTGATCGCGGCCGCGGTGCTCCTGCTGGACATCGGCGGCAAGCAGGAGAAGCAGGCGGCACCCACGCCGTCGGCGAGCCAGAGCAAGAAGCCCGCCCTGCCCGCCGGGGTGAAGTGCGCCGGAGCCGACTGCGCGGGCAAGGACCCCGAGACGATGGGGTGCGGCGGCCGGAACGCCGACAGCCCGTCCCGGGGATTCGCGGGCGGTTCGCTGATAGAGGTGCGGTACAGCAAGGTGTGCGGCGCCGCCTGGGCGCGTATCACCGGGGCCGCGCCGGGCGACGAGGCGGCGATCAGCTCGGCGGGCCGTACGGAGAAGGCCAAGGCCGGGCAGGACGGCGACGCGTACACCGCGATGGTGCCGGTGTCCGGCGACCCGAAGAAGGTCACCGCGTGCGGCACGACGGCGGCGGGCCTGAAGGGCTGCGCCAAGCCGGTGCCGACGGGGTCGGGCGCGGGTGCGGGGGCGGGCGCGGGCCGGTCCACCGGCGGGTGACCTCCGCGGGGGATTGCCCGCGCGAATCCTGGGCAGGCGCATGAACGACCCCCCACGGGTGCGCACCACTCGGCGGCCGTCCGCGCTCCCCCTCCTTCGAGCGGACGGCCGCCCGCCCCGCACCCGCGGGGGCCCGCCGGGTCCATCGGCGGGCCGGTGAGGCGTTCCACACCGGCCCGGCGGCGTCGCGGTGCGGCGGTCCGATAGCCTGACGGCCGGGTCTCTCGATACCAAGAGATCTCGGTAAATGGGCAGGGGTTCCCGCCGCCACCAAGCGGTACGGGGGCTGTGCCCCCGGAATTCAGCGCGCAGGAGATCGCCATGACCCGCACTCCCGTCAATGTCACCGTCACCGGCGCGGCCGGCCAGATCGGCTACGCACTCCTCTTCCGCATCGCTTCCGGCCAGCTGCTCGGCGCGGACGTACCGGTCAAGCTGCGCCTGCTGGAGATCCCGCAGGGCCTGAAGGCCGCCGAGGGCACCGCCATGGAGCTCGACGACTGCGCCTTCCCGCTGCTGCGCGGCATCGACATCTCCGACGACCCGAACGTGGCCTTCGAAGGCGCGAACGTGGCCCTGCTGGTCGGCGCCCGCCCCCGTACCAAGGGCATGGAGCGCGGCGACCTGCTGGAGGCCAACGGCGGCATCTTCAAGCCGCAGGGCAAGGCGATCAACGACCACGCCGCGGACGACATCAAGGTCCTGGTCGTCGGCAACCCGGCCAACACCAACGCCCTGATCGCCCAGGCCGCCGCCCCGGACGTGCCGGCCGAGCGCTTCACCGCGATGACCCGCCTGGACCACAACCGCGCCCTGTCGCAGCTCGCGCAGAAGACCGGCGCGCAGGTCTCGGACATCAAGAAGCTGACGATCTGGGGCAACCACTCCGCGACCCAGTACCCGGACATCTTCCACGCCGAGATCGCCGGCAAGAACGCCGCCGAGGTCGTGGGCGACCAGGCGTGGCTGGCCGACACCTTCATCCCGACCGTCGCCAAGCGCGGCGCCGCGATCATCGAGGCCCGGGGCGCCTCCTCGGCCGCCTCCGCCGCCAACGCCGCCATCGACCACGTCCACACCTGGGTCAACGGCACCGCGGCCGGCGACTGGACCTCCATGGGCATCCCCTCGGACGGCTCCTACGGCGTCCCGGAGGGCCTGATCTCCTCCTTCCCGGTCACCGCCAAGGACGGCAAGTACGAGATCGTCCAGGGCCTGGAGATCAACGACTTCTCGCGCGAGCGCATCGACGCGTCCGTCAAGGAGCTGGCGGAGGAGCGCGAGGCGGTCCGCGCCCTCGGCCTCATCTGACACCCCCGGCGTCACCCGACGCCCTCAGCGTCATCCCGCACATCTGACGCAGGGGAGCCCGACACCGGAGGTCCGACACCGGAAGCCCGGCACAGGGAGCCCCGACCGGAGCCCGTACGGAACCACGCGTTCCCGTACGGGCTCCGTCGCTGAGTCACCCCTTTGTGTGATCTTCCGGGCGCGCGCCTGACACGGCTCTTCGGCCTCCTCTATGCTGCGGCGTTCACGACTCGCAACCCGCCTGTCACAGCGGTCGTTTCGCGCCGGTCGCGCCTTGGGGGAATCAGGTGACTCATACGCCGTACGTGCCGCAGCAGCCCGGCCCGGGGGACGGCCCCGGCCCGAGCGAAGGCCCGGAGAAGGGCCCGGAGGGCGGCCCCGGCGCGGTGGCGCCCCGGCACCCCAGCGCCAGCGAAGCCACCCGGCTGCTGTGCGCCGGCACGTATCTCGACCCCGCGTACCGCGACGCCGTGATCGACGAGCTGTACGTCCACGAAGAGCGCCTGGCGGCCCCGTCGCTCGGCTTCGACGCGGCCCGCGTGCTGGCCCACGCACTGCGCGCCCGCCGCATCGAACTGGCCTGGGCGGGAGCCGTCCTGCTCCTGTGGATCGTGTCCGTCCCGCTCTCCTCCGGACTGACCCTGCTCTACCTGCTGCCCGTCGTGCTGCTCTCACTGGCGCCCTTCGCGCGGGGCCGCGCGGCGCACCCGCCCTGGTACCGGCGGTTCGCGGGCTGGCTGCTGCGCTGGTACGGACGGTTCAGCGCGCTGCTCGTCGGCGTGCTGCTGCTGGCGACGGTGTTCGGCGGTGACGACTCCGGCGGGTACGGAGGATCGCCGTACGCCTACTCCGGCAGTTCGTCCGGACTGTCCGACACCCTCGCACCGGCCTTCCTGCCGGACGGGCTGTTCGGGCAGAGCGCGAGCCTGGCACAGCCGATCCACGCCTGGGTCGCCCTCGCGCTCCCCTTCGTCCTGGCCTGGGCCGTCGGCGCGCAGCACGGCCAGATCGCCAGGGTGCTGACCACCGAGCTGTCCCGGGACCGGTTCCCGGACGCCGCCGCCGACCCCGCCGAGCGGGCCGAGGGCGGGCGCTTCCAGCGGCTGCGCCACCGCATCCGTACCGAACAGCACGGGCCGCTGGTCATGTACCGCGCGGCCGACCCGTTCTGCGGCGCGGGCACCCCGTACGAGACCTGGTCGCTGTCGGTGGAACTGCGGCCGCGCAAGGACGGGACGCCGGGCCCGGCCGAGGACGGGGCGCCGGCCCTCACCAAGAATGCCGGTGGTGGCCCCACCCCCCTCGACAACGACGCCGTCCTCCAGCGGATCATCCCCCTGGTCGCGGCGCTCCGGGTGCCCTCCGCGCACGGTTCGCCGCAGGCCGCCGCCGCGGTGCGGGACCGGCTGCGCGAGCTGGTGGTCGACGAGTGCGTCTTCCTGCCGGTGGCCGGGCTGCCGTCCCGGGACGCCGCCCCGTACGGCCGCGAGGGCTTCGCCGCGCACCGGGCCCGCGCCGTCGAGGAGGGCGGTGAGACCCGGCGGCACTTCCTGCGCGTCCGGGTTGGCGGCTGGGGCGAGGGCATCGTCACGACGGTCTTCGTACGGGTCCACACGCAGGGCGGCATGCTCATGCTGGAGGTCGCGCCGCACGTACTGTGGCCGGTCCGCGCCCTGTACCGGGAAGCCGACCGGATCGCGCACCGCTACCGCAACAACAACCCGTTCGGAAAGGCGGTGTGGGCGCTCGCCCAGACCCCGCGCTCCGCCGGGCGCGCCGTCGCGTCCCTGGGGCGCGGTGTCGTCTCCGCGTGGAGCCTGCTCACCGGCGGCCACGGCGGCGCGCTGCCCGACGGGCCCGCCGTCTCGGTCCGTGAGCTGGGTTCCGACGGTGACGCCTCGCTCTTCCAGGAGATGGACGTCACCCGTTACTTGAAGAGCATCCAGGACCGGGTGGCCAGCGGCGTACGGATGGCGCTGTACGAAGCGGGCTGGCAGACCGACGAATTCGAGCAGCGGATCGTCAACGTCACCAACGGCGGCGTCTTCATCGAGTCCGCGCAGGGCGCCATCGGCATCGGCGACCACAACACGATCACCAGTGGCGGGCTGGGCGGCGTCGGCGGCGGGCCCGGCGCGGGCGCGGCCGCGGGCGCCGCCCCGCAGGCGGGCAAAACGGACCGCCCGGCCAAGCCCGCCGGACCCGGCCGGTGAACGGCACCCGCCGTACGTGCCGCCCATCCCCTACCTACGGCACGTACGGGCTCGACCCGCGCGCGGCCGGGCACAATCGTGACCACGGCCGGCACGCGCACGGCACCACAGCGGACCAACGGGGAGGCGGACATGGCAGCGGCTGACGAACGCGACCGCGGCATCCACATCGGCGAGGTGCGCGGCGCCTTCGCCATCGGCGACCACAACACGGTCACCCACCACGAGCACGCGCCCGGTGCGCCCGGCATCGACGCCGCACACGAGGAACTGCTCGCCGCGGTACGGCAGTTGCGCGAGGATCTGGCCAGGGTCATCGAGACGCCGCAGGTCACGCTGCTGAGCGCCGAACTGACCGACGCGCAGGAAGAGATCGAGACCACCGGCCGGACCGCCCCGGGCCGCCTCGGGCGGCTGCGCACCGCGCTGGCGGACGCCGGCGCGGTGACCGGAATGCTGGCGTCCGGCGCCGCCGTCGGCCAGGCCGTGGCCGGGCTGCTGGGAGGCTGAGCATGAGCGCACAAGGGGGCGGCGCGGGCGGGGCGCGCTGGAACGACGAAGAACAGCGCTGGGAGTCCGGCAGCCCGGTACCCGCGCCGTACACGAGCCCACCGCCGACGAAGCCCGGTTTCCTTCCCGGTCCGGGAAGCCCGCAGCCGCCCGGCGCCGACTTCTACACCGACGAAACCGCCGCCGCCACCAACCCCCCGCCCTACCCGCTGCCCACCGCCCCGCCGTCCGCCAGCCCTCCCGCCACGCGCCCGCGCACCTGGTCGACGCCGGTCGCCGTCGGCGCGGCGGTCGCGGTGGTGGCCGCGGGGTTCGGCGGGGGCTGGCTGCTGTGGGGCGGCGACGACACCACGGTCCGCTCCGACGCCCGTACGTCGGCCTCGCCGACCGCCCCGACCCCGGACCGGGGCGGGGCGACCGCTCCACCCGGCGTGCCGTCCGGCGCCACCGACACCCCGCCCTACGGCAGCACCGCCTCCGGCTCACCCTCGGGCGCGCTCCCGTCCGGCTACCGGCTGGCGCGGGACAGCGCCGGTTTCTCCATAGCCGTACCGCAGGGCTGGCAGCGCACCGAACGCAAGGACGGCGTCTTCTACACCGCCCCCGACGAGCGCTACCTCCTCCAGGTCTTCGAGATCACCGAGCCCGACATCACCCCGCGCGAAGCCCTCCAGGCCACCTCCCGCGACCTGGCCGGCAAACCCGGTTACGTACAGATGAGCCTGGGCCCGGTCACCGACATCGGCCTCAGCACCGGCGCCACCGAACTCGTCTACGCCTACGACAGCGAAAAACTCGGCGTCCGCGCCCGCGTCACCGACCGCGCCTTCACGGTCCCCGACGGCCGCCAGTTCGCCGTCCTGGTCCTGGGCCCCGACGCCGACTGGCCGGCCCAGGCGCGCATCCAGCAGACGGCGTTGCAGCACTTCAGCCCCAGCGCTTACTGAGCCCGGATCGTCCGAGCTGTTGTGCTCCTACTCGCCGATGTAGTACTTCTTATACATGAGCGAGCAGGTGCACAACAGGCTGGCGATGGTGCGCGCCGAGCGCAAGGTGTCCCGGCAGGCACTGGCCGACGCGGTCGGCGCCCACTACCAGACCATCGGTTACATCGAGCGCGGGCAGTACAACCCGAGCCTGGATCTGGCCCTGCGCATGGCCGAGTTCTTCGAGCTGCCGGTGGAGGCGCTGTTCTCCCTCCGGCCGTTCCGCCCGCTCACGGACGAGGTTTACGGGAGGAAACAGTGACGACCACCGGTACCACCCCCACCGCCCGCCGGGCGCGGACGCGCTACGACGAGCGCATGTACGCCCTCATGAACCGCCGTGAGGTCCCTGGGCTGTACGCGACGGTGGGGCGACGGCGCACGGTCGTCGTCGTGCATGTACTGCTCACCGTGGCGAGCCTGGCCGCACTGTTCAGTGCGTTCGCGACCGCCACGGTCTGGCTCAGCTTCCTGCCGCTGCTGCTGATATTCCCCTGGTGCGTCGCGACCGGCGCGATCAACGCGGCCACCCGCGGCCTCCTCGAACTGCGGACCCGTGTCCTCGACGAGCGCCAACTGGCCGAGCGCGACCGGGTGCGCGCCCTGGCCCACCGCCTGACCACATACGTACTGCTGGGTGCCGTGGCGGGCGGCATCGTGGTCGGCAAACTCGGTGGCCTGACGGTCGGCGGGGCGGTCCTCCCCGTGCTGATCTCGGCGTTCGTCGTGCACTGGCTGATGCCCTTGTGGGTGGCCGGAATGACAGCTCAGGACGAACCGGCGGACGACAGGGACGAATAGCCCAGCACCGCGCGGATCAGGCAGGCCAGCGCCGCTGTCGTGGTGAGCGTGCGGACCAGATTCCAGCGGTTCCACTTGTCCTCGAAGTGGGCGCGCAAAGTGGAAAGTTCACCCGGCGCGTGCGCGGCGTCGAGGGCGTTGTTCAGGGGGACGTTGACGGTGAAGGTGATGGCGAGCATCGCCGCGTAGAGGACGAGCGCGGCCGTCAGCCAGGGGAGGGCGGGGCGGGCGCCGGTGCGCAGGTGGAGGGCGGTGGCGGCGGTGATGAGGACAGGGGCGCCGACGAAGGCCAGGGCGAACCACCCGTTCAGGATGGCGGAGTTGATCCGCTGCATCGCGGTGACGAACGTCGCGTCGTCGGCCTGGCGCAGCCCTGGCAACACGGCGATGGAGAACGCGAAGAAGAGGCCCGCGACGAGGCCCGTGGCCAGTGTGGCGGTGAACAGGGCGGCGGTGCGGGCGGTGTCGTACATCCGGTGGCGGTCCTCTGTCGGTGGTGTCCGGCGGGCCGGCGGCTCCCGTGCCCTGCCGACCAGTGAAGGCCGGGCGGGCCGGTACGGGCCATGGCCGGGCGGCTCGCTCGCATGTCCGTGCGTCCAGCCGTGTCCTACGCTCACGCCATGGACGCCCTGACCGGCCTGCTGGACGGGCCGCGCGCCCGCGGCGCCTTCCTCATGCGCTCGGTCCTCACCCCGCCCTGGTCGCTGCGCGTCCAGGACGAGGCGCCGCTCACCGTCGTGACGATGGCCCGGGGCGAAGGCTGGGTGGTTACGGACGCGGTGGGGGAGCCCCGGGACCGGCGGGCCGCCGCGACCCCGCTGCACCCCGGTGACGTGGTGATTCTGCGCGGCCCCGACCCGTACACCGTCGCCGGCGACCCGGCCACCCCGCCGCGCGTCGTCATCCACCCCGGGCAGGTTTCGGCGACCCCGCAGGGGGAGGAACTGTGCGAGGCGATGGGCCTCGGCGTACGGACCTGGGGGGACGGTCCGGACGGGCCGGTGGTCCTGCTCAGCGGTACGTACCAGATGCGCGGCGAGGTCAATCAGCGGCTGCTGCGCGCGCTGCCGCCGCTGGTGCGGCTGGCCGCCGACACCTGGAACTCCGCGCTGGTGCCGCTCCTCGAAGTGGAGATCGGCCGGGACGCGCCGGGGCAGGAAGTCGTCCTCGACCGGCTGCTGGATCTGCTGCTGACCGCCGCCTTGCGGGCATGGTTCGCCCGGCCGGAGGCCGAGGCGCCGGGCGGGTACGACGCGCAGGGCGACCCCGTGGTGGGCCGCGCGCTGCGGCTGCTGCACGCCGAACCGGCACGGGCCTGGACCGTCGCCGGACTCGCCGCCGCGAGCGGCGTCTCGCGCGCCGCGCTGGGCCGCCGCTTCACCGCGCTGGTCGGCGAGCCGCCCATGACGTACCTGACGAACCTGCGCCTCACACTCGCCGCCGACCTCCTGCGCGATCCGGACGCGACCCTCGGCGCGGTGGCCCGGCGTGTCGGCTACGGCAGCCCGTTCGCGCTGAGTGCCGCCTTCAAGCGGGTACGGGGCGTCAGCCCCCGTGATCACCGCCAGGGCGGCGCAGCGCCGCGCACCGGGGTCTGAGGGCGGGCGGGACGGCGGAGGACATGGTGGCCGGTGGCCGGTGGCCGGTGCCGGTGGCCGGTGGCCGGTGCCGGGCGTGGGGCTGCGGGACTGTTCCGCTTCGAGCGCGCCACCGCCCTGCTGCGCGGCCCCCGGCGCTGCCGCCGGCAAAGGTCACATTGGTTGCAGCCGGTGACGTTCGTCGGCACTTACGTTAGCCACGTTCCGATACATGACGATCTGCGCCGGTCTGCGTCGTTCCACACCGATTCGTACGCATCCGTACGCATCCGTACGCATCCGTACCGACCTGCACCGACCCGTACCGACCTGTCTCGTATTCGTACAGCCCCCGCTGACCTGCGGAAATCGCCCGCCCATGGTCCTTCTTCGAGTCGCTGCCCCTGCTCGGCCCGCTGCCCCATGTGAGGACGTACGTACTGGTGCAGCTCATCGGCGTGCAGTTCCTCAGCGGGTGCTGTCGGTGTGGATCTTCAACAGCACCGGCGGCAGCGTGTTCGCGATCGTCATCGCGCACGCGCCGACCAGCCTCGGCAGTTCCTTCGCCCCCTCCGTGTCCACCTCGGCCGCGCGGCCGATCGTCGTACTGCCGGCGGCGGTCGCGGCGTTCCGGGACCCGGCGACGCTCACCCGTCCGCGCGGCGCCCGCCAGGGCCGTACGGGGGACCGGAAGGGGGCCATAAGGACTGACCTGTGACCCGCATCGGCCCCCGCAAACCTGCAATCCGGGGGCCGTAAGAGTGAGTCGGGTCACTTTCCTCGGAAGTTTCGGCATAGGTAAAGGGGTTCCGGGGAGGGGTCCCCGTTGCTGGTGTGAACCAGTGGCAACAAACCGGAAGTCGAAAGGCAGAACAGACGTGTCGGCAAGCGAGACGATTCACGTAGACGGGGTGTGGCGCTCCGCCGTATCCGGCGCCACGCGGGAGATCCTGGACCCCGCCGATGCGAAGACGCTCGAAGTCGTCGCCGAGGGCGGCGCGGAGGACGCCGACGCGGCGGTCGAGGCCGCGCGCCGCGCCTTCGACGGCGGAGCCGGGCAGTGGCCCCGTACGCCGGTCGCCGAGCGGGCCGCCCTGCTGCGCCGCGTCGCCGACCTGCTCCAGCGCGACCGCGAGGAGATCGCCCTCATAGAGAGCCGGGACACCGGCAAGACCCTCGAAGAGGGCCGGGTCGACGTGGACGACGTCACCAACGCCTTCCGGTACTTCGCCGATCTGGTGATGAACGAGAGCGGCGGGCGTGTCGTGGACGCCGGGAGCCCGGACGTGCACAGCGTCGTCGTGCACGAGCCGGTCGGCGTCTGCGCGATGATCACGCCCTGGAACTACCCGCTGCTCCAGGCCAGTTGGAAGGTGGCCCCGGCGCTGGCCGCGGGCAACACCTTCGTGATCAAGCCGAGCGAGGTCACCCCGCTCTCGACCGTGCACCTGATCAAGCTGCTGGTCGAGGCCGGGCTGCCGGCCGGGGTGGCGAACATCGTCACCGGCGCGGGCGTCCCGGTGGGCCAGCGGCTGGCCGAGCACCCGGACGTGGACCTGTTCTCCTTCACGGGCGGCCTGGTCAGCGGCACGAAGGCCGGTTCGGCGGCGGTCGCGGGCGCCAAGAAGATCGCACTGGAACTGGGCGGCAAGAACCCGAACGTGGTGTTCGCCGACGCCTGCGCCACCGACGAGGGCTTCGACACCGCCGTGGACCAGGCGCTGAACGCCGCCTTCGCGCACAGCGGCCAGGTCTGCTCGGCCGGTGCCCGGCTGATCATCGAGGAGTCGGTGCGGGACCGTTTCGTCGCCGAACTGGCCCGCCGCGCCGAGAAGATCAAGCTGGGCCGCGGCACCGCCGAGGGCGTCGAGTGCGGCCCGCTCGTCTCGCAGCAGCAGCTGGAGAAGGTCGAGGCGTACGTGGCGTCCGCCCTTCAGGAGGGCGCTCAGCTGCGCTGCGGCGGCCGCCGCCCCGAGCCCAGCGATGTCCGCCCGGCCACCGGCTACTTCTACAGCCCGACCGTCCTGGACGGCTGCCACCGCGACATGAAGGTGGTCCGTGAGGAGACCTTCGGCCCGATCCTGACGGTGGAGACGTTCACGACCGAGGACGAGGCCGTCGCGCTGGCCAACGACACCGAATACGGCCTGGCCGGCGCCGTCTGGTCGGCCGACACCGCCCGCGCCCGGCGGGTCGCCGCGCGGCTGCGGCACGGCACGATCTGGATCAACGACTACCACCCGTACCTCCCGCAGGCCGAGTGGGGCGGTTTCGGAAAGTCCGGTATCGGCCGGGAACTGGGTCCCGCGGGTCTGGACGAGTACCGCGAGAGCAAGCACGTTTACGAGAACCTCCGGCCGGAACCGGTTCGCTGGTTCGCGGGCTGAGGGCCCGTCTGTTCACCGCACCACGCACGCACGAACTTTGCAGAAGGAGCACCACCTCATGCCCGTGTACGACTACGTGATCGTCGGCGGTGGCACCGCCGGATCGGTGATCGCCTCCCGGCTCACCGAGGACCCGAGCGTCCGTGTCGCCGTCATCGAGGGCGGCCCGTCCGACATCGACCGCGAGGACGTGCTGACGCTGCGCAAGTGGCTCGGCCTGCTCGGCGGCGAGCTGGACTACGAGTACACCACCACCGAGCAGCCCCGCGGCAACTCGCACATCCTGCACAGCCGCGCCAAGGTGCTGGGCGGCTGCTCGTCGCACAACACCCTGATCTCCTTCAAGCCGCTGCCGTCCGACTGGGACGAGTGGGAGGCGGCGGGCGCCACCGGCTGGGGCGCCAAGGACATGGACCCCTACTTCGGCAAGCTGCGCAACAACATCGTGCGGGTGGCGAAGAAGGACCAGAACCAGATCGCCACCGACTGGATCGAGGCCACCAAGAGCGCGCTCGGCGTGCCCGAGGTCGTCGGCTTCAACGACCAGCCGTTCGAGGAGGGCGTCGGGTTCTTCGACCTGTCGTACCACCCGGAGAACAACAAGCGCTCCTCCGCCTCGGTCGCCTACCTCCACCCGCACATGGAGGCCGGTGACCGCCCCAACCTCACGCTGATGCTGGAGACCTGGGCGACCAAGCTGGAGCTGGACGGCACCACCGCCAAGGGCGTCCACGTCCGGACCAAGGACGGCGAGGAGGTGTACGTCGAGGCCGCGCGCGAGGTGCTGGTGTGCGCCGGCGCGGTGGACACCCCGCGGCTGCTGATGCACTCGGGCATCGGGCCGAAGCGGGACCTCGAAGCGCTGGGCATCGAGTGCAAGCTCGACCTGCCGGGCGTCGGCGAGAACCTGATCGACCACCCGGAGTCGGTGATCGTGTGGGAGACGAACGGGCCGATCCCGGGCAACTCCGCGATGGACTCCGACGCGGGCCTGTTCGTGAAGCGGGACCCGGACCACAAGGGCCCGGACCTGATGTTCCACTTCTACCAGATTCCGTTCACCGACAATCCGGAGCGGCTGGGGTACGAACGCCCCGAGCACGGTGTGTCGATGACGCCGAACATCCCCAAGTCGCGCTCGCGCGGGCGTCTCTACCTCACGTCCAAGGACCCCGAGGTCAAGCCCGCGCTCGACTTCAAGTACTTCATGGACGAGGACGACTACGACGGCAGGACCCTTGTCGACGGCATCAAGCTGGCCCGCAAGGTCGCCGAGGCCGAGCCGTTCAAGAAGTGGCTCAAGCGCGAGGTCTTCCCCGGCCCGGACGTGACCGAGGACGAGGAGATCAGCGAGCTGGTCCGCAAGGCGGCGCACACCGTCTACCACCCGGCGGGAACCTGCAAGATGGGCGCCAAGGACGACGAGATGGCGGTCGTCGACCCCGAGCTGAAGATCCGCGGCCTGTCCCGCATCCGGATCGCCGACGCGTCGGTCTTCCCGACGATGCCCGCCGTGAACCCGATGATCGGCGTACTGATGGTGGGGGAGAAGGCCGCCGAACTGCTCGTCGACTCCCCGACCCGGGGAGGTGATGCCCGATGACCGCCACCGCCTCCGAAGCCGGTATACCCCGGCCCCGCAAGGCCGTCGACACGCCGCCGGCCGAAGACCCCCGGGACGTCGTCTTCTCCGTCCGCAACCTGTGGAAGGTCTTCGGCCCCAAGGCCGAACGCATCCCGGAGGACACCGAGCTGACCGGTCTGTCCGCGCGCGAACTGCGCGAGCGGACCGGCTGCACGGCCGCCGTCCGCGACGTCAGCTTCGACGTCCACAAGGGCGAGGTCTTCGTCGTCATGGGCCTGTCGGGCTCCGGCAAGTCCACCCTGGTGCGCTGTCTGACCCGGCTCATCGAGCCGACCAGCGGCGGCCTGGACATGGACGGCGAGGACGTGCGCGCCATGGACAAGTCCACGCTGCGCGAACTGCGCCGCCGACGCGCCGCCATGGTCTTCCAGCACTTCGGCCTGCTGCCGCACCGCTCGGTGCTCGACAACGTCGCGTACGGCCTGGAGATCCAGGGCGTGCCGCGTGCCGAACGCCGCGAGCGCGCCGCCGAGATGGTGGTGAAGGTCGGCCTCGCGGGGCTGGAGAACCGCCGCCCCGGGCAGCTGTCCGGCGGCCAGCAGCAGCGCGTCGGGCTCGCCCGCGCGCTCGCCGTGGACCCCGAAGTCCTCCTCTTCGACGAGCCGTTCAGCGCCCTCGACCCGCTGATCCGCCGCGACATGCAGGAAGAGGTCGTACGGCTGCACGAGGACGAGGGCCGCACCATGGTCTTCATCACCCACGACCTCGCCGAGGCGCTGCGCATCGGCGACCGCATCGCGCTGATGCGGGACGGGGAAATCGTTCAGCTGGGCACCCCCGAGGAGATCGTGGGCTCCCCGGCGGACGACTACG